>CAZMMV010000014.1:11097-27536 GCA_964567475.1 uncultured Tissierellaceae bacterium | reverse complement strand
AAAAAAATCTTTCGCTCCTATAAATACAGCTTATTAGCTATATTTATAGGGACGAAAGATTATTAATCCGTGGTACCACCCTAATTATGACAAAAAGTCATCACTTATCAGACCTAACAGTCCTATCCCTTATAACCATGGGCTTTGGAATTTGCCTACTAGAAAAATCATTTAGCAAATTTACTCTGGAGTGAATATTACATATTATCTTAATGTTGGCTTTCACCTTACCCAACTCTCTGAGAATAAGAACAATATCATTTTCTCCATCTAAGTATTTTTTATGTTGCTTTATATAATATAACCTTAAAATAAAAATGTCAAGAATTATTTTTATTAAGCAACTGTTTCAAGTTTAGATCTATATATATTAATAAGTTCATCTTCTGTAACATCTATACTTTTCTTATCCAGTACAATTTTTCCCTTATCTAACATTATTATTCTATCAGAATATTTTATAGCATCTCTCATATTATGAGAAATCATAATAGTTGTAATTGAATATTTTTTTATTAATTCTCTTGTTTTTTCCATAATTACAGCGGAAGTTTTTGGATCTAAAGCTGCAGTATGTTCATCAAGAAGTAATAAATCAGGATGTTTCATAGCTGACATTATAAGAGATAGAGATTGTCTTTGTCCACCAGATAAAAACTTTACTTTAGTATTTAATTTATTTTCAAGACCTAAATTAAGATCTTTTAAAAGTTCTTTGTATCTATCTATATTATCTCTTTTAACTAATTTTCTTAGTGAAAACCTGTCTCCTTTTTTATCAGCTAAACTCATATTTTCAAGAATTGTAAGAGAAGGAGATACACCCATTGAAGGGTTTTGGTAAACTCTACCCATATAATTAGATCTTTTTTCTTCTTTTAATTTAGAAATATCTCTTCCTTTTAAAATTATTTTTCCATTATCATGTTTTATACTTCCTCCTATTATATTTAAAAGGGTACTTTTCCCACATCCATTGGATCCAATAATTGCAGTACATTTATTTTCTTCTATTTCTAAGTCGAGTCCACTGAAAATGTTTATTTCATTATCTGTGTTTTTATTAAAACTCTTTGATAGATTTTTTATTTCTAGCATCTTTTTTCCCATCCTTTCTCTTAGTAAGATTTATAAAATCTCCAAAAAAATTATTATAAGATAAAAATCCGATTACAATGATAGCGCTTACAGCCTTAAGATCACCAGGTTGTAGACCGTATTCTATGGCAATACCCCAAATGATTTTATAAATAATAGCACCAGTTATAGCGCGAGTAGTGTGTTTCAATTTGTCTGAGCTTTTTATTATAGTGTCACCTATTATAATGGAAGCAAGAGCGACTACGATAATAGAACTACCCATGGTAATATCAGCAAATCCTTGTATTTGTGCCATTAGTGCACCACTTAATGCAATTAGACCATTAGATAACATAAGTCCGATTATTTTATATTTATTGCTACTTTGTCCAAGGGACTTTACTAGTGCTTCATTATCCCCAGTGGCTATTAATAAATATCCAGTTTCTGTTTTTAAAAAAGAATCCATTATAATTTTTAGAAACAAAACAATAATAATTAATATTAGTAAACTGTTAGCTAAATCAAAAATAGAATCATAACTAAAAAGTGGTATATTTGATTTCCCATTAATTCTAAGATTAACAGAATGAAGTATAGTCATAGTAAGTATCCCAGAAAGTAATGGTTTTATTCTAAGTTTAGTAAAGAGTATTGCAGTAAGGAGCCCTCCCAAGCTTCCAGCAATAAAAGCTAATAAAGTACTAATTATAGGGTTTATTCCCATGGAAATAAATTTGGCAAATACAAAGGCACCAAGGGGGAAAGTACCCTCTACTGAAAGATCAGCAATATCTAAAATTTTATAAGTTAACAATACTCCTATAGCCAAAACTGCAAATATGAGTCCTTGTTCTATTGATGTAATAATTAATGATTTCATTTTTTACCTCTCCATTCTTATAAGTATAATATAATTATTTTCCAATTTCTTTTGCATCTTTAAAAGTTGTATTTTCCTTATCTAATCCTAATTGTTCTAATGTATTTATATTAAAAAACTTTTTTGTATTTTCTGAAGTTGAAGAGGGAATATCACTAGGTGATTTACCATCGATTAATATTTCTTTCGCCATATGAGCAGTTTGTTTTCCAAGTTCATAGTAGCTAATTCCATCAGAAATAAGAATTCCACCTTTTACATGAGCATCTTCAGCTCCTACTGTAATAAGATTATTTTTAGTAGCTTTTTCTGAAACTATATTTATTCCAGAAGCTACCATATTGTCTGCTATTGTATATATTCCATCTACATTTTTAATAAGAGAGTCTACAGTTTGTGGTATATCACTTATAGTTGCAATGCCTTTGTCCACTATTTCCAGGTCAAGTTCTTTAGCAACTTTCTTTGCTTTTTCAACTTGGCTACTTGAGTTTTCTTCATTAGTATTAAATATAATTCCAATTTTCTTTATGTTTTTATCTAAATCCTTGAATATTTGTAACTGTTTAGCTATAGGACTTTCATCAGAAGTTCCAGTTATATTCCCACCAGGTTTTTCCATAGTATCTACTAATCCAGCTGATACAGGATCGGTTATGGCACTGAAAAGTATAGGTATATCTGATGTAGATTGCTTAGCAGACTGAGCTGCTGCAGTCCCTATAGTGTATATTAAATCAACATTATCTCTTGCAAATTTTTGAGAGATACTAAGTGAAGTAGGAATATCTGCTTGAGCATTTTGGTAGTCTATTTTTACATTTACTCCTAGTTCTTTTAATCCATCTTCGAAGCCTTTTCTAGCACCATCTAATGCAGGATGCTCTGCTAATTGGTTAATACCTATTGTAAGGGTATCGTCACTAGAATTTTCATCGGTATTATTTCCATTACAACCTGATAAAACTATTACAGCAATTAAACAAATTGATACTAAACTATTAATTTTTCTTTTTATCATTTTCTTTTCCTCCTTATAATTTTGTCAGATTGAATGTTTTTGGATATAAAAAAATCTTCCATCCCTATAAATATAGCTTAAGCTATATTTATAGGGACGAAAGATTATATATTCGTGGTACCACCCTAATTATGACATTGTCATCACTCAATCAGACCTAACAGTCTTATCCCCTATAACCATGGGCATTGGAATTTGCCTACTAGAAAAATCATTTAGCAAACCAGCTTAAGAGTGTATATTACATATCTTGTTATTGTCGGTTTTCACCCTTCCCAACTCTCTAAGAATAATCGAAGATATCTTTCTCTCTTTCAACGCTTTTATGTATTAAGTTATATATTAAAGGTTTTTTATTATAATGTCAAGTTCAATTTAAGCAAAATATAGATATATTTTTTAAAATCTTCTTAAAGGCTTCTTATTTGCTAGTTTTATAAAAGCAAGGTTCTACTATTGTAATATATTCATATAAGGATTAAAATGTATATAGTGAGGTGATTATATGTTTGAAATATTTGGGAAAAATTCAAATCTAAATATAGATGAAAAAATACTTAGAAAAAACAAAATACCATTTTTACATACAGATCCTAATTGGATTAAATTATTTGGAGATGTTAAGGATAAAGATATAATAAATTTAAAAGAAGATTTAAAAGAAAAAGTAGATAAAGAAAAAGAAATAGAAAAGGAAGTTAAAAAATTAGAAAAAGAAAAATTAAAATCTATGAAAATGATACTGGGGGTATCAGATTCAATAAATAATGAAAATAAAAAAGAGAATATAAAATTTTTAGATGAGTATAAAGATAGAATAGAAATAATAAATAATGACTTAGAAGAGTTAACTTTTGAATTAGAAACCATACCTCAAGAAATAAGGGAAGCAAATGCAAAATTGTTAAATGCTACAATAAAATATGGATATAACGAATTGAAAATTAAGGAAGAAGTATTAGATAAGTCAACAGAAGAATTATATATTTTAAGAACAAGATTAAAGGAATTAATTAATATAAAACATGATTATGAAGAATGGATAGATGAAACATATACATTTTTTCATGGATTGTTAGGTTCTAAAATCATAGAAGAAATAGACAAAGAAAGATTGAGATAAATTATGGATAATAATATTAAAACTGGAGTAGATATTGTAGATATAAATAGAATAGAAAGGATATTTTCTGCAAAAAAGGATAAGTTTTTAAAGAAAGTTTTTACTGGAAAAGAGATAGAATACTTTTCTAAAAGAAAGTATAAAGTTAATAGTATTGCAGGTATATTTGCTGCTAAGGAAGCTATTAGTAAAGTTTTGGGAAGTGGAATTGGATATATTAATTGGCATGATATAGAAGTTCTTCACAATGAAAGAGGGAAACCTTATATAAATATAAATGCTAAATTAGATAATAAAATGAAGGAATTAGGATTAAGTAATTTAGACATATCTATTTCTCATGAGAGAAATTATGCCATAGCTTTTGCTATAGGAATAGGATATGAAAATCACATGAATATATCAATGAATAGTGATATAATGGGTTTGCTACCAAAAAGAAGAAAAGATAGTCATAAAGGAAGTTATGGTAGGGTAGCTATTATAGCAGGGAGTCTAGGTATGACAGGTGCTCCATACTTAACTTCGCAAGCAGCTTTAAGAACAGGATCAGGACTAGTATACACAATGGTTCCTAAGTCATTAGCAAATATAATATCAATAAAGTTAACAGAAGCTATAATTAAGCCAATAGATGATATGGGAAAGGGACATTTTGTAGAAATTTCATTGCCAAAGATTCTAAAGGAAATAGACAAAATGGATGCTATAGCTATTGGTCCTGGATTTGGAGTAGATCAGGATAGATTATATATAATTGAAGAAATAATAAAACATTTTAAAAAGCCAATAGTAATAGATGCAGACGCTATAAATTGTCTATCTATTAATCCAAAACTTTTACTCCACAGAGATTCTCCTATTGTTATGACACCCCATCCAGGAGAATTAGGAAGGTTTTTAGGAAAAAAAGTGTATGAAATCCAAAAAAATAGAATTTTTTATTCTAAATTTATATCTAGCAAATATAATGTAGTAGTAGCCTTAAAAGGAAATAATACTATAGTGGCTTCCCCAATGGGAGACATTTATATAAATAACACAGGAAACCCTGGTATGGCTACTGCAGGAAGTGGAGATGTATTAACAGGAATCATATTATCATTTATAGGTCAAGGTATAGATCCTATAAAGGCTACAAAATTAGCTGTATTTACCCATGGTTTAGCAGGAGATATAGGAAGACAAATTAAGGGTGAATATGGATTAATAGCTAGTGATATATTAGAAAACATTCCTATTAGTATAAAAAAAATTCAGATATAAGGGTTGGGGTGATATTGAAAAGACTCCTATTGTTTGTTTTAATCATTGCAATTTTAATGACATCATGTACTTGGTCCAGTAATAGCAAATTATTATCAAAGGAAAAAAGAGTTATTACTAGAATTGAAAAAAAATTCAATAAATACAAGGGTTATACATGTAAAGCTAATATGAAGTTTTATAATGGAGAAAAAGAATCAAAATATTTAATAAGAGAAAAATATACTGTACCAAATAAATACAGATTGGAGATATTAGAACCTAGAGAAAGTAAGGGAATAATAATTTTAAATACAGAAGATAAGATATTTATTGAACATCCATCAATAAATCAATCTATTTCTTTAGTATCTATAAAATCATTAAATAAACAAATGCTTATGGGAGATTTTTTTGAAAATATTCATCAAGCTAAAATGCTAAGCAAAGAGAAGATAGGTGGAAAAAATTATTTAGTTTTTGAATTTCATCTTAAAGAAAAAAATAAATATAGAAGTTTTGGTAGGATATGGATAGACAATAAAAGTTATATGCCTTATAAATTAGCTGTATTTGATGACACTGCTAGTATTCAAGTTGAAGTTATTTATGAAAAGTTTAAATTTGTAAAAACAAATATTTTTTGAAGAGGAGAGATGGTAAAATGTTTACTTTAGATGAAACAAGACCTGTATGGGCAGAGATAAATTTAGATAATTTAGCTCATAATATTAAAGAGGTTAGGAAACATACTAGAAAAGAAGCTTTAGTTACTGCAGTTGTAAAAGCTAATGGATATGGTCATGGGGCTGTAGATATTGCTAGAACATTTTTAGATAACGGTGGAGATAGATTGGCCGTAGCAATGCTAACAGAAGCTATTGAACTTAGAAATGCTAAGATTATGGAAGCTATTTTAATTTTAGGATATACTCCGAGAAGTCAGTATGAAAAAGTAATAGAACACGATCTAATTCAAACTATATACTCTTATGAAGATGCCAAGCATATGTCTAAGAAGGCTTTAGAATTAAATAAAACTGCCAATATCCACATAAAACTTGATAGTGGAATGGGTAGAATCGGATTTGATAATACAGATAAATCATTAGAAGAAATATTAAAAATTTCAAAACTTCCTAATATATATATAGAAGGTATATTTACACATTTTGCAAAAGCTGATGAAAAGGATAAAAGTTTTACAAGGGAACAATTTAATAAATTTGATAATATGGTGAAAAAGTTAGAAGAAGCTGGATTAGAAATACCTACTAAGCATGTATCTAATAGTGCGAGTATAATAGATTTGCCAGAATATAATTTAGATATGGTTAGAGCAGGAGTTATGCTCTATGGTTTTTATCCATCAGATGAAGTAAATAAAGAGGAGATAAATTTAAAGCCAGCTATGACTTTAAAAACAAGAATATCCCATATAAAAACTGTAGCAAAGAACACTTCCATTAGCTATGGAGGAATATTTGTTACTGATAAGGAGTCCAAGATAGCTACTATTCCAATAGGATATGCAGATGGATTTACTAGGTTATTAACTGAAAAAGCTGAAGTATATATAAATGGTAAAAGAACAAAAGTTGTAGGGAAAATTTGTATGGATCAATGTATGATAGATTTAACTGATATTCCAGATGTAAAATTAAATGATGAAGTTGTATTATTTGGCTATGGAAAAGAAGGATATCCTCATGTGGATGAAATAGCGGAAAAAGTAGGAACTATAAATTATGAGATAGTTTGCATGGTTGGAAGAAGAGTTCCAAGAGTATATCTTTCAGATGGAAAGATTATAAATATCAAAGATTATCTATTGGGTTAGATTTTTGAATAATCTCATGATCTAAAGAATTAGGAAGAGAACTCTCCCTATTTCAATAGGTAGAGTTCTCTTGACTTGTAATTATAATAGCTATATAATTAGTTTAAGCCATTTATATCATTTTATTTGTTATTTTTATTAGTTGGGGGGGCATTCCAATGGCAGAAACTAGAAGGGTTGTTGTTAGCTTACCTAGTAACCTCCTAGATGAAGCAAATGACATGGTTCCTATAGAATATAAAAACATGTCTGATTTTGTTATGGAAGCTATGAAACTTTTTATTGCAGAAAAAAAGAAATTAGAAATTATTGAAAGGTTGAAAAATGGGTACAAAGAGATGAGTGATTTAAATTTAAAACTTTCAGAAATAGGGATAGAACAAGATAATATTGAGTTGACTCTATACGAATTGAATTTAAGAAGGTGTGATTTGTTATGATGGTTAAAAGGGGCGATATCTTTTACGCAGATTTAAGTCCAGTAATAGGGTCTGAACAGGGGGGAGTAAGGCCTGTACTTGTAATTCAAAATGATATTGGTAACAAGTACAGTCCTACTATTATTATTTCAGCCATTACATCACAAATTAATAAGGCAAAGCTACCAACACATATTGAAATTTCTGCTCCAGATTATGGTTTACCAAAGAATTCAGTTGTTCTTTTGGAGCAGATAAGAACAATTGATAAAAAAAGGTTAAGGGAAAAAATTGGAAGATTTAGTGATGAAATGATGAAAAAAGTAAATGAATGTTTGGACATAAGTTTAGGCCTAGTAGAATTATAATACATACATATTTAAAAATAAGCATTAGTAATGCTTATTTTTTTTTGATTTTTGTAGTATAATAAAAAACATAGCATATGAGGAGGTATACAAATGAAGAATAAAACTAAAAAAATAGGGTTGGCTTTTGGTGTAGTTGTTTTATTAGTAGGAGCAAGAGTTTCTTTTTCAGAGCCAGGATCAGAGTCAGACCCTTTAGTTACACTAAGTTATGTAGATACAAAAATAACTCAACTTCAATACTATATAGATTCTAAGTTGACTGGAAACAATCAGGGACCTGACAAAGAATCTTCTTGGGAAGTTGTTGAAGTAAGTGCTGGCAAATCTATTATTGGTAAGGCTGGTACAGAGATGATACTTAGAAGTGGTAGGGCTAAATCAATTTCTAATATAAGCATAGTATCTGAAAATGGAACTGAGTATATAGTAGACAATGGGTTAACTGATGTAACTAATGGAAAGGATTTAACAAAGGGTATGGATATATCTACAGATCATCTACTTATTGTTCCTAGAGATGATGGAAGAGGTCTACATTGTACTGCTGATTCTTTTTTTCTTATAAAAGGTAATTATAGAATAGAGTAGTAGAATTATTAAACAATAGAAAAAATAGTATTAAATTTTAATTGATAAGGGGTGTAAAGTATGAAAAGCAATAAAATACTGGCAGTATTTATATTAATAGCTTTAATTGCATCAGGTATAATGTCAGTTAATAGAATGGGTATAGAGTCTAAAAATAAAACTGTAGATATAGTTTTGGATTTAGATGAAATAGAAAAAATGGTGGAGCAATCAGATGAGGATTTAAGTTGGTGGCTTAAAAGATTTAAGGGATGGGGTGTAAACTCTGTAGCCCTTATGGAAGAAAACTTTGAAAGTTTAGTAAATAAAAGAGAGCCAGTAGAATTAGTGATGTTGGGAAATGTAAAGAAAGACTTGGATTGGAAAGAAAAATATCCAGTGGAATTTGTAAAATATTTAGAAGAAGAAGAAAGAAACAAACATGATTTGCTTGTAAGGACTAATTCTGATTCGCTTTATAATTTTATAGAAGAAGGATTAGATTCTAGATATGATTCAGGAAAATATAAAATATTCAAATCAAAGGATAATTATATATTTTTAATTCATGGAACAGAAAAAGAAGCATTATATGCTAAAAAGTTTATTCTTATGGACAAGGATAATAAAGCATATAAAGATAAAGAAGAATTAGAAGGATCTAAATTAATGAGATTGGGTTTAGGATATAATAAAGAAAAGATAGATCTTATTAAAGAATCAGGATTGGAAGTAGTATTAAGGGCTTCTAACTATAATTTAGAATGGGAAAGTAAAAAATACATAGAAACTATTTTAAATTCTTATGAAAAGTTTAATGTTAAAGCAAAATATATGTTATTTGCAGGTCCACAAGCATTAGGTTATCCTGAGTACTCAGATATAGTTGTAGATTTTATGATAGACAACAATACTAAATTAGCACTTATTGAAAGTGGAGTTCAAAGAGGACATATAAAGCAAAAAGGCACAGAGGAATATGCAAGTGTACTAGGCTATAATGCAGTTAGATTATTTAGTATGCCACCGTATATTCAGGAAAGATATAAGCATTATAATTATAGTGGTGCTGAGGAAATAGAAAACACCCTATATAGGGCAATTACAGAAAGAAATGTAAGACTAGTTTATTTTAGACCATTTAAACATGATTCATATTCTTATGTAACAGATGAATTAGAATATGAAAGTACTTTCAATAATTTGAAAGATAGAATTGGAAAACATGGCATAGAGTTAGGAACTAGTAGTACAATGAAGCCTAATTATTTAAGTTTAATACTAACTATTTTTATAGGGTTAGGTGTTTTAGCTGGAGGTATGATTTTAATAAGTTCTACATTAAACTTAAAAATGAAATTTAAAAAAATAATATTTATATTAGGTGTTATATTTATACCTATAGCAAGCTATATAGCGCCAAATACTTCTAAGACTATTTTTGCCATTATTGGAGCAATGGTATATCCTTCTTTGAGTATGGTTTATTTCTGTACTAAATTGAAAAAATATTATATTGAAAATAGGGTAAAGGATTCTTTAAGGGCCAGCATATCAAATGGTATTAAGGTATTAGTAACTATGTGTTTGATATCTTTTATAGGAGCTGTTTTTGTTGGTTCATTGCTTTCAAGTACTGATTACCTACTAGAAATAAATGTATTTAGGGGAGTTAAGATAGCTCAAATAATGCCTATATTATTGTATATATTTATATTTTTAGGTGTTTTTGGATATAAAACAAATAAGAAACATTTAGAAAACAAAATCAATGTTTTAGATTTAAAAGAATTAATTTTTGATAATATACAGATAATAACTGCAATTACTGGTTTATTAATAGTTGGGATTGGATATGTTTATATCGCTAGAACAGGGCATGAGACGGATATTCAACCAAGTGATTTTGAAATGATATTAAGAAATTTTTTAGAGGTAAAATTGTTAGCTAGACCAAGAACTAAAGAATTTTTAATGGCTTTTCCAGCTGTATTAGCAGGAGTATATATGGCTATTAATAGAAAGAAAATAGGGATATTTATATTAGGACTTTTAACTGTAATAGGACAGACATCTATTGTAAATACTTTTAGTCATTTAAGAACACCTATGTATTTATCAATCCTTAGGACAGTATATGGAATAGGATTTGGGATACTTATTGGTATTTTATATGTAATACTATTACATGGAATAATTAACTTGTTTAAGGCTCTGAAGGGAGAAATACTGAATGAATAAAATAGTAATTTCAGGCTACTATGGATTTAATAATATAGGTGATGAATCTATACTTACAGCAATAATATCAAATTTAAGGGAAGGTATTGAGGATATTGATATTACTGTTTTATCTAAGGATCCTAAGTTAACCTATAATAAACATGGAGTAAATGCTGTAAATAGGAAAAACCCATTTGAAATAATTAGAGAAATAAAAAAATGTGATTTATTAATAAGCGGTGGGGGAAGTTTGTTACAAGATGTTACTAGTAATAGAAGTATAATATATTATTTATCTATAATATTAATAGGGATCTTATGTAATAAGAAGATAATGATTTATAGTCAAGGAATAGGACCTATAAATAATTCTATCAATAAATATTTAACAAAAAAAATACTAAATAATGTTGACTATATGACCTTGAGAGATGAAAGGTCTAAAAATGTACTGAGAGATATGAAAATTGAAAATCAAAGTATTATCGTTGCAGCGGATCCAGTAATTGGACTAAAGAAAAGAGATTTACAGTTAGGAAAAGACTTGTTAATAGGATCAAGTTCAAAAGATATAAAGAAACCAATTATAGGATTTGCTTTAAGGGGAAGGAATAAAGATGAAAATATGGTAAATGTAATATCAAGGATATCAGATTCTATTATAGAAGAAACCGGTGGAAGCGTTGTATTTATACCATTTCATTATGGAGAAGATATAAAAACGCTAGATGAGATAGAAAAAAATATGACAAATAAGGCTATATTTTTGAGAAATAAATATGAATTAGATGAAATGCTAAGTATAGTTGGAAATTTAGATTTATTAGTGGGAATAAGGCTGCATTCATTAATATTTTCAGCTATAATGAATGTACCTATGATAGCCATATCTTATGATCCTAAGGTGGACTATTTTATGGAATCTATCAATGAACCTGTATTTTGTAATATAGAAGAATTAGAAAGTAATTCTCTTATGGAGGAAATAAGAGAAAAATTAAATAATAAAGAGAAATATAAGAATAGACTTGAAGTAGAAGTAGATAAATCTAAAAAGAAGTTAGTTAAAAATAGAGAAGTGGTAAAACAATTACTTAATGAAGAGTATAAATAATATTTAAATTAGAGGAGTAAAATTAGATGGAAAGTATAAAGATATTTGGAGTTAAAATAAATAATATTACTTTTGATGAAGCTGTAGAAGAAATCAAAGGCTATTTAAAAGGCAATAGTTTGAGGACAATATATACTCCTAATCCTGAAATTGTAATGGGAGCTAAGGAAGATGAGGAGTTAAGGAAGCTTTTGAATACAGCTGATATGGTTACAGCAGATGGTATTGGACTTATTTATGCTTCTAAGATTAAAGGGAAACCTTTAAAAGAAAGGGTAACAGGATATGATTTATCTTTAAAAATGTTAGAAATAGGAAATGAAAATTCATATGGAATATATCTTTTAGGTGGAAAAGAAGGTATAGCTAAAGAAGCTGGAGTAAATATAAAAAAGGATTATCCTAATATTAATGTTCTGGGACATCATCATGGATATTTTAAAGGAAGTCATAATGGTTATATAAATCATAAAGAAGAAGAAAAAATTGTGGATGAAATAAATGCATCTAATCCAGATATAATTTTTGTTGGTTTAGGATTTCCTTATCAAGAAAAGTGGATAAATGAAAATAAAGATAAAATAAAAGGTAAAGTAATAATAGGAAATGGTGGGGTAATGGATATATTGTCTGGAAATCTTAAACCAGCTCCAGATATATATAGGAAAATAGGACTGGAATGGCTATATAGATTGGTAAAAGAGCCATCCCGTATTAAAAGACAAATAGTAATACCTAAATTTATATTTAAAGTAATTTTCTCTAAAAACGTAATAGAATAAAGGAGGAATTTTATGATAAATGAAGAAAAATGGTATAAGGTTTTGTTTTCTTATTTTGTAATAACAGTAGGAGTTCTTATAATGGCTATTGGATTGAACTATTTTCTTGCACCTAATACAATAGCTCCTGGTGGTGTAACGGGATTTGCTATTGGTTTTAAAAAAATAAGTGGAATACCAATTTATATAACAAACTTAGTGATTAATATTCCTCTTTTTTTACTGGGAGCAAGGTTACTTGGTAAGTCTTCTGCTATAAAAACTTTATATGCAACAATAATATTGTCTTTGTTTCTGAAGTTTTTACCAACAGTAATATTAACTCATGATCTTTTGCTTTCTGCAATTTTTGGAGGGGTATTGTCTGGAATAGGTCTTGGTTTAGTTTTTAAATTTGATGGAACTACAGGAGGCACAGATTTAGCAGGAGCTATTTTAAATAGGAAATTTCCTAGATTTAGTTTGCCAACATTTATGATGTTAATTGACTTGTGTGTAGTTGGATTTGCTGGTATAGTAGAAAAGAAAATTGAGATTTCTTTGTACTCTGTAATAGCAATGTATGTAACCATAAAGATTGTGGATACCATACTAGAAGGTATGGGATATTTAAAAGGATTCTATATCATTACTAGTAAGGCTGATGAAGTTGCTGAAATGCTTATGATAGAATTAGATAGAGGAGTAACTTCTTTAAAAGGCAAGGGAATGTATACTAAAAAGGATAGAGATGTTCTTTTGTGTGTTGTACCTAGAGCACAATTTGCTAGGGTAAAGGATATAGTTCAAGAAATTGATAGTAATGCTTTTGTTATGGTAACTGAAATGTATGAGGCCATAGGAGAAGGGTTTAAACAAGTTTTACCAAAAAAGTAGGAGGGAAAGATATGGAATTAAATAAAATAGCTTGTAAAGTAAGAGTCGATATAATAAACATGTTAGAAAAATCTCAGTCAGGTCATCCAGGAGGTTCACTATCTGCTGTTGAGATATTAACTTCTTTATATTTTAAAGAAATGAATATAGATCCACAAAATCCAAAGTGGGAAGATAGAGATAGATTTGTACTTTCTAAAGGACATGCTTCACCTGTTTTGTATGCAACTTTGGCTGAAAGAGGATTTTTTCCAATTGAAGAGTTAGACAGATTTAGAAAGATAGGTTCTATGCTTCAGGGACATCCAGATATGAAAGCTATACCAGGAGTAGATATGACTACTGGATCATTGGGGCAAGGGTTTGCAGCGGCTAATGGAATGGCTTTAGCAGCTAAGATAGATAAAAAGGATTATAGGGTTTATTCAATAATAGGTGATGGTGAGAGTCAAGAGGGAATTATTTGGGAAGCAGCGATGTTTGCTGCTCACAATAAACTAGATAATATTACAGCTTTTTTAGATCATAATGGATTACAAATAGATGGTAAAAATGAAGAAGTAATGAATGTAGAACCTTTAGATAAAAAGTTTCAAGCATTTGGATGGAATGTTATTAAAATTGATGGTCATTCTTTCGATGAAATATTTAAGGCAATAGAAGAAGCTAAAAATACTAAGGGAAAGCCAACTATGATTATAGCAAAGACTATAAAAGGAAAAGGCATATCTTATATGGAAAATCAAGCAGGCTGGCATGGAAAAGCACCAAATCATGAAGAAGCATGTCTTGCCTTAGAAGAACTAGGAGGTGTATTAATTGACTAAGATGATTGCTACTAGAAATTCTTATGGTGAAACATTAAAAGAATTAGGAGATAAAAATAAAGATATAGTAGTACTAGATGCAGATCTTTCAGGTTCTACTAAAACGTCAATATTTAAGAAAGCTCATCCAGAAAGATTTTTTAATGTGGGTATAGCAGAACAAAATTTAATGGCTACTGCAGCAGGCTTAGCTACAGCGGGGAAAATACCATTTGCAAGTACTTTTGCAATGTTTGCAACAGGTAGAGCTTTTGAAATAATAAGAAACTCAATTTGCTATCCAAATTTAAATGTAAAGATTGCAGCAACTCATGCAGGACTAACTGTAGGAGAAGATGGGGCTACTCACCAAGCTTTAGAAGATATTAGTATAATGAGAAGTTTGCCAAATATGGTAGTTCTTAGTCCTTGTGATGCAATAGAAACAAGACAATGTATAATAAAAGCATCAGAACATAATGGACCGGTATATATAAGATTGGGAAGAGCAAAGGTTCCTGTTATATTAGATGAGAGCTATGAATTTGAAATAGGAAAGGCAATTGAAGTAAAAGAAGGTCAAGATGTAACTATAATTGCTACAGGAGTAATGGTTCAGAAGGCCATAGAAGCCAGCGAGACCTTACTTGAAGAAGGAATAAGGGCAAGGGTTATCAACATGGCTAGTATAAAGCCTATCGACCAGGAAATCATTATAAAGGCTGCTAAGGAAACAAAAGGTATAGTGACAGTAGAAGAACATAGTATAATAGGTGGATTAGGATCAGCAGTTTCAGAAGTAGTAGGAGAAAACTATCCTACTATCGTTAAAATAATAGGTACTAAGGATACTTTTGGAGAGTCTGGAGATGGATTTGAGTTATTAGATAAATATGGACTTAATGTAGAAAATATAATAAAAAAGGTAAAAGAAATATTGTAATTTAAGTAAGGGTTCTAAGATAAAATCTTAGGACCTTTTCTAATAATATACATAATTCAATGATGCCAAGAATATTAATTATATAAGATTAATATTTGGAGGGATTGATTTGAAGAAAATCCATATTATTGCCTTAGTAATTATACTAATTGTGCTAATTTTGATAGTTCCTAAGATGCTAAAGGTAAATGAAGGACAGGTAAAGTATAAGGTAGTTACAGAAGAAATACCAGATAAGATAACAGAAATGTTGCCTAAGTATCTAATGGAAGAAAGGGCATTGACATGTAAATATAAAGATGATATTTATGTTGTAGTTACAAGGGGTGAGAAAAACACCCAAGGATTTTTCGTAGAAATAGATGAAATAGCAAAAGAAAATTATACAAAGGATGTATATGATCTTATAGTTTATGCAAAATTTATAGATCCAGATCCTGATGAAATTGTAGAACAGGAATATGATTATCCTTATATAGTTGTAAAGACTAATTTAAAAAATATGCCACAAGAGGTTCATTTAGATGTGGATTACAAGGAATAAACCCTATTTATTAGGGCTTATTTTTTTGTAAAGATTTATGTAAAAAAATTTTATATTAGTTTATATTGTCAACAAATATAAAGTTTTGAATATATTGAATAAAAATATAGTATATAATATAATTGTTCATCAAGGAGGTGGTTTTTTGTTTAAAAAATATGAAATACCAATAGAAGAACTAAGATTTAAATCTAATTTAGATATATTTCCCTATGAAACTACAAAAGATATAAAAGTAGATAGGGAACTTATAGGGCAAGATAGAGCTATGGAATCTTTGAAATATGGACTTTCCATGAAGACTAAGGGATATAATATTTACGTGTCTGGTTTATCAGGTACGGGTAAAAATTCTTATTCTTATATAGTAGCTAAAGAATTTGCTGAAAATAAAAAGACTCCAAAAGATTGGTGTTATGTATATAATTTTAATAAAGCTAATAGTCCTAGAGCGATTAGTATGGAAGCAGGACAAGGAAAGGATTTTAAAAATGAAATTGAAGAAGCAATAAAAAAGATAGAAGAAGAAATTCCAAAGGCTGTTAGCTCAAAGAATTATGAAGATAATAGAAATAAGATATTTACTTCAAATAAAGAGATGG
>CAZMMV010000014.1:0-10997 GCA_964567475.1 uncultured Tissierellaceae bacterium | reverse complement strand
ATATAGAAAGTAAATTATTAGAAGAATTAAAAAAGCTTAAAGAAGAAACGGTTTCCTTAACAGCCACAAGCTTTTTAGATACTATTCAAATGAAATATAGAGAAAATAAGGGTATAATCCAATTTTTAAAAGATATGAAAAAGGATATTGTTTCTAATTATGAAATATTTTTAGATAAAAATGAAGACGAAAACTATATAGAGAAGATTTTTTCAAATAAAAATAGTAAAAGAAATTTTCTAAAAAGATATTCTATAAATCTTTTCATTGATAATAGTAATATACAGGGTGGTCCGATTATAAAGGAAATGAATCCAAATTATTATAATTTGTTTGGAAAGATTGAATATGCAAATGAACTAGGAGTTGCTAAAACAGATCATACTAGAATAAAACCTGGTTCACTACATGAAGCAAATGGCGGATATATAATAATTCAAGCGAGGGATATTTTACAAAATAGTATGTCTTGGGATGCTTTAAAAAGAACATTGATAACAGGAGTATTAAAGATTGAAAATATAATGGGGGCTAATATAGCATCTGAGACCTTAAGTCCTGAAGTTATACCTTTAGATATTAAGGTTATTATAATAGGAGATAACTATATTTATAATATGTTATATAGTTATGATGATGAGTTTAAAAAGTTATTTAAGATAAGAGCAGATTTTGACACAGAGATGGACAGAAACAAAGAAAACATATTAAAAATAGGTTCTTTTGTAGCTTATCAGTGTCAAGAAGAAGATTTACTAGCTTTTGATAAGGGAGCATTGGGAAGGATTATAGATTTAAGTAGTAGGATAGCAGAGGATAAGACTAAACTTACGGCTAGATTTAATGAATTAGTAGAGATTATATATGAGGCTCATGGTTGGGCTAGTAGTAAAGGAAAAAAGCTAGTTAATAAAGAAGATATTGAAAAAGCAATTAGAAAAAAGCAATATAGAAATAATATTTATGAAGAAAAGACATTTGAATTAATAAAAGATGGAACTCTTATAATAGATACCCATGGTGAAAAAATAGGAGAAATCAATGGCTTATCTGTAATAGATTTGGGTCAATATGCTTTTGGGAGACCTACAAAGATTACTGCAAATACTTACTTTGGAAAAGATGGAATAATTAATATAGAAAAAGAAGTAGAGCAAAGTGGAAATATTCACGATAAAGGTATTCTAATATTAAGTGGATACTTAGGAGAAAGATATGCTCAAGATATTCAATTGTCACTTACTGCTAGTATAACATTTGAACAATCCTATGATGGAATTGATGGAGATAGTGCTTCAAGTACAGAGCTTTATGCCTTATTATCAAGTTTAGGAGAATTGCCTATAAAACAGGGTATTGCGGTAACAGGTTCTGTAAACCAAAAGGGGAAAATTCAACCAATAGGTGGAGTTAATGAGAAAATAGAGGGATATTATAATATTTGTAAGGTAAAGGGATTTATTGGTGGAGAAGGGGTTATTATACCAAATAAGAATATTGATAACTTAATATTAAATGAAGAAATAGTAGATGCAGTAAAAGAAGGAATATTTACTATATATGGCGTAGATACAATAGATGAGGGAATGGAAATCTTAACAGGGGTAAAGGCTGGAGAATTAAATGAAGATGGGATATATGAAGAAAACACTGTAAATGGAAAAGTACAAGGAAAATTAAATTATTATGCAATGATAAATGAAGAATTAGAGGAATAAAAAATGCCCTAATAAGTTTAACTTATTAGGGTGTTTTTATTCTGTAGCATAATTATCAAAATAACCTTGGATATATACAATAGGAGTTCCTTTATCTCCACTACCACTTATTAGGTCACAAAGACTGCCTAATAAATCTGTTATCTTTCTTGGGGTAGTGCCTAGTGAATCTGATTTACCTATCATATCTGTATCCTTAGTATTTATTTTATTTTTTACGGCTTCTATGGCTTCATCTCCTCTTAAATCATCTAGTTCTGTGTCAACTAAATACTTTAATTTTAATTCATTTGGAGTTCCTTCTAAGCCAGATGTGTATCCTGGAGAAACTACTGGGTCAGCCAGTTCCCAAATCTTACCTACAGGATCTTTAAAAGCTCCGTCTCCATAAATCATGACTTCGACATTTTTTCCAGTTTTAGATTTAATACTTTCCTTAACATTTTCAACAAATTTTTGTGAATCCCTAGGGAACAGTTTTAAAAGATCTTTAGTAGCCATATTAGATCCAAGAAGACCATATTCTGGGTTGTATCCAGAATTGTTTATAGGTGAACTAAGAATATGCTCTAGGCCATAAACAATATTGGCTCCAGATTCTTTATATATTTTTTCCAGTTTTTTTCTATCATGTACATTTGCAACTAATATATCTTTAGTATAGTCTAAAATAGTTTTGGGATTATTAGAAAAAATAATTTCAATATTTTCTTTCCCGATTTCTTTATAAACATCAACATAATCAACACCTGTAAAAGGATGTTCTACATTTTCACCAAATAATCTTCTATAATCAGATTCACTTAATATATCTGAGTAAGGATTAATTTTTAGTTCTTCCATTTTATCCCTGTCCATAAGACAATTTCCTACTTCATCTGAAGGGTAGGAAAGCATCAAGACTACTTTTCTTCCGCTTTCAATAATACCTTTTAAAATAATAGAAAATCTATTTCTACTTAAGATTGGGAAAACTAAACCTACAGTTGAAGGAAATTTATCCTTAACATCATTTGAAATTGCCTGTAAACTTGCATAATTGCCTTGAGCTCTTGCAAGCAAGGATTCAGTAATACCTAAAATATCTCTATCATTAATTTGAAAGTTTTCTGCCTTAGCTGATTTTAATAGTGAATCAACAACAATGTTGACTAAATCATCACCATCTTTAACAATTGGGGTTCTAATACCTCTTGCCATAGTACCCACAGTTCTAACCATAGTAATTCCTCCTAAAATACAAAATTAAAATACCTTATACATTATACCATTAATAAATAAAAATAAAAGTTAATTGTTATTAATTTACTCTTATAAATCTTTTTTCAGTTAATATGAAATCAACAGGAAGATCATATTGGTCTGTAGGTACCCTGTCTTGAACTTGTAAATCAAAACTAATTCCTATCTTAACAACATTAGGTTTTAAATTAGAAAAAAACCTATCATAATATCCTCCACCATATCCTACTCTATATCCATTCTTTGCAAAAATCAATCCTGGAACTAAAACTAAATCAATTTCATTTGGGTCTATAAATCTTAAAAATTCATCCTTAGGTGTAAGAATATTATAGTGACCAATTTCTAATTCAGAATAATTTAACATTTGAGAGACTTTTAACTTTTTAGTTTCAGGTTCAGTAACAGGGATAACTACTGATTTTCCTAAGTCGATGGAATGTTCAATAATATATCGAGTGTTGATTTCACTTCCAAAATTTATAAAGGCCATAATAGTTTTGGATTTTTTATAATGTTCTGTTTTATACAACAAAGATGAGATAATTTCACTGCGCATATTTATTTCTTTTTTGGTTAATTGAGATCTTTTTTGGAGCATTTCTTTTCTTAAAGATTTTTTGTTCAAAAAAATCACCTCTTATGGTTTATTTATCTCATATTTTATATTATAATATACAATATGGATAAAGTAAAAAAAAATATTGGAAAACAATAGGACTTTACTAGAATATATATATATAATATCATAGTAAATGAGGTGATAAATATTGATTAGTTTTATGAATGTAAGTAAGGAATATGATAATCATGTTAAAGCATTGTCGAATGTGAGTTTAGATATAGATAAAGGAGAATTTGTATTTTTAGTTGGTTCTAGTGGAGCAGGTAAATCCACACTAATAAAACTTTTACTTAAGGAAGAAAATCCTACAGATGGCAAAATAATATTAAATAAGACTGATATTACAAATGTTAGAAATAGGAAGATTCCTTTAATTAGAAGAGAAATAGGAGTAGTTTTTCAAGATTTTCGACTTTTGCCAAATAAAAAGGTTTATGAAAATATAGCTTTTGCTATGGAAATTGTAGGAGAACGTCCAAAAGAAATAAGAAGAAGGGTACCTATGGTACTTAGTATGGTTGATTTAAGTAGAAAATCTTCTTGCTATCCGGAACAGTTATCTGGAGGAGAATTACAAAGGGTATCAATTGCTAGGGCAATAGTAAATAATCCACCTGTTTTAATAGCAGATGAGCCTACAGGAAATTTGGATCCTGATACTGCTTGGGAGATAATGAAGGTTTTATCCGATATAAATAGAAGAGGAACAACAATATTAATGGCCACCCATGCAAAGGACATAGTAAATAGTATGAAAAAAAGAGTTATAGAAATTAATAAAGGAAGAATAGTCAGAGATGAGCAGAAGGGTGGATATATACATGAAGCTTCGAGTATTTAAGAATATAATGAAACAAGGTTTTCAAGGTATGTGGAGAAACCGGAGTATGGGCTTAGCATCTGTAAGTTCTATATCTGCTGTTTTAGTTATATTAGGTATCATT
Source organism: uncultured Tissierellaceae bacterium (assembly GCA_964567475.1). Classification (GTDB taxonomy): domain Bacteria; phylum Bacillota; class Clostridia; order Tissierellales; family Tissierellaceae; genus CAZMMV01. The sequence continues at coordinate 6,468 of CAZMMV010000014.1, read as the reverse complement.
CTTATATTGATATTGAGTATTAATAATGTAGTATTGGAAGTTAAAACTCAATTTGATGAGATACAAGTATTTTTAGAAGATGATTTAACTAATGAAGAATTAGATAATATGGAAAGAAAAATAAAATCAGAGGAAAGTGTCTTATCTTTAATATTTATATCTAAGGACCAAGGACTAGAAAAGATGAAAGAAGAATGGGGAGAAGAAAGCCACTTATTAGAAGGATTAGAGAAAAATCCTTTAGAAAATTCTTATATAATTCAACTAAAAGATATAAAATATGCAGATGATGTAGTTAGAAATTTAAACAATGTAGAAGGTATAACAAAAATAAATTATTATAAGGATATAATTGACAAATTAATGGTATTTGCAAATTATATAAGATATGGTGGTATGGCTATAGTAGGGGTTTTGGTTTTAGTATCTATATTTATTATATCAAATACTATAAAGATTACTGTATCGTCTAGGAAAAAAGAAATAAATATAATGAAATATGTAGGTGCTACAAATGGTTACATAAGAGGGCCGTTTATTATAGAGGGCATATTATTTGGATTGATAGGAGCAGTTATATCCATATTTATTATAAATTTCGGATATGGTTACTTTTTTAAATCTGTTAATGGCAAGTTGTATACTCTTTTCACAGTTTATTTAGTTGCACCACCACTCTTAGTTAATGATATTATAATCATTTTCTCATCAATAGGAGTAGGTATTGGAGCATTAGGTAGTATAGTGTCTTTAAAAAGATTTCTCAATGTATAGGGGGTAAAAGGGTGAATAAGAAAAGAATATTTTATTTAGTACTAAGTATTTTATTAGTTTTTAATTCTTTGTATGTTTATGCTGATTCTATTAATGATTTAAAGAATAAGCAAAAAGATGTAAATCAGCAAATACAAAATAAAAAGGGAGAAATTAAAAAAATTCAAAATCAGGCAAAAGATGTTTCAAGTGAAATTCAAGAATTAGATAAAGAAGTTGACAAGGCTAACACTGAATTGGTAACTATAGATAAAAAAATAGAGGTATTACAAGAAGATATAGTTAAAAGTGGAATAGAATTAAAGAATGCGGAAAAAAAGATAGATGAAAAGCAGGATGTTTTTAATAAGAGATTAAAAGTTATGTATAGAAATGGAAATGCAGGTTATTTAGAAGTGCTTTTATCATCATCAAGTATAAAAGATTTTTTAGCTAGAAAAGATATGGTACAAGCCATAGCTAAACAAGATACAGAATTAATTACTTATATGGAAGAACAGAGGGAAATAATAAACACAAAAAAGATCCAATTAGAAACTCAAAAAAAGGAAGTTGAAATATCAAAAAATAAATTAGAATCTAGAAGAAGAGATTTAGCAAAAGCAACTAGGGCAAAGGAAGATCTAATGGGAAGGTTAAAAGAAAATCATAATTCCCTAGAAAAAGAATATGATAGCTTAAATGATTTTGCAAAAAGTATAGAGTCGGAGATATTCAAATTACAAGTTAATAGTGGTCCTTATTCAGGTGGAAAAATGTCTTGGCCAGTTCCAGGACATAGTCGTATAAGTTCTCCATTTGGTTATAGGATACATCCGATTCTCAATAAAAAGAAACTTCATACAGGTATAGATATTCCAGCACCTACAGGTACAAATATAGTAGCTGGGTCTGATGGTGAAGTAGTACATGCTGGAAATTTAGGCGGATATGGAAAGGTTGTAATGATAGATCATGGTGGAGGTATACTTACACTTTATGCACATAATTCAAGGATAGTAACTAGCGTAGGAACCAAGGTTAAAAGAGGAGACGTAGTATCAAAAGCCGGTAGTACAGGTATGTCAACAGGACCACATTTACACTTTGAAGTAAGAAAAAATGGTAAATATCAAGATCCAATGCCATGGCTAAAGGGGAACTAATTCCCCTTTTTTTTATGACCTAACACAACGAAGGTAGTGAGTTGATGTAGGTCAAACGCAAGGTGCACCAAATCCATGAGAGCGAAGCGAACAAATGGATTTGAGTTGCACTACTGCATAATATGACCTAACACAACGAAGGTAGTGAGTTGATGTAGGTCAAACGCAAGGTGTGGTTATAAATATAATCTTTGTGGTATAATCTTTATATAGAACAAATAGAATAACTGTATGATCTAAAAATTATTGGGGTGAGAAAATGTCTAAAAAAAGAGCGATAAAATTAATAATAATTATAGTTTTAGTAACAAATTTACTTACATTTGGTATAACTAATTTAATTAGCACTACATTTAATAATAAGGCCTATATTCCTGTGGCAGAATATAATAAACTTAAATCAGTTTACAATGAATTTTCAAAGGTAATGTTAGTGGAAGATTATATTAGAAATAACTATTTAAGAGATGCAGATAAAGAAAGATTAATGGAAGGTCAGTTAAAGGGATTGTTTTATTCTTTAGAAGATCCTTATTCTGCTTATATGACTCAAGATGAATTTGGGTCATTAATGGAAGAAACAAGTGGTAGCTTTGGTGGTATAGGTGTTGTAGTTACTCCAGGGGATGACAATTTGATAACGGTTGTTTCGCCCATAGAAGGGACTCCAGGGGAAAAAGCTGGAATAAAAAGTGGAGACAAGATAATAGCAGTAGATAAAAAGGAATTTATGGCTGAAAACATGAATGATGCAGTTAAGCTAATGAAAGGTGAGCCTAATACAGAAGTAACATTAACTATTATGAGGAAAAAAACTGCTAAAGAAAATGAAATACTTGATATACCCATAACTAGGGAAATCATTAGAATAGAAACTGTGAAATCTAATATAATAGATGATGATATCGGATATATAAAGATTAGTAGTTTTGATGATTTAACATATAATGATTTTAAAGAACAATTAGATAAGCTGGGAAAACAAAATATCCAAGGATTAATTATAGATCTTAGAAATAATCCAGGAGGCTTATTAGATAGAACAGTTCAAATAGCAGATGAATTGCTAGGTGAAGGAGATATTGTATATACGCAAACCAAGGATGGTAAAAGACAATATGAACGTTCAGACAAAAAAATGGTAGATTATCCATTGGCCATATTAATCAATGGGGGATCAGCCTCAGCTTCAGAAATTTTATCAGGAGCTATAAAGGATCATAATAGGGGAGTTTTAATAGGAACTAAAACATTTGGAAAAGGTGTTGTTCAAACAATACATGGTTTAAAGGATGGCTCGGGAATTAAATTAACAACGTCTGAATACTTTACACCTAATGGTATAAATATTCACGGAGTAGGAATAGAGCCAGATATATTAGTGGAATTGGACCAAGATGTAGAAGTTATAGGTATAGATAATTTACAAAAAGATAATCAATTAAAAAGAGCAATAGAAGAGATAAAATTAAAAATTAAATAGGATTATAGAAAGGAGAAATTAAAATGTATGGATTATATCAGATTGTTTTATTTACAATAATAGATATTCTAAACACTATAAGATCTCCTTTTTTTATTGCGATTTTATTAATTATATATTTTCAATATTACAAGATAAGCAAAATAGAAAAAGAAAATATAGGCTATAAAAGATCAGCAATATTAAAATTAATAGTATCAACACTATTTGGTATTTTAGGAGGTATAATTACAACAGTAATATTTCTATATTTGGGAGTAGTTATTATACCTGTAGATTTTATATATATTTTAGTAGTGACCATTCTTTTATCTTTGATCAATCCTAGATTTATGTGCTTTTCCTATGGAGGTGCTATAGTATCCTTATTTAGCCTTATAGTAGGATATCCTAAAATACAAATCACTCAAGTAATGAGTGTGGTTGCTGTACTTCATGTAATAGAAAGTATACTTATTACATTAGATGGATGGAGAAGTAAATTACCTGTTTTTTTAAAGACTCAAATAGGATCTATAGGTGGGTTTAATATGAATCGATTTTGGCCTATACCATTTGTAATATTTATTGGAGATGGTCTGATACATCCTATTACCTTTATGGCAATAATAAGTTATGGTGATTACTCAATATCATCTTATCCTAGAAAGAAGATACTTAGAACTTCATTTAGTTTATTTTTATATAGTGTTACTTTATTATATATTGCAAAAACAGCAAACAATTTATTCATAGCGCCAGTATTTGCACTAATTGGTCACGAAATTATTATATTACAAAATAAAGCAATAGAAAATAAAGGTATTCCTATATTTCCAGCTTCAAGGAAAGGCTTGAAGGTTTTAGAAGTAGTTCCAAGTGGTATTGGAAAAAAAGTTGGTATAAGAAGTGGGGATATCTTGCTTAAAATAAATGGTGTTGAAATACAAGATGAATCTGATATGAAAGATATTATGAAAACAGAAATAAGAAAGTTTAATATTGAATTTTTTAGCTTAAGATTTGGATTGTCAGTTAGGACTTGTAAAAGAAAAGGAAAATCCCTAGGACTTATAACTGTTCCTAGGGATTTTTAGCATTATTTAAATCTTTAATATTATTTAAATCGATTAAGTATATTCTTTCAATATCATTATCTTCGAAGGGTAAAATTGTATTTAAATATAGAATGTTATTATCAGTATTATAATATACATTTTTACACATTATATAAGAAATATATGATTTTACTTTATTATCAATAGAATAGTTATATAATGTAAAATCGTTATAATTAGGATTGTTTTTAATATATATTATACTATTATTATAAACAGAAAAAGAAACAACATCACTATCAATAGTGGAAATTATTTTTTCATTTTTTAAATTGTATAATAATATATGATTGATGTTTGAATCCTCATCCTTATTAAGATAAGCGATGTTTTCATCATCTATAAATTTTGGACTAAATCCATTATTTAATCTTTGAAGTTCTTTGAAATCTTTAGTTAATAATATATTCTTATTGTACCTATTATTAGACTTTTCGATTAATAAAAATTGATCATTAAATATACTAAAATCTTCAAATTCTTTATTTAGTTTCTTTATTAATGTTGATTTATCATCAGCTAAATTATAAGTATATATAGTAGAATTATTGTTTTCATTTCCTAAAATATAAAGTATGTTATTGCCTTTCCATTTTATTACTTGAGGATTAAAGTTATCATCAAAAGGTACTTTATATACTTTGGATTTTTTATTAGAAGTTATATATACTTCATTTCCATTTTCACTACTTTCAATAAATGATATTTTCTTCAAGTTAGGAGAAATTTCTCCAGATGATATTTTATAATTAGAAGTATAAAGTAAGTCTTTTTTCTCAGTTTTAATATTATACGTATAAAGCTGTTCTTTAGATTTAGTATTTTCACCATCTTTATAAATTTGCTTGTATATCAGAGCTTGATTTCGAATATAATCTAAAATATGTCCATTATCTAAAACTGAAGAAATAATATTTTTATCTGATTCAATAATTTCTCCACTATTTGCATCTACTAATGCGTATAAGTTAATTAAAGGTGTGTCTCTAAGACTTTTATAAAATATACTACTATATGTGATTTCCCAGTAGATATTATCATCTTTAGTTATTAAATCAAATCTTGGTGATGATTTTGTAGATATTTTAAAATGTGATTCTAATTTATTTAGAACATCATTTATGTTGAATTTTATCTTTATAGGTGTAAAATCATCATAAAGAATATTAAGTTTTATATTTTCTAAATCATTGATTTTATCCTTATTTAAATTAATAACCATTTTAGGTACAGACAAGGACGTTTTTTTGTCATCTTTATCTCCAGAAACATAAATATCAATATTGTTTTTTTCCATTAAGATTTTATTTACTTTTACTGTTGAATAATCTGACAAGCCTAAATGAGCTAGTAATTTAAGATTGTTTTTATTGTTAGCCACGATTTCAACTGAAGGATCAATAGATTGAAAGGATTTAGAAAAGGATATTTGTTCAATATCATATTTTAAAAGTTCCTTTTTAGTATCTGTTTGATCATTTAGAATAGATACATTATTAGAATTAGAACACCCAAATAAAACTAATAAAGTTGACAAAGTAAAAATAAGTATGAATTTTTTTCTCATAGAGTAGCCTCCTTGCTAATATTTTACTATATTAAGAGAATTACTTCAATATATATTAGAAATTTAATTAATTAAGTTATTGTATTTAATATCTTTTGACAAAAAAATATATTAAATATATACTATTATTGTACTTGAACAAACGTTCAAAAGAGAGGTGTTATAGATGAATAAATTTAAAATAAAATCAAATTATAAACCTACTGGAGATCAACCAGAGGCCATAAATAAGTTAACAAAAGGAATTAATAAAAATTTTAAACATCAGACATTATTAGGGGTAACTGGTTCAGGAAAAACTTTTACCATGGCCAATGTAATAGAAAAGGTACAAAAGCCAACATTGATAATAGCACATAATAAAACTTTGGCTTATCAACTTGCTTCTGAATTTAAGGAGTT
>CAZMMV010000013.1:0-27757 GCA_964567475.1 uncultured Tissierellaceae bacterium | reverse complement strand
CTTTTATCAAATACAACTTTACCTTTTTTAATAACCTTTTCAGTATGATTAATACCAAAATGATATAAAATATATTCTAAGTTAGGACAATCAAAAACTACTATATCACCTTGCTTACCTAGTTCTAAGCTTCCTACTCTTTCTTCCAACTTTAAAGAACAAGCTCCATTTATAGTTACGGCTGTTATTATTTCTTCTGGAGTTAGTTTCATAATTAATGCTCCAAAACTCATTACAAGTTGTAAGTTTTCCGTTGGACAACTTCCAGGATTATAATCTGTAGATATAGCTATGGGTACTCCAGCATCTATCATTTTCCTTGCTCTGGCAAATTTACCAGTTTGCAAATTAAAACTAGTTCCAGGCAATAAATTTGCTATTATATTTTTTTTAGCCATATTTTCTATACCCTCATCTGATGCTGCTATAAGATGATCTGCAGAAACACAGGAAATCTCAGCAGCTAATTCCGCTCCTCCTAGAGCTTTTATTTCGTCTGCATGAAGTTTAGGCTCCATTCCATGCTCTCTTCCAGCTAATAAGATTTTCCTAGATTGGTCTACGGAAAATACGCCTTCCTCACAAAAAACATCACAAAATTTAGCCAGGTTTCTTTTACTCACTTCAGGAATCATATTATCTATTATTATATTTACAAAATCATCTGGATTATCTTCAAACTTTTCAGGTATAGCATGTGCAGCCATAAATGTAGATATAATATCTACTGGATGATCTTCATTTAGTTTTTTAGCTACTTCTAACTGTTTTAACTCTGTATCAAAGTCTTCTATTCCATAACCACTTTTAGCTTCTACTGTAGTTATTCCATAACTTAACATGGCATTTAAGCTTTTTTCTGCCTTTATATATAATTCTTCAAATTCAGCTTCTCGCGTTGATTTTACTGTTGAATGTATACCCCCACCGGCTGCTAATATATCTAGATATGGAACTCCTTTTAATTTCATGTCTAATTCATTTTCCCTTGATCCTCCATGAACTAAATGAGTATGAGAATCAATCAATCCTGGAGTTACAGTTTTTCCTTGTCCATTTATGATTAAGGTATCTTTATCAGTTTTAATATCTGATGGAAGATTACCTTTACCTACATATATTATATCCTCCCCATTCAAGGCTACTATTCCACCTTTTATAAGACCTATATCTTTTAAAGCTTTACCTTTTCTAGCTTTGTTCTCTCCTTGTAATGTTATTAAATTGTCTATATTTTCTATTACTAATGTAGCTTTCATATCATCACCTGCTCCATTATATTATTTTTTAAATTTTTCTTCCACTAAATTTCTTACTAAATTATCCTCTGCAATATGTGGAATAGTTATATGATCTGTATCTTTAAACTTTTCATTGTATTCAATAGAAGTAGATATTGAATTTTCATTTCTAGCCCAAGCCCTTCTTGCAACTCCACCCATTACATCCCATGGTATTGAAGTTTTTAAAATGTCATCTACTCTTTCACTTCCATCAAGCACCATACCAAATCCACCATTGATAGATTTTCCTATACCTACTCCTCCACCATTGTGCAATGATATAAGACTCATGCCTCTAGCTGCATTTCCTGCAAAACATTGAGTTGCCATATCAGCCATTATATTGCTTCCATCTTTTATGTTAGCTGTTTCTCTAAATGGAGAATCAGTACCTCCAGTGTCATGATGATCTCTTCCAAGCATTATAGGACCAACTTCTTTATTCCTTACCATTTCATTAAATTTTAAAGCTATTTTTAATCTTCCCAATGCATCTTGATATAGAATTCTAGCCTCGGTTCCTACTACTAAACTGTTTTTTTCTGCATCTCTTATCCAAATATAATTATCCCTATCTTGTCCTCTTCTATCTGGATTGATTGATTCCATAGCAGCCTTATCTGTTAATATCAAGTCTTCATGCTTGCCACTTAAACAAACCCATCTAAATGGTCCATATCCATAGTCAAATAACATAGGTCCCATTATATCCTCTACATAAGAAGGAAATATAAAGCCTTCAGATTCATCTACTCCATTTTTAGCTATTTCTGTAGCACCAGCGTCATAAACTGCTTTCATAAAACTATTTCCATAATCAAAAAAGTATGTTCCTTTATCTACAAGTTTTTTAATTAATTGATAATGATGGACTAAAGATTTATTTACCAGTTTAATAAATCCTTCTTTATCTTCATCTATTAATCTAGTTCTTTCTTCAAAGCTTATTCCTTGTGGACAATATCCTCCATCATAAGGTGCGTGACATGATGTTTGATCTGATAAAAGTTCTATATGAATATTATTATTTACTGCATATTCTAGTAAGTCTACTATATTGCCATTATACGCAAGCGAAATAGCTTGTTTTTTCTCCATAGATTCTTGAGCCTGTTGGAATAAGTCTTTTAAATCATTAAATGATTTATCTATCCAACCCTGCTTTAATCTTGTTTCTATTCTTGAATAATCCACTTCAGCTATTATTCCAACTCCATTAGCTATTTTGCTAGCCTTACCTTGAGCTCCACTCATGCCTCCTAAACCAGAGCTTACAAATAAATGTCCCCTTAAATCTTCTTTTTCTGGAATTCCTAGTTTCATTCTTCCAGCATTTAAAATAGTATTATATGTTCCATGAACTATACCTTGAGGTCCTATATACATCCAACCTCCTGCTGTCATTTGTCCATAGTTTGCTACACCCATAGCTTGGGCCTTTATCCAATGTTTTTGATCATCAAAGGCACCTATCATTAAAGCATTAGTTATTATAACTCTAGGACTATTAGGAGTTGATCTAAATAATCCTACTGGATGACCTGAAGAAACAACTAAAGTTTGTTCATCTGTTAATTCCTCTAAATAACTTTTCAATAATCTATATTGCATCCAATTTTGACAAACCTGTCCTGTTTCTCCATAGGTTACTAATTCATAAGGATATAAAGCAACATCAAAATCTAAATTATTATCTATCATAACTTGAAAAGCCTTACCCTCTATACATTTGCCCTTATACTGTTCTATAGCTTTTCCTTTTATATTCCCTTCTGGTCTAAATCTATAACCATAAATTCTACCTCGAGTTAATAATTCATCTAAAAATTCTGCTGCTATTTCTTCATGTAAATCTTCAGGGATATATCTTAAAGCATTTTTAAGAGCTATTTCTACTTCTCTTTTATTTAGATTTAATTCTCTTTTTGGAGCTCTCCTTATTCCCTTTTCAAACTTAGGCATAGATGGTAATTCCTTAATTAATTTAATTTCCATGAATTTTCCTCCTTTAATATAGTTTCAAAAAATTTTCTACTTCTTTTATCAATATATTAGATTTTAATATTTCTTCACATTTATTTATATCAATGTTCATAATTCTATCTTGTTCTATAAAAGTCATATTTTCCCTAATTATATTATAAGCTATATTTGTACCTTTTCCTAATCCTTTATTAGCCCTTAAATCAATAGCCTGACATGCAGCTAAAATTTCCATAGCTATTACTTTTCTAGTATTCTCCAGTATTTCCCTTGCTTTTCTTGCAGCTATAGTTCCCATAGAAACATGATCTTCTTGATTTGCAGAAGAAGGTATAGAGTCTACTGAAGCAGGGTGGGCTAATATTTTATTTTCTGAAACAAGAGAGGCTGCTGAGTACTGAACTATCATAAATCCTGAATTAATCCCTCCTTTTTTTACTAAGAAGGCTGGCAATCCATTACTTAATGCTGGATTTACTAATCTTTCAAGTCGTCTTTCTGATAAATTAGCTAATTCACATAATCCTATACCTAAAAAATCAAAACTTAATGCCATAGGTTGACCATGAAAATTACCGCCAGATATTACTTCTTCTTCTTCTGCAAAAATTAAAGGATTATCCGTTGCTGCATTCATTTCTATTTCAACTTTTTCTTTTATATATTTAAAAGCATCTTTACTTGCACCTTGCACTTGAGTTATACATCTTAAAGAATATGCATCTTGAACTCTTTCTTCTCCTTGTCTAGTAGTCATTTTACTATTTTCTAGTAACTTCAATAGATTAACCCCTGTATTTATTTGTCCTTCGTGACCTCTCACCTTTTGTACTCTAGGGTCAAAAGCATCAGTTATACCATTAAGAGCTTCTACGGTTAAAGCCGCTGCAATATCTGCTGTTTTACTAAGCATGATAGCATCATATATTGTATGAGCACCTACAGAAGTCATCACCTGTGTTCCATTTATAAGAGCTAATCCTTCTTTTGATACTAATTCTACAGTTTCTATACCAGCCTTTTCCATAGCTTCCTTACCTGACATTTTTTCACCTATATATATAGCTTCCCCTTCTCCTATCATAACCAAAACCATATGGGCTAATGGAGCTAAATCTCCACTAGCTCCTAAAGAACCTTTTTCAGGTATAATTGGATGAACTTTTTCATTTAACATATTAATTAATGTATTTAAAGTGGATAATCTTATACCAGAATATCCCTTGGCAAGAGCATTGGCTCTTAGAAGTAATACTCCCCTAACTATTTCTTCATCTAAAGGATTACCAACTCCACATGAATGGCTTATGATTAAATTTCTTTGCAAGACTTTTGTCTCTTGGCCAGTAATTACAACATCACTAAATTTACCAAATCCAGTAGTGATACCGTATACTACTTTATCCTCTTCTACCCATTTGTCTACTAAACTCCTTGATTTTTCTACTCTTTTTATCGCTTCATTAGATATTACTACCCTTGCTCCTTCTCTAGTAACCTTGATAAATTCTTCTAAGCTTAAATCATTTCCATTGATAACTACTCTTTCCATTTAAATCCCCCCATAAAATTAAGTTTATCAGTATATTATGTTATCTTGTTAAAGTGTATAAAAAAAGCTAGGAAATAATTTTCCTAGCTTTTAAAATTAATATTCATTATTAATTTCATTATTAAAACATATGATTCTTTCAAAAAAATCTCTCCCATTTGAAATCTTTTTTACTAATTCATATAAGTATATCATATATAATATTATAATAGCAAAATTTATTATGCTATTATATTCCCTTAAAAACATTTAATAATTCGTAATCAACATATACTAATATTCCTCATCTTCCATAGCCTTATACAAGGACTTTAAATTAATATTCAAATTATGTTTTTCCTCTTTATTAAATCCAATTAATTTTGAACTTAAAAATTCTATTCTTCTTTTTAATACTTTTTCAAGAATATCATAACCCTTAGGTAATACCTCAACTTTAACAACTCTTTTATCTTTTTCATCTTTTCTTCTAACTACTAGCTTTGATTTTTCCATCCGATCAACTAAATCAGTAATAGTGCTACATGCTAATGACATTTTTTTACTTAACTCACTTATTGTCAAAGTTTTATTATGTATAAGAATTTGTAATGCAGAAAATTGTGCTACAGTTATATCGAAATCTGATAATATTTCTCTGCCCTTCTTCATAATTACATAATCCATCTTTCTAAGACATTTCTCTATATTAACAATATCTTCGCATATATCATCATCCAAACTTAATCACCTTCTATTTTGTTTTTTTCATTTATAAATATTTTAAATCCTTTAGGTACAACTTCAAACCTTGATGGCAATTTTCCTCCATACTCCCCATCAATATCTATGGATATATCCTGACTAGAACTTATTTTAATGTCATTAGACTTAAAATAAATTACCTTATCATGATTTATATGACCACCACTAAAGATATTAAAAAATATATTAGCTAATTCTTGAACATCTGCCTTTCTAATAATAACTATATCTAAAAATCCATCTAGTACATCTGCCTTTGGAGCTATCTTTTTAAATCCACCTATTGATGAACTATTCGATATTAAAAAAAGAAGAATTTCTTCCTCATTAGTATACTCTTTACTTTCAATTTTTATATTAATAGGTTTTAAATTTTGCGTAACTAATTCTTTTACCCCTTCTAAATAGTATGCCATTCTACCTAAAACCATTTTTGCCTCTGGTAAAACTGAATATCCTACATTTGTTAACAAGCCTCCAGCAGCAACATTCACGAAATAATTATCATTTAACTTACCTAAATCTACATCTATTGTTTTTCCTGATTTTATCATATCATAAAATTCATTTATATTTTTAGGTATCTCCATATAATTAGCAAAATCATTAACCGTTCCTGAAGATAAAATAGCAACTGGTAGTTTAGTGTCACTAGAAGCTATTCCTTTTGCTACTTCATTAACAGTCCCATCTCCTCCACTTACAATTATAATATCCCAATCCTCTTTACAAGTTTTTATAGTTTCTAAAATTGCATCATTTTTTTTCTTGGTTTCGTATTTTTGAATTATATATCCATCATTCAATAATAGTTTTACTAATTTTTCTAATCTCTTTTCTGTATTTTGACGACCAGAAGATGGATTATGGATTATTTTAATCTTTTTCATATATTCTTACTCCTTATAATAGTATTATTATATTTTTAATAGTATTATTCTATTTTTATTGATTTTATTTCATTTTATATTATTATATGTATTAAATCAATCTTATTAATTTTATATAACGTTTTATTTTATATATATAATAAAACAGAACCCATAAATAGGGTTCTATTTCCTTTTTATCATATTTTTTATAACTTCTATAGTTTCAATAATTATGTTTATATAATCATTAATGTTTCTCACATTATATTTTAAAGCATATGCCGTATCAGCCACACTATCATTAACTATATCAGCTGTTTCTAAGGCCTTATTTGCTGTTTCCTCAACTGAATCTGTTATAGATCCTACTTTATTAGATATATTATTTACATTACTAAGAACATTAGATATCTCTGGTGTCATTTCCTTCAATGCTATATCTGCATTTTTAGAAATTGAACTTACATTCTCAGTTATTTTTGGAACTTCCTTTATCGTATCTCTAATATTTTCTTCGTTTTCCTCGACTATTCCTATTATTTCTTTCGTAAATTTAGCTAAGTTTTTCAATACAACTATTAAGTAACCCAAAGCTCCAATACCCGCTATATAAAGTAGTATTTTAAATAAATCATTTATCGTAAGGGAAACATCCATTTATATCTCCCCCTTATAATGACTTATCTTCATCATTAGTTTCATCTTTGTTTTCATCACTTATTTCTTCTAATTTTAATTTTGCCTCATCAATAGTTCCTTCTATTTCATCAAGTTCTTCTACTGCATGATCTAATGCTTTTTCTTTCATTTCAACCTTTTTTTCTTTTAAATCATCATATACATTTTTCATTTCATCTTTTACTTTTTCCTGAAGTTCCATAGCTTCTTCCATTTTTATATTTACACTATCTTTTACAGTTTCAGCTACTTCTTTAGATTTATCTGCAATATCTTTTCTAGTATCTACACCAGCCTTAGGTGCAAAAAGTATTCCTGCTAAAGTTCCAATACTAGTCCCTACTACTGTTCCTAATACTAATTTCTTAGCATCTCTTTTCATTTGATTTCTTTCATATTGTCTTTTTCTGTCTTCAAAATATTTCATTATCATAAAATCTCCCCTTTAATTTTTATTCTTTTATTTCTTCTTATATATTGATTTTACCCTAGTTCTTTTTATATAATCATATTTATTAAAATTATATTTTTATCAACCCTTAAAATTTATCTTTTAATATTTTTTGTAATTCTCTTGCTTGATACCCACACTGCTCTGCAAATTCTTTAAAAAGATCTGCAGTTTCGCTATCATTTACTTTTTTTGAATATGCCTCATAATCCCTAATCATCTCCTGTGAATCTAGTATCATTTTTTTTACAACTTCCTTTGTATTTAATTCCAAAACTAGTACCTCCTTTTTTATTTTAGAAAACATAGTCTATATTTTAAAATTTTCCCCAAATAATTATAATTTATACCATAATCTAAACTTTTTTATTTGTTTGCCTTATTATTTATTTCACTTATAATTTATACTATATAATTATTCTATATATATTATCTATTATTCATTTAAAAAATGTTAATTTCATATATAATAAAACTTAGATTCTTATATATTTTTAAAAAATTTCTTTCATTGAAAATAAAGATGGAAATGTTACAATAGATAATATGTTAAATTTAATAATAAAAACATCTTAAATAAAAATAAATCAAAAGTATGGAAAAATACTACTTGATTTAAAGAGGAGTGTTACTTATGTACGATTTTCATCTCCATAGTGAATATTCTATGGATTCAAGTTCATCTATGGAAGATATGGTAATATCCGCCATAGAAAAAAATCTTAAAGCTATTTGCTTTACTGATCATGTAGATTTTGATTCTACATTACAAAAGATTGACTTTGTATTTAGAACTCAGGATTATTTTAAAAATATTAGTAAAGTAAAATATAAATATAAACAAGATATAGAAATCTTGTCAGGAGTAGAAATAGGTATGCAAGCTCATCTTTTTAAAAGATATGAACACCTATTAAAAGACAAACCCTTTGACTTTGTTATTATGTCTATTCACGCAGTAAATGGTAAAGATATTCATTCAGATAATTTTACTCAAGAAAAAAGGCCTCTAGATGCATTAATAGAATATTACAATACTATGCAGGCTTGCGTTGAAGGTTTTAATGATTTTGATGTATTAGGTCATATAGATTATATTGATCGGTATTTTGATGATTATTCTCTTATACCATCATTTAAAGACTATGGATATATCGTTGAAGATATATTAAAGGTTTTAATTGAAAAAGGTAAAGGTATAGAAATAAATACAGGAGCTTCTAGATATGGATTGGATTATTCTCATCCCAAAATAGACATATTGAAATTATATAAAAAACTAGGTGGACAAATAATTACATTTGGTTCTGATTCACATTCCCCTAGTGATATTGGACATGAATATAGAACTTCTGAAAAATTATTAAAAGAGTTAGGGTTTAAATATATATATATTTTTAAAGATAGAAAGAAATTTCCAATAAATATATTATAAAATTAAAACCTTATTTAATTATTAATCATAAAAAATACTCCATAGAAACCTATGGAGTATTTTTCCATTCCCGCAATGCCGTTAATTCATCTAATTCATACCCACCTTTTATCAAAGGGGGTTTCCTGTTAACATCCTCTACCTTCCCCTCGAAAGGGCTTGATATTAAATGTTAAACGCAGATTCCCATATTATCTCTGTCGGTTGAATTATATAAATCATCGCACATCGCAGAAATGCTATCTATAATTATTATACCTCTTTCTCTAAATTATATCAAGTAATATAGGGTAAATTCTATTTACATTGAAAGACAAGTTGCTCTATTTCTTCTTCTTCTAGCACTTCTTTTTCTATAAGTCTTTTTGCTAGAGATTCTAATTGAGTCTTGTTTTCGTATATTAAATCAAGTGTATCCTTGTATAATTCACTTAACATTTCTTTTCCCCTGATTAACATCGTATTATCATTATCTATATTTCTCTGTGCCAATAAATTATAGCTAAGTAGTCCCATGGATTCATCCATACCAAATACGCCCAAAATAGAAAGTGTCATATCTGTTGCCTTCTCTAAATCCGAAGAAGCACCTGTAGTTATATTATCCTTGCCGAATATTATTTCTTCTGCTGCTCTTCCTCCAAGTGATATCATTATATTAATTATTAAATCTGCTTTTGTTTGATACATCTTATCTGATGGTATATTCATACTAAATCCACCAATTCCTTTTGTACTTGGTATTATACTTACCTTAGTTACTCTATTATCTTTTCCGATTAATTTTGCCACTAAGGCATGTCCAGCTTCATGATATGCAGTTATCTTTTTATCTAGTGAGCTAATGGAGGATCTATCTTTTTTCTCTTCTCCTACTAATATTGAATAATAAGCCTTATCTATATGTTTCATGGTTATTTTTTCAGACTTTTCTTTTACTGCAATAATTGCAGATTCATTCAATAAGTTTTCTAATTTAGCTCCACTAAAATATACTGTTTCTAAAGCAAGCTTATCAAAATCTACATTTTTGGACATTGGTTTATTTTTACTATGGAGCTTTAATATCTTATATCTATCTTTTACATCTGGCAATGAAACTTCTACTTGCCTATCAAATCTACCAGGTCTAAGAAGTGCTTCATCTAATATATCTACCCTATTGGTAGCTGCCACTACAATGATACCTTCATTATCGTTAAATCCAGACATTTCAGTTAACAATGCATTTAATGTTCTATCTCCCTCTTCACTTCCCGAAGGACTAGCACCAGATTTTCTTTTTTTTCCTATGCTATCTATTTCATCTATAAATATAACTGATTTCCCCGCTTCCTTTGCTTTCTTAAATAATTCTCTTATACGACTAGCGCCAAGACCTGCATAAACTTGAACAAAATCTGAACCTGACACAGCATAAAATGGTACTCCTGCTTCTCCAGCCATTGCCTTAGCTAGTAACGTTTTGCCTGTTCCTGGCTGGCCATATAATAAAACTCCTCTTGGCAATCTAGCTCCATATTTATTATAAATCTCAGGGTTTTTAATAAAATCTACCATTTCCATTAAAGCAGATTTAGCTTCTTCATTTCCTGCAATATCAGCAAATGTAACTCTTTTATTTGATGAATCTAAAGTATCTATATTAGACATACTAGACATTTCTTTTTCCGCTTGTTTTGATCTATTCTTGTTCAAATATAACATTAAAAATCCAATACTTAATATAAATATAGCCATAGGAATTATTTGAGATTTAGCTTCATTTTCTTCCTTAACAATAATATCATATAAAAGTAATTTTTCTTTAAAGTCTTCAGTTCTTGGATTATCTGTTATAATATTTTCTCCACTTTCTAATTTTACTTTGATTTTTCCACTATTAGATAATTCAACTTCTTCTACTAATCCCTTTTCTAAATGAGATAAAAATACAGGATAAGACATTTCATCTACTTGATATTTTAATTTTGTATAGTAAGTAAATATACCTAAAAATATAATGGATAAAAGAATAAATATTACTATTCTAAATCTTTTATTTATTTTCATAGGTGCCTCCTTTGGTTTACATAATAAATAAATTATAACATTAGAGACACCCTTTGTCTATTTCCAACATTTTGCTTATTGCTTTATTTTTACCTTATCTTTCTTTATTTAGAACTTCTAGTATTCTATCTAACTTACTATTCTGTTCTTCCGATAATACAGGTCTAATACTATCTAACTTTTTAAATATAGCTTCATATTGTTCTTCCGTCATTTCATCTTCCATTTCATTGTTTAGTTTTATTATTTCTACAAAGATGTCATCTTCTGATTTATCTTTATAATCCTTTGTTAAATCTTTTAACATTGATACATCTTCTTCATTAGGTTCATATTTACTAATATCATCAATGTTTTTAATTATATCTTTTATATTTTTATTTTTCACTGTATTCTCCCCCTTTTCTATATGATAATTTATGACTTTAAAATCAATATATTACTAATTTATATAGAAACTATTAATTTATCTTGCATATAATAAGTTAAGGTACTAATTTTAGGAGGGATAAAATGGATAATGGATTATTATTATTTATTGTTTTTACATTATATAAAAACAAAGGCTTTAAAGAAAATGAGAAAAGTAATAATATAAACTCGGTTAATCCTATGATAAGTTTTTTATCAACTATGCAAATTAAAGCTAGTTATACAAATGAAAAAATAAGAGTTTTGAAAAAGATAGGTCCTTATTTTCCTAACGAATACATAGAATTATTAAATCGTTCTATATTCTATACAGAACGGATTGTTAAGTTTAATGAACTAATAGAATTTATGAAAGATGATGATCACAGATATGTTACAACTACTGTAAATGTTGATAACAATCGAGATCGAGTAAGTAAAATAATAGATACTATTCAAAAAGAAATGCCTGAAAAACATGATGATAATTTAGGGATATTTATGGATTTAATTATTAACAAAGATAAATATAAAAAAATGTTTAATCTACTGACTTCAGTAACTAAAGATCCTGATTGTATAAATGATCCTGCCAAATTAATAGAAGTTCTTGGTCCTTTATTAGGAGAAAAAGAAAATAATAAAGATAAAGTCAAAGAAATGAACAAAATCGTTGAAATAATGAATTTACTAAATACCACTAAAGAAGAAGAATCTGATAAAAAGGTCATATAGTAGAAGAAAAGTTAAAGAATAAATAATATTATTTATTCTTTAACTTTTCTATTAATGCTTCCATATCTTCTGGCAAATCTGCAAGAAGTTCTATATATTCTTTTCTTCTTGGCGTCTTTATCTTTAAATAATAAGAATGTAAAGCCTGTCTATCTATATAAGTAGATTCCTCATTATATAGTGTATCCCCTATAATAGGATGCCCTATATGTGATAGATGGACCCTTATCTGATGAGCTCTCCCAGTAAATATTTGTATATCTAACAAGCTAGCATTTTTATATCTATCTATTACAGTATATTTAGTTAAAGATTCTTGTCCATTTTTATTTACTATCCTTTTTATATTACCTTCTTCTGTATCGATAGAGACATCTATACAGTCCTCACTCTTTTTTACCACACCTTCTACTATAGCTTTATATTTCTTTTCTACAATATCCTTTTCAAATTGTAAAGCCATTTGTTGATGAGCAAAAGAATTCTTAGCTACAATCAATATACCACTTGTATTCATATCTAGTCTATTTACAAATCTAATCTTTTTATTTATATTGTTTTCCCTAAAATAATATGATATTCCATTAGATAGGGTATTTTCATCATGTGACTTAGTAGGATGAACTACTACATAGGGTTTTTTATTAAGAATCAACAAATCAAAATCTTCATATATAATATCTAATTTCATTTTCTCTGGTTTTATATTGTTAATTTCATCCTTCATTAAAAGAGATATTATATCTCCTTTATTTATTAATGTTTTTCTATTTTTAAACTTACCATTTATATAAATACTCTTTTCCTTGTATAATTTTCTAAATAATCTTCCTGATATATCTTCTTTAATTAAGAAACTTTCCAAGTTTTGTTTTTCATTTTTCCCAGTAAATATTATAACATCTTCACTTTCTTCAAATAAATCCATATTTTCCTCCATTTTTTTGTATTTTATTATATAATGTAATTGTATTATAATTATTATATCAAATTTTGCATAATCTTAAAGAATAAAACCTTTTAGGAGTGATCTTTTGAATTCTAGTAAAAATAAAACTATAAACATTATATCTAATAAAAATTATAAATCTAAAAGAACATCAAAACTTTTATCACAAAAACTTAAAGATAAAGGTTTTATTATACCAGAGAAATATAGCAATAATGCAGAGTTAAACATATGCGTAGGTGGGGATGGAGCTTTCTTAAGAGCAGTACATAAAAATCGATTTCCTAAAATTCCATTTGTAGGTATTAATACTGGAAACTTAGGTTTCTTTCAAGAAATCTTACCTGAAAATATAGATGATTTTATAGAAAAATATATAAATAAAGAATATTTTATGGAAGAAATCTTTCTTGTTGAAGGAGAAATTAAAACTAAAACTAAAACTTATTTCATTACTGGAATCAATGAAATAGTTATAAAACATATTAAATCGAAAGTAATTCATTTGGAAATTTTTATAGATGACAATCATTTAGAAAAATTTAGTGGTGATGGCGTTATTATATCTACTCCAGCAGGTAGTACGGCTTACAATTTCTCCAGTGGTGGAAGTATAGTGTATCCTTCATTAAAGACCTTACAGCTAACTCCAGTGTCTCCTATTAGCTCTAAAGCCTATAGATCACTACCTAATAGCACCATAGTTCCTGGAGATATAATTATATCTATTAAACCTGAGTTTAGATATACTAATTCTACTGTTATAATAAATGATGGAATGGACCTTAAGTACAATAATGTACAAAGTATAAATTTAAAAATTTCTAATAAAATCTTATATAAATTAAACTTTCATAAAGATATGTATTGGAATAATTTAAAAAGTAAATTTCTATAAAAGAACCTTGCCATTGGCAAGGTTCTTTTATTTAACATTATTCTCCTACTATATTTTAATTTTTAATCTCTTCTATTGCATACTTCATAATATCTCTAGCTATTGGTGCTGATGCAGCACCACCTGTTGAACCCTCTTCTTCTAATACTACTGCTACTGCAACCTTTGGATTATCTGCTGGAGCAAAGCCTATGAACCATGCATGATTTTTATCTGTTTGATTTTCTGCAGTTCCTGTTTTTCCTGCTACTTTTATGTTTCTTATCCTTGCATTTTTACCTGTTCCCTCTTCTACTACTTTAACCATTATTTCTTTTATCTTTTCTGCTGCAATAGAATTTGTTCCTTGGGAAAGGATCTCTACATTCCTATTATCTTTAATTCTTCCACTAGTAAATATTATTTCCTTAACTAAAGTTGGCTTGACTATCACTCCATTATTAGCTATACCTGCTGCAATTAAAGCCATATTTAATGGTGTTGCCAATACTTTACCCTGGCCTATGGCAGAAGCAGCAATATCAGTTTTACCTAAATTATCTTTATATGAAAATTTAGATACACTAACAGGTAAATCAAAGTCTATTTTTTTATTGATTAGAAATTTTTCAGCAGTTTCTCCTATTTTATCTTTTCCTAGTAATATTGATTTCTCTGCGAAATATGTGTTACAAGATTTAATTAATGCTCTTTCTAAATCAATCCCTCCATGACCCTTTTTATTATAGTCACTAATATTATATCCATCAATATTAGTAGTACCCTTACAACTATAAGTTTGATCCAACTCTGGAGAATCTATTAATCCTATTGCAGTTATCAATTTAAAAGTAGAACCTGGCGGATAAAGACCTTGAGTAGCCCTATTTAAAAGTGGACTATTTGGATCTTCTGATATATGTTTCCAATCTTCCCTTAAATTAGAACTATCAAAGTCTGGCATGCTAACCATTGCATATACCTCACCTGTAGTAGGATTTAGAGCAACTATAGAACCCTTTCTACCCTTTAATAACTCTTTTGCCTTTGACTGTAAACCATGGTCTATGGTTAGTTTTATATTATTACCTTTTTTATTAGAGTAAACTATATTTTTTATTTCATTTATTGCATCATTTTCACTTGTAGCTAAAAGTATATCATTATATTTTAATTCTAATCCTACTTTTCCATATTCACGATAGCTATATCCTATTATATGACTATATAATCTACCATAATTATAATTTCTTTTATAACTCTCTCCATCCTTTTCACTAAAAGCAAGAATGTTGTTATTCCTATCTAGTATAGAACCTCTTAAAGTTGATTCTTCACTCATCCATAATCTCTTGTTATAACTATTATTTTTTATTTTTTCTGCTTTAAAAACTTGAAAATAACTCAAATATGCTATTAAACTTATAAATAATAAGCAAAACCCAACTAATACAGCTATTATTCTTTTAATTTCTTTCCCCATGGTCTAACCTCCTTAGTATTTATTTCTTCAGAACAAGATTGAAGTATTCCTAAGGCTACAAAACTAGTTAACATAGAACTACCACCATAACTAACAAATGGAAGTGTAATTCCTGTAAGAGGTATTACTTTTAATACTCCCCCTAATATAATAAAACTTTGAATTCCAAACAAACTACTTATTCCTATTGCAAGAATTTTATAAAATAAATTTTTCTGTACTATGGCTATTTTAAAACCTCTATATACTAAAATCATAAATAATATTATTATTCCCATCCCCATAAAAGTCCCCATTTCCTCACATATAGCAGAAAATATAAAATCTGTGTAAACTACTGGAATAAAATCTGGATATCCCAATCCTAATCCTTTTCCAAAAAATCCACCTTCTGCTATGGCAAATAATGATTGGGTTATTTGATAACCTTGTCTTTCTATATATTTCCAAGGATTAATCCAAGATTGAAATCTTATTTGTACGTGATCAAAAACAAAGTATCCTAAAGATCCACTTATTGTAAATAATCCTATATTATATAAAACAAGCTTTCTATTTTCATCATAAATAAATTGTATTATAATAAATATTCCATAAAACAATAAAGCTGTACCTAGGTCCTTCTGTAAAAATAATAATAAGATAAAAGAATATAAAATGCCCATTAAATAATAAGATGAATATTTTATATTTTTCCATTTATCTTTATTTGAATAGTATGCAGCTAAAATAAATATAAGGAGAACTTTTATTATTTCTGCTGGTTGAAATACTATCCCTTTAATGTTAATCCAGTTTAAAGCTCCTCCTTTTCTGACTCCTAAAACAAAAGTAATCAAAAATAATCCATAAGACGCTATGATATATACATAAATTCCATTTTCCCATCCTTTAACATATTTCATTATAAAATAAGCTAAGAAAAATAATATAATACCTATTGAAATCCAAATCAATTGCTTAACACCTAATTTCTCATCTATTCTATAGATCATAATTACGCCTATGGATAATAACATTGTAACTATTAGAAATATATAATTATCTCCAAAGGATACCTTGTTAAGTATATAGTTTGATAAGTAGATAATAAGCACTAAACCTATACCTGTCATAATTGCGTATTCATCTATATTCTTTCCTTGATTTATAAAAAGCAATGAAAGTGCTAAGACTTGAAAAATAAACAATAAATTTCTTGGAGTTTTTTCCCTAAATAATCTTTTAAACATTTATTATCACCTGTTCTTTTTTATAAATAAAAATTCTATTTGACCAACTCTAATAATATCACGATTTTGTAGTCTTACTGTATCAAATACTTTGTCCCTATTTAAATATGTTCCATTTGCACTACTTAAATCTTCTAAAAAATATTCTTCTTCATCTTCTATTATTTTGAAATGCCTTTTTGATATAAATTGATTTTTTATAACTACATCATTATTTTTATCTCTCCCCAAACTTAATTCTTTGTCAATTATATAATAGTCTTTTATTTTTAATGCAAGACTATCCTTATTACTAATCAACTTTAAATAGGATGCATCTTCTAAAATTATTCCTTCCATTCCACGGATATCTGAATATATCATCCTAATAATACTAAATATAAATAGATAGATTATTACTATAAATATGTACTTTAAAAAAATAGATAAAATACTATACATTTAAATCACCTTCCAAGTTATTCTATATATAGATATTAACATAAATTTATTCCATTGTATCTTTTTTTTAACTATAAAGCTATATATGTTTAATTCTTTACTAAAATCTGATAAAATAGACTTATAAATATATAAAAGGAGGTTTTTATAATTAATAAAATTAAACGTTCTAAAAATGATAGAGTATTTTTTGGAGTTTGTGGAGGAATCGGAGAGTATTTTGATATTGATTCCACAATTGTTAGATTAGCTTTTATAGTACTTGTCTTTCTTTCTTCAAGGATATTTTTAACAATTTATATTATTTCGTCATTTATTATTCCTGAAGATAATGAAGTAATATATCAAGACAATGTTGAAGATAATCAAACTCAAGAAAAATATATAAAAACTAAGAAAAACACTTCTCTAATTGTAGGATTAGGTCTAGTTTTATGGGGTGCTTATCTATTAACTGAAAAAATATTTCCTAATATTCTTTATAGAATGAGACAACTGTGGAGATATTTCCCTATTTGGCCTGTTTTATTAATCCTATTAGGACTATATATAATTTTTCGACCAAAAGATAAATAGGGGTGATTAAATGAAAATAACTAAAATTGAAGCTCAAAAAAGAAGAAAAAATAGAGTTAATATCTATATAAATGATGCTTTTGCTTTAGGAATTAATAAAGAAGTAATGCTTAAATATAATTTAAAAGTAGACATGGAAGTAAATGATGATTTTATAGAAAACATTCTAATGGCTGAAGAAGAAAACAAAGCTCTTGATTATGCTTTAAATCTTTTAACATATAGACAAAGATCAGAAAAAGAAATATATGATTCTTTAAAAAGAAAAGGATATATAGATGAGCATATAGAAAATGTAATCTCTTCTTGTAAAGATAAAAACTATATAAATGATAAAAATTTTGCTAAATCTTTTATTAATGATAAGATAAATCTAAATAAACACGGACCAGAAAGAATTAAACATGAACTAAGATTAAAGGGTGTTTCTAAAGAAATTATAAATGAAGTCTTAGATTATGACCGCAATGATCAGTATAGACTTGCAAAGGAAATAGCAGATAAGAAAATGTACTCCTATAGAAATGATGACAAAAATGCTGTTTATAGAAAAATGTCTGGATTCTTACAAAGAAGAGGATTTTCTTATGATATTATTTCTAAGGTAGTTAGAGAAATTTTAACTGAAATAGATAGGGAAGAAGATTTATATGACTGATTTATCCTATGTATATATGCTAAAATGTAGTGATAATACACTCTATACTGGATGGACTGTTGATTTATATCGAAGAATAGTAAAGCACAACAAAGGCACAGCTTCAAAATATACTAGGGCAAGGCTTCCTGTTAAATTAGTCTATTTCGAAACATTTAATAATAGAATAGATGCACAGAAAAGAGAATATGTAATTAAGCAACTTAATAAAAAGGAAAAACTAGAACTTATTAAAAACTTATAAGAAGTTTAAGGAGTGACAAATGTGAACCATTTTTTTGATAGAATTTCTAATAATCAAGTTATTGCTTCTATTTATGATTTAGATAGTTTAGACTTAGCTTTAAATTCTCCCTGCGAAATAATATTTCTTTTAACTGGAAATATATTTAATTTAAAAGAAATTTCTAATAGGGTTAGAAAAGAAAATAAAGGATTATATATATTAGTAGATTCTATTGATGGTTTTTCTAAAGATACCTGGGGTCTAGAATATATTGTAAAAAATATATGTCCAGATGGAATAATTACAGAAAAAAACAACTTAGTGAAACTTAGCAAAGATATGGGGGTTTTCTCCATACAGAGATTATATATTTCAAACGGTTGTTCCCTAAGAAAAAATCTTGATTCTATTAAAAAAAACCGACCCAATGTAATTGAATTGTTGCCTGGGATAATCCCTAGAATTATAAGTCAAATAATTCTAGAAACTAAAATACCCCTAATTGCTAGTGGCTTAATCAAGGATATTTTTGATATTAACTTAGCTTTTGAAGCAGGTGCCATAGGAATAACAACCTCCAACAAAGCTCTTTGGTATATTTAAGTTTCTTTATCTTCTTTATCTTCTTTATCTTTGCTAATTACTCCAATAATAAGTCCAGTAAAAAGTCCTATAACTCCTCCTATAATAAATATCATAGTTAATAAAACCCTATCAAATTCACTTGTATCTGGTAAATTCATACCCACTCTCAATAAGTTATATACTCCTATTAAAGTTAAAACAGATCCAGGTATGTACTTTATTAAATTATATTTAGGATCCTTTCTAAATATAAAATACATTAAACAAGTTATCAAAATAGATATTATAGAAACTATTATCAATACCTTTCCAAATTCTAGATGAGCTCCTAAATTCTCCAAGTTATCATCTCCTATTTTTTGTCTATCTTCTCTGCTCCATTTTTTAAGAACTCTTCTTCCCACAAACTAGTATATTGTCCTAATCCCCATTCAGCCATTATAATACTATCTTGATTATTTAATTTTATTCTGCCCAATTCATTTAACAATATATCATTTTCAACAATTGGATAAATTAAAATTTCATTTCTAGTGATTATAATTACAATATCTTCATTTGGTGAAGTAAATGCATCTATAGCTTCAGGTATTTTAGATTTTATTATATTCCATGGTATTACTAACTCATCATACTGAATTAGTTCTTTTGGTGGAGTGGTTTTTATTTGAAAATCTTTAAAAAACTCTTCATTCTCATTTTTATAATTTATTCTTCCCTTCATAACCCAATAGCCATTTCTTCGTTCAAATCCAAAGCTCTCTTCTTCTAATATATGTTTTGCATCCATTTTAACAGCATCTTTGGCAGATTGGAAAAACAAATCTAACCCTTTTTCATCTATTAAATTAGATATTTTAGTTGCTTTCTCATCTTCTAAATAATCTATTGGATATACCCTTAAATCTTTTTTATTAGTTTCTAAATTAATTTTTTCTGTAGAAACATAATCATTTCCTACATAAATAATATGTTTTATATAGGATGGATATTTAATTAAATTTTTATCTGGATTTTCTCCTTCAATTGATAAAGTGCTTTCACTTAAAATATCCTCTTTGTTTTTCGCTATTTGAGTAGCTTTTATATTGTCATTTATAAAATTTCCATTATCTTTCCTATCTATATCTATTAAATAAAATCCTTTTTTTCTTGGCACTATTAAATTGTCCATCTCATATATATCCCCAATAGTCCTATTAGTACTTTTAATCCAAAGAGTTTTATAATCCCATTTATCTATTCCACTTTTTTCTTCAATATCGTGTGTTTTAATGCCTAATAAAAGTCCTGAATTCAATGTGTCAATTTGCTTTTTATTTGCAATTCTCATTATGTTTTTTTCTATACTAATATATCTATTAACCTCTTCACTACTTACTTCTTTGATTTTTCTTTTCAAAAAAACAAACTCATCTTCTTCATAAAAAAACATCTCATCTTCATTGTATCTAATAAACTCATAAAAATATTGTCCTTCACTTAATATAGTTATTACTTCTGCTTTTTCTTGCTTTATATCTAAATAATCTAAATTTATCTTATAATTATAAAATAAATATTCTTCTAAATCTACATTTCTTATTTTATAAGAAGGTTCTAATACAAAATCTCCTCCAACTACAACACCTTCTTTATGAAATAATGCTTCTATTTCACTATTAAATTTGCTTTTTTCTATATTTCTACTATGAGGCCCTTCAATAACCTTTTCTACAGACCATTTTCCCTTAATAGGCGATATGTTATTTTCTGGTGACATAATCATATCATTTGGCTCAAACTTTTTCGTATTACAAGAAGACAAAATAAGCATTACAATAATGCTTATAAATAAAATACTCTTTTTCATTTTTCATCTCCCCCTAATGGTAAAGTGATTCTTACCATTGTCCCTAAATTTAACTTAGATAAAATATCCATAGTACCTCCATGTAGTTTTATAATCTCATCACTAATAGATAATCCAAGCCCACTATTTGATTTACTATTTTTACCCTTATAAAATCTTTCTTTTACCTTAGGTAAATCTTCTTCAGATATACCTGGTCCATTATCTTTTATTTCTAATACTAACTTCTGATCTATCTTTTGACCATTAATATTTATATTTCCTCCATCGGGAGTAAACTTTAAAGCATTATCCAATATGTTTATAAGTACTTGTTTTATTCTGTTTTCATCTCCTATCATATTGCATAGAGACTTATCTATGTAGGATTCAAGACTAATATTATTAAACTTAGCCCTTGGAGTTAATTGTTTTATTATTAATTCAAGTGTATTAAATATTGAAAATTCATTCTTTTTCAATGTTATCCTTCCAGACGCAAATCTAGAAAAGTCTAATAACTCTTCTACCATATTGGTAAGTCTATCACTTTCTTTTTCAATTATATTTAATCCATCTTCAATAATATCATTACCATTAAAATCTTCTGATTTCAATGTAATGGCCCATCCTTTAATAGATGTTAAAGGAGTCCTAAGTTCATGAGATATAGAAGATATAAAATCATTTTTTAACTCTTCTTTTTTTATAAGTTCTTCTGCCATATAATTTAATGTATCTGAAAGTTTCCCTATTTCATCCTCTAAATCTACTTCACTTCTTATAGTTAATTGCCCATCAGCCATCCTTTGTGCAACGTTAGTCACTTCTTTTAGTGGTCTAACTATTGAATTAGCTAGGAAAATACTTACTACTCCTGAAATAAATATAACCGTTATTCCTATTAGGACTATAATTAGAGAAGCTGTCCATATAATTTCATCTACTTCCTTAAGAGAAGTAATAAATCTTATGACTCCAACTATCTTATCCTTATCCTCTATTGGTACAGACATACTCATTACTGGATAATCATAATAATCAACATTTCCTATCCATGTTTTTCGTTTTCCATTTATTGCTTCTTTAATATCTGGATATAAAACATCTTCATCATTCAATACTCCTAGGGAATCAATTAAAAGCTGACCTTTTTCATTTAATATTTGGACTTGAGCATCTGTATGCTTCCAAAAAACATCTACATCATCTATTACAATATCATTTAAATTACCTGATGAATAATACCTTAAATAATAGTCTATAGAAAAATCAATCTCATTATCCAATATACTTTCAATGTTTTTATAATAATAAGTTTTTATTATATTTAGAAGTACAATTTCTAAGATAAGTACTGTAATTATAATAATCAACATAAAACTTCTTACTAATCTATCCTTTATACTTTTTTTAAACTTATCTTCTTTTACTCCTTGTCTCTCCACCTATAACCTACTCCCCAAACAGTTTCTATATAATAAGGTTCACTTGAATCTTCTTCTATTTTTGCTCTTAATCTCCTAATATTAACATCTACTATTTTTGAATCTCCCATAAAATCATAGCCCCATACAAGGTTTAATATTTCATCCCTTTTAAATGCCTTACCTGGATTTTCAATAAAAAGCCTTGCTATAGAATATTCAGTAGGTGTAAGTTCTATTTCTTCATTTCCTTTATAAAATTTACGTGCATAAGAATCTATTTTAAAGGGATGAAATATTATCATTTCATCTTTTTCTTCCTCTGCCAATCCTTCCATACGCCTAGATAAAGATTTAATTCGTAAAACTAACTCAATAGGATTAAAAGGTTTAGTCATATAATCATCTGTACCATATTCTAAACCCATTATTTTATCAACATCTTGACTTTTCGCACTTAACATTATAATTCCAACACTTGGCATTTCTTTTCTTAAAACCTCACATACTTCAAATCCATCTATACCTGGCAACATTAAATCTAATACCACTATATCTATCTTTTCTTTTCTTGCTATATCTATTCCATCTTCTCCAGTGCCTGCCTCAAATACATTGAATCCATTTCTCTCTAAGTTTATTTTTACAAATTTTCTTATTGATTCTTCATCCTCTACTAACAGAATGTTATTTGTCAAAAAATCACCTCCTATATTTTTATTGTTCTAAAGCTTTAAAACTATAGCCTTCACCTATAAGATAATCTATTATTTCAGGTAAAGCTTTTGCTGTATTTTTTTTAGCATCTGTATCATGCATTAATATAACAATTTTCTTTCTACCTCTAGCAGTATCTTTTAATCTTTGCACTAATTGATTCTTGTTTTTTTTAGGAACTTCAGCATCACCATTCAAAGCATTCCAATCATAAGTTCTATACCCTTTTTCTTCTGCAATATTTACATATTTATTTTTACTTTTTCCAAAAGAACCTCCTGGAAGCCTTAAAAGACCTGTTTGAAAGTCTTCTCCTAAAATGCCTTTCAAAGTCTTATTTGACTTTTCTATATCCAATAAAAAATTATCGATATTTATATATATATATTTATAATTATGGCTATAGCCATGATTTCCTATAGAATGTCCACTACTATATACTAATTTTAATGTTTCTGGATTTATTTCAGCCATTTTACCTAAAACAAAAAATGTTGCTTTTATTCCATAATTGTCCAATACCTCTATTATCTCCTTTGTTACCATTTGTGATGGACCGTCATCAAAGGTTAAATAAGCTATCTTAGTTGAATTTTCTTTTTCTAGCAATATTCTTTCTTCTTCTTTCTTTTTTTCTTCATTATATAAGCTTATTTGTTCATTCAAGGAAATATTTATTGGATTCTCTTTATCTATGAAATCTAAAGTTTTTCTTATAGAAATCTCATTTTTATGATTTGCCTGAGTATAGCCCTTTATAGAAGCTATTCCTATAGATAATAATACAATAATCAATACAATTATACCTGCAATATTTTTAAAATTATAATCTTTTTTATTATTAGTCATATTCCACTCCTATGTCTTTATTATATACTATATATAATAGGATAATCTATTTTTCTATCTTATTCGTTACAATAGGTTTACATTTAATATATATTTCCCTAATTATTTATTTCAAACTAAAATAGGCTGCTTTCAGCCTATTTATTATAGTTATAGTTATATTTAATTTTGATATAAATATTATCTTCTTCTTAAAAGTTCAGAAATCAAAATTATGCTTATTAAATCAGTTATTATCTTACTTCTTCCATAAAATTTATTTTTCCTTCCTCTAAATCTCATTCGTCTTTTTTCATAAGAATCTTCATGTATTTCTGGATATTCTTTAACTAACTTTATATATATGTTCTCTATCATATCCTTGATATCTTTATCAGTTATTTCTTCCGTAAGAATCTTTTTATCTAAATGTTCATCAATGGCTAATATGACTTTTGGATATATACTATAATACAATTCAGGATAGTCTATATTCACAAAAACACCTCCCCTTAATATTCACTATATAATATGAAGAATCAGGTGTTTTTGATACTTTTATTTTAATAAACCTTTAAATTGTGAATTATATAAATTAGCATATATTTTATCTTTTTCTAGTAATTCTTTGTGAGCTCCTCTTTCTGCTACTCCATCTTCTGTTAATACAATAATCTCATCTGCATTCTTTATAGTAGATAACCTATGGGCTATTATTAAGGAAGTTCTACCTTTTGCCAATTCTTCCAAAGACTCTTGAATTAAAGTTTCAGTTTTATTATCTAAAGCCGAAGTAGCTTCATCTAATATTAAAATTGGCGGATTCTTTAAGAATAATCTGGAAATTGATATTCTTTGTTTTTGACCTCCAGATAATCTAACTCCTTTTTCTCCTATATCAGTATCATAATCTTCAGGGAGTGTCATTATAAAATCATGTATACTAGCTTTTTTAGCTGCTTCTATGATTTCGTCATCACTTGCTTCTGGATTACCATATAATATATTTTCTCTAATAGTTCCTGTAAATAAAAATACATCTTGTTGAACTAATCCTATGTTTTTTCTTAAACTTTTTATCTTTATATCCTTAATATTCTTACCATCTAAAAGTATTTCTCCCTCTTTTGTTTCATAAAATCTAGGTATTAAGTGACATAAAGTAGTTTTACCTGCTCCTGAAGGTCCTACTAAAGCTACTGTTTTACCTGCTTCTATTTTCATGTTTATATTACTTAAAACCGTGTCTTCTCCATTATTATAACTAAATGAAACATTGTTAAATATTATTTCGCCAGATACATCCTTTAATTCTATAGCATTTTCTCTATCTACTATATCTGCTTTTATATCCATTATCTCAGTAAATCTTTCAAAACCTGTCATACCATCTTGAAACTGTTCAACAAACTGAGTTAATCTCCTTATTGGCTGCATAAAAAAGTTTACATATAATGTGAATGAAAATAAATCCCCTAAATCTATTATTTCCTTAAATATAAAATATCCACCTACACTTATAACTACAAGATTCAATATATTTGACATTATATTTATTCCAGCTGAAAATTCTGCCATCACTTTATATGCTTCTTTTCTAGCATCACTAAATCGATAATTCCCTTCATTAAACTTTTCTATTTCATAATCTTCATTAGTAAATGATTTAGCTACTCTTGCTCCCGATATACTATTTTCTAGCTGTGAATTAACATCTGCTATCTTTTTTCTAACTTCTTTAAAAGCACGAGACATTCTATTTCTCTTAGATATAACAAATAATAGCATCAAAGGTATAAAGGCAAATAATATCAGCGTTAATCTCCATTCTATTGTCATCAGAATTATAAAGGACCCTATAAGCATTACCAGGGAAATAAATAAATCTTCTGGTCCATGATGCGCAAGCTCTGTAATATCCCGTAAATCATTAATTATTCTAGACATAATATGACCTGTCTTTGTATTATCATAATAGCTAAATGGTAAGGTTTGTAAATGAGTAAATACATCACTTCTCATATCATGTTCTATTCTGACTCCCAATAAATGTCCCCAATATGCAACAATATAAAAACTTACATATCTTAATATAAATAATAAAATCATCATGATTGTCCATTTTACAAGTAAATCCATTCTTCCTGCTGGAATGATTTCATTTATCATTTTCCTACTAAATACTGGAAAAATTAAATCTGCTATAGATATTAAGAAAGCAAAAAACATATCTATAAAAAATAATTTTTTATGTGGTTTGTAATATGATATAAATCTCTTAATCAAATAATCACGCTCCTTTAAATTAAATCTCTTTAGAGACACGAATAGTATATAATAGTTTTGCTTTTTTTTCAAATATAATATATTATGAATTTTAGTATATTATATTTGATGGGGGATAAATATACTCATAAGTTTTGATGTAAAAGAACATTAAAATATCTAATTAAATGCTAGCATTTAATTAGATATTTTTTCTATTAGATCTTCTGTTCCTTTATTTATCTTTTCTAAATCTATTGTTTCAATTATTTTATCTTCAATCTTATATCTTTCCTTTAATTTTATTACTCTATATACCTTCTTATCTATTTCGTCTTCAGATATTTCCCCTTCATTTACAGAATTTATTATTTTATCTATTGCTAAAATAGGATTATCTTGTCCATGACATATCAAGGCTAGGTCTCCTCCAGATTTAATAAATTGTAGGACCCCATCTTCTAAATTATAATTCTCAACTATAGCTCCCATAGTCATATCATCTGATACTACTACTCCTTCGTATCCCATTTTATCCCTGAGAATACCTTGTATTATATTTGAAGACATAGAAGCAGGATAATAGGCATCAATCTCTGGATACAATATATGAGCTACCATTACCATCTCAATATCATCTTCAATTGCTTTATCAAATGGAATTAATTCTAAAGATTCTAGTTCATCCAAAGTCTTATTTACCTTGGGTAATTCTATATGTGAATCTAAACTAGTATCTCCATGCCCTGGAAAATGTTTAATAACTGGAATAATATTTGTACTTCTTATTCCTTTCATTACTTCTAATCCGTTATTTACTACTCCTTCTACTGTAGTCCCATATGCCCTGCTTCCTATTACAGTATTTTTATGATTTGAATAGATATCTAAAACTGGTGCAAAATTAACATTAAATCCTAAAATTTTTACTCTATTTCCTAATACTTGACCTAGTTCGTAAGAAACGTCATTATTACCTTTCTCTCCAAAATTTATAGCTTCAGGTATCTTCTTATAAGATTTTGGTAATCTGCTAACCTTTCCGCCTTCTTCATCTATTGATAAAAATAAGGGAATACTATTATTTGAATTCTCAAGCTTAAGATTATTTAATAGTTTTAATGTTTGTTCTTCATCTTCTATATTTCTAGAAAATAAGATAAATCCACCTATTTTCTTTTCATTTATTAATTTTATTGGATTAGATGATATCTCCGTTCCTTCAAATCCTGCGATTATAAGTTGACCTACTTTTTCCTCTAAGGTCATCCATTTAATCTTTTTTTCTATTTTATCTTCTTTCTTAACTTCTTTATCTTCTTGTACTATCTTATTTACTTTATTTTCTCCCTTATTATTAGAATACTGTTTTTTATTGCACCCAGTTAATATAAGAAAAATAAATACAAGGAAGATTATTCCTTTAGATCTTTTCATTTTTCACCTCAGTTTATGTAACTTATAAA
>CAZMMV010000012.1:0-33936 GCA_964567475.1 uncultured Tissierellaceae bacterium | reverse complement strand
ATGGTCTTTGTAGGACTAAATCCCTTATCTAAAGCAGCTAATGCTGTAACCATTTTAAAAGTAGAACCTGGTTGAACTGCCGTTTGAGTTGCCACATTATATAATGGTCTAGGAGCTAAAGGATCTCTATCATTTTCTGGAAACAAACTTAACCAATCCGTATTAGAAATACCTGTTGAAAAAAGATTTGGATCATATGAAGGATAGCTAGCTATTGACAAAGCTTGACCTGTTTTAACATCTATGGCTACTACTGCACCAGAAGTTGCATTTTTATAAGGTCTTCCTTTTCTCCTATGTATACCAAATTTATAATCTCCCCAAGGACTATTATAAGTCCCAGCAGTACTTATTTTATCTAAAGTTTCTTTAAGTACTTGTTCAGAAACTTTTTGTAAGTTTTTATCTATGGTTAGATATATATTATCTCCTGGAATCGGTGATTTTTCACCTAATATATTAGTCGTATTACCCAATGAATCTACTTCTACATTTTTAATTCCATTCTCTCCTCTTAAATAGTCTTCAAAACTTTCTTCTATTCCTGTTTTTCCTATAATATCATTAGGTGAATACTCTTTACCTTCTACATATTTTTCAATTTCATAAGATTGACTTATCTTTCCTAAGTATCCTAATATATGAGCTGCTGTCTCTCCTTCTGGATAGTATCTTACAGGCTCTACAGATATATGTATTCCTGGATATTCTACTAAACCTTCCTCTATTTTTGCAACAGTTTCATTTTTTATTCCATAAGCTATATTTATAGGTTGATAAGCTTTATGTCCCTGTTTTCTAAGCTTTTCATATAAATTTAGCATACCATATACTTCATAGGAACTTAGGGATTTATGTAGCTCATACCTTGCACTTAAACTCTTAAATGCTTGCTCTGGAGTACTTCCCTTTTTTATCTTATTTTCATCATACCATCTATTTTTATTATTTATAAATACATACTCAAAATCATCTGCTATTGATATTCTAGTATTTATACCATCATTTAATAATTGCTCTTGAGCTAAAACTCTTATGTCTTTTTTAGTTAGAAATTCTTCAATAGAATTAGTTTCCTTAGCATAATCAATTAACATCTGTAAAGGTGTTTTTCCTATATTTTCTTTTCCAGTATATTTATATATAACAGTATCCTTATCTTGACTTAATTCTACTTCTATTGGAATATCTTCTTTCTCTGATATTATGTCCAATAAAACCTTTCCTGGTATAAATATTTCTTCCTGTCCTTTTTTATTTTCTTCTTTACTTATCTTTTGTAAAAGCTTTTCTATAGAAGAATCCATAACTATATTTATAAAATCTTCTTTAGCTGTAGATTCTTTTGTTATGTTTTTATAAGTTGATATTAAAGTTCTTTTCTGAGTCTTATACTCTTCATCAAAGGACAAAATAAAATCTTCTAAAACTATATTATTGGCTACACCCTTATTTTGTAATATCTCATATGTTAGTTTTCTAGATATTGGATGATCTAATATCTTTCTAATTATAACCCTATCATTATTTATTAATTTAACTAAGCCATCTAAAGGTGTAAGTCCAGTAGGAATACTATACTTTTTTTTCCATCTTAGCTCTTCTTCTGGTGAAGAATATGTAATTTTCAAATTATTATTGTCTATTTTACTAAAAATAGGAACATCTATCTCCTTAGATACAAGCGCATTAATTGCTCTTTCTGCGGTTATAAATTTATAATGTTCCTTATATTCGTCATGAACATAAAAAGTAGACAAAATTTCTTTTAATAAATTATTTTCAATTATTGTTTCTATAATTTTATCATTTGGGCCTAACTCTTCATTTAAATGATCCTTTTCATCTTTATATTCAAATGTATTTAAATCTATAGGGAAATCGTCAATATATCTTACCCCATCTTCTTCTAAGAGTCTTATAAGAGATAGTAATATATGATTTTTCTTTTTCTTATCTTTAATATTCAATTCATCCTTTGATATTTGAACAGTAAAACTCGACTTATTTCCAGCTAAAAGCCTACCATATCTATCTCTTATTTCTCCTCTTGGTGCAGTTATACTAATTGATTTCAATCTTTTATTATCAGAAATATCTCTATACTTATCTCCTTCTACAATTGTTAAGACTGCAAGTCTCAATAACAATACTAACATAAGAATTATAAGTATAGAGGATAAAATATTATATCTATTAAAAACCTTTTTTAATATTTTCATATTTCTCACCTCTTTTTTCTAGTAAAACTTATTTTGGGAGATGTGAAGACTCTATTAAATGTCTTATAAACTGGAATAGATAAAAGTGTTGTATAAACCATTTCTATCAATAAAACTTTTTTTACAAAAGATAAGAAAGGAATTTCTTGTGAAAGAAAATATGTAAAAATATAATATGAAAAATTATAATAAATAACAGCTAGTATTGAAAATATAATAGGTATTAGAATATTATCTCTAATTACCTTGTTTTCTGTTGTTCCTATAAAATATCCTAAAAAGAAATATATAAAAGCATTTATGCCAATTATAGGGCTAAATATTATATCCTGTAATAAGCCTATTATTAAGCCAAAGATCGCACCATAAAATCTTCCCTTAAATAATGAAATGCAAATAATTATTATAATAGATGTATTTGGAACCGCTCCAAATACACTAATATATGGTAAAACAGAACTCTGCAAAAAGAAGTTCAATAAAATCAATAGAGTAAATATAAAAACAATCATATAGCTTCTCCATTCCCTTCTGAAATTATATAAACTTTATATAATTTTTTAAAATCAATTGCAGGCTTAACCAATATTCTTTTCATCAAATCTTCATCATCACTTATAACTGCCTCTACTTCTCCTATATAAATATTTTCAACATAACTTCCACCAAGACCAGATGTAATTAGTTTATCCCCTTTTATTAAATCTGCCTTATTATCATATAAATATCCTTTTATTAAATCTGCCTTATCATCATATGAATCTCCTGATACTTCTCCCTTTACATTACCAGATATAATACCCCCATCTTGAGTTCTTATAACGCTAAAGGATATCTTACTAAGTTTATCTATTACAGTAACTATCTTAGCCCAATTATCTCCTACATCTACAACTCTTCCTATTATTCCTTCTTTTATCATGTTTCCGTCAATTTCTATACCTTGTATAACTGTATCACCTTTTTTTATTCCATCATTAGTACCTTTATCAATTGTAAATCTATCAAACCAATTACCTGGTTCTTTACCTACTACACGAGCTGAAATCAAGGTAAAGTTTGTATTTTCTAAAAGTTTAGCTTCGTTTTTCAAAAAATCAGTTTTACCTATTATATTTGCTTGTTTCCTATTTTCTTCTTCTAATATGGCTACCTTTTCCGTTAATTGATGATTCTTTTCTTTTAAATTTCCTATATCTTTTAGTTCAGCAAAAAAATCATAAATATTTTTAGATCCAATATTTATTACATTATTTATGGGGGTTAATATATTACCAGTTATTATTTCTATTTTAGTTAAAGATTTTCTTTCTTTACTAGTTAAACCTATTATAATAACTAGAATGATAGCAACTAATGTTACCACCATTCTCTCTTTATTTCTTCTAAAAAAAGACATATTATCACCACTTAATTTATTCTTTTATTTTGGCTTAAACTTTTCTTCAATATATCAATGCTATCTAAAGCCTGACCTGTACCCTTAGCAACACAATCCAATGGGTTTTCTGCTATGTGCACCGGTATACCTGTTTCTTCCATTATTAGAGTATCTAAGCTATCTAACATAGCACCTCCACCAGTTAGCATGATACCTTGCTCCATTACATCTGAAGCTAGCTCTGGTGGTGTCTTTTCTAAAGTTAATTTTATAGCATCTACTATATTGTATATAGGTTCTTTCATTGCACTATAAATTTCTTGTGAGCTAATTTCTAAAGTTTTTGGAAGACCTGTTATTAAATCTCTTCCTCTAATATCCATATTAGAAATTTCACTCTCACTATTTGCTGTTCCTATATTTATCTTTATTTCCTCAGCAGTTCTTTCACCTATCATTAAACTATATTCTTTCTTTATATAATTCACTATAGAAACATCTAATTCATCTCCACCGACTCTAATAGATTTGGATGTAACAATTCCACCTAAGGAAATTATGGCAACTTCTGTTGTTCCACCACCTACATCCACTATCATGCTTCCTGTCGCCTCATGAACCGGTAATCCAGCTCCTATAGCAGATGCCATTGGCTCTTCTATCAAATATGCATCTCTTGCTCCTGCATGTATAGCTGCCTCTTCTACGGCCCTCTTTTCAACCTCAGTAACTCCTGATGGCACACATACTACAACACGTGGTTGAAAAAAAGTTCTCCTCTTTGTTGCTTTTTTTATAAAATATTTCAACATACTTTTAGTCACATCAAAATCTGCTATTACCCCATCTTTAAGAGGTCTTATAGCTATGATATTTCCTGGAGTTCTACCTATCATCTTTTTAGCTTCTTCCCCTACAGCTAGTACTTGTTTAGTATCTCTTTGAATAGCAACAACTGAAGGTTCTCTTGCTACAATACCTTTTCCCTTTATATAAACTAAAGTATTTGCTGTTCCT
This sequence comes from uncultured Tissierellaceae bacterium, assembly GCA_964567475.1. Lineage (GTDB taxonomy): Bacteria > Bacillota > Clostridia > Tissierellales > Tissierellaceae > CAZMMV01. Next base: position 29,316 of record CAZMMV010000012.1, on the reverse strand, counting down.
AAGTCAATTCCCATGTTTTTTACAAATCCATTAAATAATCCCATGTCTTTTTCTCCTTCCTAGTATATCCTATATTAATTTTTATCCTATATTAATCTTCTTTCTTTAAAACTTATATATTTATTATCACCAATAATAATGTGATCTAACACTTTTATTCCAACTAAATTTCCTACATCAGCTAATCGATTAGTTATATTAATATCTTCTCTACTTGGAGCTGGATCGCCGCTAGGATGATTATGTATTAAGATAATTGAGTTGGCATTTCTCTTTATAGCTACTTTAAAAACATCTCTAGGATGAACTATCGACGCATTTAATGTTCCTACAGATATTTCTTCTGTTACTATTATTTGATTTTTTGTATCTAATAATACAATCCTAAAATGTTCCTTCTGCAAATATCTCATTTCATCCATAAAAAGGTCTGCAATTGTATTTGGTTGATTTATTTTAACTTTATCTAATGCATGTAAAAAATTAATCCTTTTTCCAAGTTCAATTGCAGCCAATATTTGTGAAGCTTTACATTCTCCAATACCTTTAGTTTCCATTAATTCTTGTAGAGTTGTATCTCTTAGATACACCAGACCTCTATTATCTTTGCTAAGTAACTCTTTTGATAATTCTACAGCTGATTCAGTTCTACTTCCAGTTCTAATTATTATGGCTATTAATTCCTCGTTTGAAAGTGTTTCTGCACCATGGGTATAAAGCTTTTCCCTCGGCCTTTCAGTAATAGGAAGTTCCTTAATAGTACAGTTTTTTTGAAGTTTTATATCCTTTTCCATATAAACACCTGCTTATTTATAATATTTTTATATTAAAAATTTTATTCAATAAGTAATCAAGTTTACCTATAGGCAATCCTACTACATTAGAATAACAGCCATTTAAACTTTCTATTAAAACTTGACCATAACCTTGTATGCCATATGCTCCTGCTTTGTCCATAGGTTCTTTTGTCTTTATATATCTTTTAATCTTATTATCTGAAATTTTTCTAAATTTAACAAGAGTACTTTCAAAATCAACTACTTTTAAATTTGTATTTGCCTCTATTATGCTAAATCCTGTAATCACCTCATGTTCTTTTCCACTTAAAGCCTTTAACATATAAAATGCTTGTTTTTCATTTATAGGTTTACCTAAAATCTTATTTTCTAATATTACTATTGTATCAGCAGAAATTATAATTCCTTCTTTAAAATGTTTTTCAACCCATAGCGCCTTCTCCAATGCCAAAGACATTGCAACTTGTTCTGGAAGTTCATCTTCTATATAATGTTCATCTATATTTGCAGGAAATATCTGCAAATTTAAATTATATTTATCCAAAAGTTCTTTTCTTCTTGGAGATGAAGATGCTAATATTATATCTTTCATAATTTTCTCCTTATCTATTTTCCATGAAATAAAAATTCTTTCTTAAATTTTTAGATATATAGTTAGATGAAACTCCTACAAAGTATCCTGTAAATAGACTCAGTAAAAGCAATACAGGTAAATAAGAAAAAATCTTTATATTGTTCATTATAACAGTAGCTACACTTACCTGGGCAGTATTATGTGCAACTGCTCCAAAAATACTTACTCCTATTAAGCTAAACATATTTGAAAAGTATTTATATACTATAAACATAACTATAGTAGATAGTATGGCACCTGAAATACTATATATAAAACTAGATATACTTCCAGTAACCAACATAAGGACAATACTTTTTAAAATACTTACAATGAAAGTATCTCTAAATCCGAAAATAATTAAAGAAACTAATATTACAATATTAGATAATCCCAATCTTGCACCTGGTATCGGGATTGGGAAAGGAATAGAAGTCTCTAAGACTGATAATGCTAATCCTATTGATACTAATAGAGATAAAAAAACAATTTTATTTAATTTTTTCATAATTCCCTCTCATTCTAATGGCTAATATCATCAATTATCCCTGTTTGTTTTGAACCTTTTATCTCAATAACTAATCTATTTGGCAAACATACAATTAATTGATTAGACTCAGAAATATATCCTTGTTTTACATCTAATTTATCAGGACAATCTGCTTCTATTACTCTAACCTTTTCATCTCCAATTTCAATTAAATTGTATCCATATTTTGTTTTAATGGGAATAGTTTTTCCTATTACTGATTTGTCAAATATTATGGTCTTGATTTCTTGGCCATTAACCTGTATACTTACATATTTTTCATTGTATCCTGTTATATTTTGTTTAATAAATCCTAAAGAAACAAGACTAACTATAACAATTGTTATTATTAGGATTTTATCAGCTTTTGTCATACTATCATTCCTCTATATATCACGTAATTATACATTAATAGTTTACCATTAATATTTTTTATTTACAAGTTACAATTTAGTGAATTAAAAAAGGAAATATATATTATTTCAAAATAATATATATTTCCTTAAATTAACTTATAATGCCTTAGTTATGATACTTTCTTTTCTTCTTTAGCTTTACTTGAGAATATGGCTTTAGTTGGACACTTAGAAGCACAAATTCCACAATTTATACATACATCATAGTCAATCTTTGCTAAGTTGTTTTCAAATCCAATTGCTTCTACTGGACAATTTTTAACACAGATTTGACAACCTATACAACCTATACTACAATCATTTCTTACTTCTTTTCCTTTATTTTCATTTTTACATTTTACTACACATTGATTATCGTATGGAACTAATTCAATAATAGACTTAGGACAAACTTCAATACATTTCATACAAGCTGTACACTTGTCTTTATCTACTACAGCTATTCCATTTTCCATATGTATGGCGTCAAAAGGACATATATCCATACATGTTCCACATCCTAAACATCCATAAGAACAAGATTTACTTCCACCTTGTAAAATACTTTCTATTCTACAATCTTCTATTCCATTATATACATATTTATCTTTAGCTTTATCACAGTCTCCTTGACAAAGTACTGTAGCTACTTTTTTCTCTACATTGCTTGCATTTACTCCCATGATGTTTGCAATATTTTCTGCAGTTGCTTGGCCACCTACATTACACGCATTTACAGCAGCCTTTCCTTCTGCTATTGCACTTGCTAATCCATCACATCCAGGAAAACCACAAGCACCACAGTTTGCTCCAGGTAATGCATTTCTTATTTCATCTACTTTAGGATCTACTTCCACAGCAAATACTTGTGATGCCACAGATAAAAGTACTGCAAAAATAAAACCTAATCCTCCTAATACTAGCATTGGATTTAAAATTTCTTTCATAATTTAACCTCCTATACAATTCCACTAAAGCCTAAAAAGGCTATGGACATTAATCCTGCAGTAACTAATGCTATTGGAATACCTTCCAAAGCTTCTGGTACATCTATTATTTCAAGTTTTTCTCTTACGCTTGATATAAGTATTAAAGCTAATACAAATCCTAATGAAGCACCTATACCATTAAATATAGTTTGTACTAAGTTATATCCCTCTTGTATGTTTAATATTGCAACACCAAGCACTATACAGTTAGTAGTAATAAGAGGCAAATAAACTCCTAATGCATTATAAAGTGTTGGTGATACTTTTTTAATTACTACTTCAACAAACTGAACTAATGATGCAATAACTAATATAAATACAATTGTTTGTAAATACTCTAGCCCTAAAAGTGCTAATATATATGTGTGAATAAAATATGTGATTATAGAAGATAGTGTAATTACAAACGTTACTGCAACTCCCATTCCTGCAGCAGTTTCCATTTTATTCGATACTCCTAAAAATGGACATATACCTAAGAAACGAGCGAAAACATAGTTATTAGCAAATATTGTTGATATTAAAATCGTTGTTATACTCATTTATTTCCCTCCTTATTTCATTTCTGCTTTATATGTTTCTTGTTGTGATTTCTTGTTTTTAGCTATATTAAATAGTGCTATTAAAATTCCAAGAACAATAAAAGCTCCTGGTGGCGCTATAAATATACCTGCAGGTTGAAAAGCTTCTCCAAATAAAGTTTTACCCATAAATGTACCTGCTCCAAGTATTTCTCTTACAGTTCCAAGTACTGTAATACTTATAGTGTATCCAATTCCTGTACCAAGTCCATCAATAATTGAAGGCAATACTCCATTTTTATATGCAAAGGCTTCTGCCCTAGCAAGGATAGCACAGTTAACTACTATCAATGGAAGAAATATACCTAGTGATTTATATATGGATGGGGCATAGGCATGAAGAAACATTTCTATTATAGTAACAAAAGTTGCTATAATTACAATAAATGCAGGTATACGAATTTTACCTGGTATTACCTTTCTAAGCGCTGATACTACTAAGTTTGATCCTACTAAAACTACGGTTACTGCTGATCCCATAGCTAAACTACTGGTTACACTGCTTGATACCGCCAAAACGGAACACATACCTATTAATTGAACAAATATTGGATTGTCTTTTATCAAACCATTTTTAAATATTTTAAATAGATTCACGATTACACCTCCATATATTAATCTGATAACACATTGTTATATAACTCTCTAGCAATATTTACACCTTTTATAACTCCCTTAGAAGTAACTGTAGCACCTGATATAACTTCAACATCGACTTCCTCGTCTATACTTTCCCCGGGAAATCTTTCATAGAATTCAGGTTTTTCTGCCTGACCTCCTAAAGTTGGTGTCTCTCCATGTTCTAATAGTCTCATTCCTAATATTTGACTATCTTTCGCAGAAATACCTGTTAACACTATAAGATTTCCATCATATCCGCCAGTCACCGTTTTTATAGCATATCCGGCTAATGTTTCTCCTTCTAAAACTTCATATATTTCTACTATTGATGGATTGTCAGAAATTATTTCATCTTCTAAACTTTCATCTATTGCTTCAAATTCATATCCTTCTCCAAATATATCTCTAAGAGCAGCTAAACTATTCTCTATTTCTAATTGCGCTATTACATCTTTAGTCGCATTGTTAGACACTGCTAATATTCCTGCTGAAACAACAGTTATTATTAAAAGTACTAATCCTAGTTTTAAAGTCTCTTTCATTATTTAGCTCCTCCTTCAGATTTATTTTTTGATTTACCAAGCAAACCAGTATCTTCTCTACCAAAGATTTTTGGTGCTGTAAACTTTTCTATTAGTGGAGTTGCTACGTTCATAAGTAATATTGAGTAAGATACCCCTTCAGGGAATCCACCTTTAACTCTAATTAAAGCAGTCAAGATACCTGCTCCTACTGCAACAATCAATTGTCCTGTAGGATTAACTGGAGTTGATGCATAATCCGTTATCATGAAGAACGCTCCTAAAATAAGTCCTCCACCTAAAAGATGATACATAATATGATCTGTACTTACTCCTAGTAAAAGTAAAAATATAGCAGTAGTTCCTATATATACAACTGGCATCTTCCAATTTATTACTTTCCTAATAATTAGATATAATCCACCTATTAATAGTAATAATGCAGATGTTTCACCAATAGAACCTCCTATATTTCCTACAAACATATCCATTAATGTTGGCAGTTGTATTCCGGCTTCTGTAACTGTAGCAGTGGCTGTTCCATCTACAAATCCATGTTTCAACATAGCAAGTGGTGTAGCACCTGTTAATGAATCTACTCCTGGAAGAACATAATTAGTCATGATACCTGGCCATGAAACAACTAATACAGCTCTTGCTGCTAATGCTGGGTTCATAAAATTAGAACCTAATCCTCCAAAAAACTGTTTTACTACAATAATTGCAAATCCTGAACCAAATACTGGAATCCACCAAGGTGAATTCACCGGTAAGTTAAAAGCAAGTAACATTCCTGTGATAATTGCACTATAGTCATTTATAGTGACTTCTTTTTTAAACATTTTTTGTATTGCAGCTTCAAAAAATAGTGCTGATGCTACTGATATAAGTATCAATTTTAATGCATTAATACCAAAGAAATATACTGAACCTATAGCTGCTGGTATTAATGCTATTATTACATCTAACATTATCCTCTTAACAGATTCATCTGATCTAAGATGAGGTGTAGATGATACAATTAGCATACTCTCACTATTTAAAGCTCCCTTATTCATAGGGTCTTTAGCTTTACTTTCCATTAATTTTCCTCCTAAACTTTATGATTTTTTCCTTTTTGCAAGAATTTCTCTTTTTGCAAATCTAATAGACTCTACTAAAGGTCTATTTGCAGGACATATAAATGAACATGATCCACATTCTACACAATCTAATGCTCCATACTTTTCTGCACCTTCAAACCTGTCTCTAAGTGCACAAGCTGAAATATATAACGGCTGTAAGTGTACTGGACAAGCTTCTAAACATTTTCCACATTTGATACAAGGTGATATCTTTTTAGGTCTTGCTTCTTCTTCTGTAAGTATTAAAATTCCACTGGTTCCTTTTATAACTGGGACATCAGTAGTAAATTGACTTATTCCCATCATTGCTCCACCCATTATTACTTTACCAGGAGTTCCATTATATCCTCCACATTGTTCTATTAAATCTTTGAATGGTGTACCTATTTTAGCTATTAAATTTTTAGGTTCTTTTACACCATTTCCGGTTATCGTTACAACCCTTTCATATACTGGCTTACCTTTTGTTATTGCCTCTGCAATAGCTTTTACAGTACCTGCGTTGTTAACTACACAACCAACATCCATAGGTAGTCCTCCAGATGGTACTTTTCTGCCTACAATTGCATCTATTAATCTTTTTTCATCACCTTGAGGATATTTTGCTTTTACTGTTACAACTTTTATATTATCCTCTGGTTTAATAATACTTCTAAATAATTCTACAACATCCATCTTGTTATCTTCAATACCTATAAATCCATTTTCTACACCTAAAACTTTCATTACAGCTTTCAAACCAGTAATTATCATTTCTGGCATTTCAAGCATTACTCTGTGATCTGAGGTTAAGAAAGGTTCACATTCTGCACCATTGATAATAACTGTATCTATTTTCTTTTCTGGTGGCGGAGATAATTTTACGTGGGTTGGAAATCCTGCTCCACCCATACCTGTTATTCCCATGTCCTTAATTATAGCTAATATTTCCTTAGCTGATAAATCCTCTACATTTCCACTTGACTTCATGTTTTCATCTTTTTCATTTGTTTTGTCAGATTCTATTACTATTGTTTTGGCAGTCATTCCAGTTGGAGTAGTCATATCTACTATAGACTTTACAATTCCTGCAACACTAGAATGAATTGGTGTAGAAACAAAAGCTTCTGCCTGTCCAATTTTCTGACCTACCTTCACTCTGTCCCCTACGCTAACTAATGCCTGACAAGGAGCTCCAATATGTTGCTGTAGTGGAATATAAACAACATTTGGTTCTTTAGCATGTTCTAAGGGCTTTTTCTCTGTCAACTCTTTATTGTGTGGTACATTTACCCCACCGTTAAAAGTGAGATTGTCTAAATTCATAATTTTCCACCTCTTTATTTTTTTTATATAAACAACTTATTTCGTTTATATATTCTACTTAGTTTGTATTTATAACTTAACAAACATATTAATTATAACACTTATCTAAAGACTTGTATAGAATCATTCTATACAAGCAGCAAATAATATATATTATTTGACTTGAGTAAATTTTAAATTATAAAACAAAGATTTACTCTAAAAAACATAAGTATTTTTTATACCTATGTCCCTATACATATGCCTTTTTACAATAAAAATTCCAATATCAATTTAAAATAATATATTAAATTAATATTGCTTTGTTAATAACAAATAAGTATGTCTGATATTAAAATTTATCTTTGTTAATATCATAGCATACCCGAGTAGTGTTATCAATTATATTTTAACTAAATATATTGCTTGGTGCGAAGGAAGAGACTCGAACTCTCACGGTGTTTCCACCAATAGCCCCTCAAGCTATCGCGTATACCAATTCCGCCACCTTCGCAATTAGTTTACTTATATATATTACTACACCTTATTAGGATTTACAACATATTATTGCAAATCCTTTGGTATATAAACACTTTTAATTCCCTTATAAGGATTAAAAAAAGTAGGTTGAAGATTTCCTTTTATTTTATTATTTAAAAGTAGAGATTTATTTTTAAAAAACAAACTTATATATGGTAGATCTTCTGATATTAAATCTTGTAATTCCTTATAATTTTCTTGCTTATCCTCCCTATTTCCATTTAAAAATACTTTTTCTAACAAAGTATCCATTTCCTGATTAGAATAGTTTATAAAATTTGTATTATATTTAATTTGCGAACTATGAAAGGCAAAAGATAAATCAGGAATAACTGATAACTTCCATCCTGATAGTACTACATCAAACTTGCCTGAGGCCATCATTTTATTTATTTCTTCCCATTGTTTTTTTATATCTTCTTCAGATATTTCATCTTTTCTTTCCACCTGTGGGAATATATTTACCTCTATACCTAGTTGGCTTAGATTTTCTTTAATCATTTCTGCTGTCTTTAGCCTTACTGGATTAAATGTATTAGTCAATAAATCAATAGAAATTTTATCGATATCTATATCTTTTGCCTTTAATTTATTCATTTCTTTCTTTGCCATATCTAGACTATATCCATAGCTATTACTAGCATCTGATATCAACCAAGATTTTGGATGTATAGGAACATCTATTTGTGTTCCATGACCCAAATATACAGTTTCTATTATTTTTTGTCTATTAATTCCATACACAATCGCCTTTCTTAAAATCTTTCCATCTTCTCCCTGGAAAATCTTTTTATTAAAATTAAATCCTAAGAACTCATAATTAGGTGATATAAACTCTATAGAATTTATTCCATTATTTTGATTATATTTTTCCCAATCTACTCCTATAGTTGTAGCCATATTTATTTGACCAGTTTCAAAAGCTCTTAGTATGTCTTCTTCTGTATCAAATACCTTACCTAAAATTTTATCTATATAAGGTCTTTTTTCCCTATATTCTTCATTAGCTACTAAGGTTATCTGCTTCATTTTTTCATATTCACTAAACTTAAATGGTCCAGTACCAATTGGAATATAGTTCTCTGATTGAAGAGCATTTATATACGCATTATTATCCACCTCTCCATTTACAAATACATGTTTTGGTATAATTGGAAATGTAAGAACCTCTAAGTTATTGCTAAAACTTCTATCAAAAGTAACTATAAGGTTTTTTTGATCCACTACATTTACATCAACTATTCTTCTTATATCTGATGGGCTAAAAGAACCTAGAGCCTGTATAAACATTTTATTATATGTACTATCTGTATTAGCATACTTTATAGTATTTACTGTAAATGCTACATCTTCAGATGTTAATGGTTTACTATCATGCCAAAAAATATCATCTCTTAATCTTATTTCTATTTTTCTTCCATTATCAGAAACACTATAATCCTTTACTAATTGTCCTTCCATATTTAAATTGTCATCAAATTCAAATAAGGATTCAAAAATAAGTTTACTGAAAAAATAATAGCTATCATTTTCAGTAATTAAGGGATTTAACGTATTGAAATTTGTTAAAGGTAATATTATTTCTCCCCCCAATTCAGCCTTAGTCCCTGCTATTTGTTGATCTTTATTGTTTTCTGAAGCTATATCTAGATTATCTTTATTTAATTTACAACCACTAATTGTCATAATCAATAAAGTTAAAGCAATTAAATATATGATCTTTTTATTTTTCATTTACTTCCCCCTATTCATCTGTAAAATCTCTTATTTAAATCTTACTGTTGTATAATGGATTTTATTATTTTCCTTATATTACTTATGACCTCTATACAAATATTATCTTTTTCAAGATTTGTAAGATATCTGCCATAAACCACACTATATATTTTATAATTTTTATTTATTCTTTTCACATAGTTTTCAGTTTCCTTGAAGGGAATATTGTCTATACTCACTCCATCCTTACTATGTTCTAGATCCTTTAACCATTTATTTACATTTCCACTTCCCGCATTATAAGCCATTAAAATTAAATCTAAATCTCCATTAAATTCCTTAAATAATTTATTTAAATACCAACTTCCTATTTTTATATTTACTTCTGCTTTAAATAAGTTTTCCTCTTTATAACCTTCTAGATTTAAAACTTCACTGGCCCATTTTCCTGTTTGAGGACTTATTTGCATTAGTCCTCTTGCTTCCTTTTTAGATATGGCATTAGAATCATAGCTACTTTCCACATTTATTATCGATGCAATCAGATATGGATCCATATCATACTCATTAGATTCTTTTACTATTATACTTTTATATCCTATTGGATATTTTATACTAATATAAGAAAATCCTAGAATAAATATAAATATTAAAGAAACTACTATTTTAAACATTTTTTTAAAACCTCTCAAAGTCAAGCCCCCTCCAAGATCATATTACTTTTAATAATTCTTCTATTTGTTTCTTTAAATATCCTAGGTCCTTGCTATTATCAATAGTCTTGGAAGACATTGTTTTTTTCTTATCTAAGGACATTTGAGAATTTATCTTTTTCTCTGCTTCTTCCTTAGATATATCATCTCTCTTCATCAATCTATTAATTTGAGTATTTTTATCACAATATACTAACCAAATTTCATTGAATTCAATCGAATACTCTCTCCATAGTCTATATTGCTCAAATAATAAGGGAACATCTAAAAATATAATAGAATTATTCTTAGCCATATTCTCTATTTGATTTTTTATTTCTTTAAATATATAAGGATGTGTTATAGAATTCAAACTTTCCCTTAAATACTTATCATTAAATATAATGTTTCCTAATGCTTTTCTATCTATATCTCCATCTGTAGATAGAATATCTTTTCCAAAATATTCTATAATCTTAAAATAAGCATCTTTTCCCTTTTCTACAACATTTCTGGCAATTTTATCTGCATCAATAATTTTAAATCCTTTTTCATCCAATATACTGGATACAGTAGACTTTCCAGTAGATATGCCACCTGTTAGTCCTATTATTGTAAACTTATTTTGTTTCATACCAACTTTCACCTACTTGAAGATCTACTGTAAGTGGAACATTTAAATGAATTGTATTTTCCATTATATCCTTCATAAGTTCTTTCACTTCTTTCAATTCTTCTACTTTAGTTTCGATAATTAACTCATCATGAATTTGAAGTATTAGCCTTGATTTTAACTTTCTTTTTTTAAGTTCGCTATATACATCCACCATAGCCTTCTTTATAATATCTGCTGCTGAGCCCTGGATAGGAGTATTCATAGCTATACGTTCTCCAAATGATTTTATATTAAAGTTCTTTGCATTAAGCTCTGGTATATATCTTCTTCTATGAAGTATAGTCTCTACATATCCATTTTCTTTTCCTTCTTTTACTATATCCTCCATATATTTTTTGACACTTTTATAATTTTCAAGATAATTATCTATATATTCCTTAGCTTCTTTTCTTGTAATGTTTAAATCCCTAGATAAACCATAATCTGATATTCCATAAACTATACCAAAATTAACAGCCTTAGCTCTACTTCTCATATCTTCATCAACATCTTCAATAGACACTCCAAAAACCTCTGAAGCAGTTTTTGTATGAATATCCTGATTTTCCTTAAAAGCCTCTATAAATTTGCTATCATTTGATATATGAGCTAAAACTCTAAGCTCTATTTGAGAATAATCTGCATCTACTAATTTATAATCCTGATTTTCTGCAATAAAAGCCTTTCTTATGGCTCTACCATCCTCTGTTCTAATAGGTATATTTTGTAGATTTGGTTCTGTACTACTAATTCTACCTGTATTAGTAACAGTTTGATTGAAAGAAGAATGTATTCTTTTTGTTTCCTTGTTGGTTAAATTTAGCAATCCATCTATATATGTTGATTTAAGCTTTACTATTTGTCTATATCTTAGTACCTTATCTATAATAGGATGTTGATCCTTCAACTTATCTAAAACTTCTGCATTAGTTGAATAACCAGTTTTTGTCTTTTTAATTACTGGTAAAGACAATTCATCAAACAAGACTTCACCTAATTGCTTAGGAGAATTGATATTAAACTCCATATTTGCCATTTCATATATTTCCAATGTTAATAATTCTATTTCCGCATCATATTTATCTTTTAATATGTTTAATTCATCTGTATCTATTTTAAATCCATAATATTCCATACTAGCTAAGACTTTTACCAATGGCAATTCAATATCATAATACAATTCTAACATTTCTTGTTCTTTTATAGTTTCTTTCATTACACTTTCTACACTAAATACTGTATCTAGTATAAATGATATATACTCAGAAATTTCCTCTTCTTTTAAATCACTAAAACTTTTTTTCTTTTTACCTTTTCCCAATAATTCTTCTTCATCCTTACCATAATAATCTAGATACTCATTACTTATGTTATTTATTTCATAGGATGATTGAGATGGATCTATTAAATACTTAGCTATCATAGTATCAAATCCAATATTTACACTGTCTATTCCCATTCTATAAAGAACGATAAGATCCGTCTTTAAACAATGCCCTATCTTTTCTATATTATCATCTTCAAATACTTGTCTAAAATCTTTTATAACTTTTTCATTATTTTTTAGCTTTATTATATTAGTTGGTAATCCATCTATTTTTATACCCAAAGCCAATATATCATCTTCTACATAATTATCATTTGCAACTAGAAATTTAAATCCAAATTTCTTGTTTTCTTTTATATCTTTAATTAATCCCTTATAATCATCAATTATATTGTATTCTGGTGAAAAATATTCCTCTATTGTTGCTTCTCCAGAAATTCTTTTTAATAAACTCCCAAACTCTAAATCTTCATAAAGCTTTATCAAAACATCAACATTTTCTTCTTTTACTTTAATATCTTCTATAGTAAAATCCAAAGGAACATTAGTAATTATCGTACTTAGCCTTTTACTTAAAAAAGCTAAATTTTTATTTTCAATTAATTTTTCCTTAGTCTTTTTTCCTCCAACTTTATCAATATTTTCATATAATCCTTCCATTGAATTATATTCTTTCAAGAATTTAATTCCTGTTTTTTCTCCTACTCCTGGAACTCCTGGTATATTATCAGAAGGATCTCCCATTAAACCCTTTAAATCTATAAATTGCTTTGGAGTAATTCCATATCTTTCTATTACAGCATTTCTATCATAAACATCCATATTAGTTATGCCTTTTCTTGTAATTAAAACTTTTGTAGTATCTGTAACTAACTGTAAATAGTCTTTATCTCCTGTTACTAGTACAACATCTAAACCTTTTTCTTCTCCTATCTTAGCTAATGTACCAGCTATATCATCAGCTTCATATTCTTGTAAATCTATATGCTTTACATTCATAGCATCTAAAATCTCTTTAATCAATGGAAACTGTTGAATTAATTCTGAAGGAGTTTTTTCTCTATGACCTTTATACTCCTTGTATTCTTTATGTCTAAATGTAGGTCCCGATCTATCAAATGCTACGCAAATGTAATCTGGATTATGTTCTTCTTTTACTTTATAAAACATGGTTAAAAATCCATATACACCATTGGTATATACACCATTTTTTGTCGTTAATTGAGGAAGAGCGTAGAAAGCTCTATATATTAAAGCACTACCATCTATAACCATTAATTTTTCTTTTTTCATATTATCACTCCATTTTTATTACTATCTCATAGTATACATTAAATCTTTATCCTAGTAAACAATACAAAATAAATCCTTGCTTAATATAATATTTTATGTTATTATATTTCTTGTAAGTAATTTGCCGCTGTGATGGAATTGGCAGACGTGCTGGACTCAAAATCCTGTGATGGTAACATCGTGCCGGTTCGACTCCGGCCAGCGGCACCAACATTAAGAAGCTAGTAACATATACATATGTTACTAGCTTCTTTTAATTTCTATTCATAACTATATTCTGTTTGTATTTTACTTTTATACATATAACTCATCTAATAGTAAATAATATTATTATAACCGGAGGTGATAATAATTAAGGATAAAAAAGATTTCAACCAACCTGACTATAAAGCTCCTATTGTTAGCGATAAATCTAAACCATCTATTGATTTAAAAAATATAAAAAAAGATAGCTTTTATCAAAATAGTGAAGTTTTTCCCCCTAAAGGAAGTTTCATAAATCTACCAGAAGATGTATTATCCGGAACTAAATCTAATTTGTTAGATAATAAAAAAGAAAAAGATGATTTAGATTTATATAAATGAGATAAATAATAGGAGAGCCTAGGCTCTCCTATTATTTATTACTATATTATTCCTCTGATTTCATCTAAAGAATTAATTCCTTGTTCTTTCATAAAATCTTCTATTTCCCTAATAATATCTAATGCTATATCTGGTTTAATAAAATTGCCACTTCCTACTTGTATAGCTGTGGCTCCTGCCATAATGAATTCTATGGCATCTCTTCCTGTAGTTATACCGCCTATTCCTATTATAGGTACATCTACTACTTGATTTACTTCATAAACCATCCTAAGGGCGATAGGCTTAATACATGGTCCTGATAATCCTGCTGTTATATTGTTAAATACCGGTTTTCTATTATAAATATCGATGGCTAATGCATTAAATGTATTTACTAAAGAAAGTCCATCTGCCCCAGCATTTACACAAGAATAAGCCATTTCCTTTATATTTTCTGCATTTGGTGATAATTTTACTATTAATGGCTTTTTACATATTTTCTTAACAGCCTTTACTACTTCTTCTGCTGTATCACATTTTATACCAAAAGCCATGCCACCTTCTTTAACATTTGGACAAGATATATTAAGTTCTATCATATCAACAGAAGTAGAATTCAATAATTCTATTCCCTGTAAATAATCATCCAATGTACTCCCACCTAAATTGGCCAATACCACTGTATCCTTTTCTTCTAAAAAGGGCAGTTCTTCTTCTATAAACCCCTTTATACCAGGGTTTTGTAAACCAATACTATTCATCAGACCCGCTGGGGTTTCATGTATTCTTATACCCTTGTTGCCATCTCTTTTTTCAAGAGTTAGGCCCTTAGTTGATATACCACCTAGTTTTTCTATAGAAAAGTAATCTTCAAATTCCCTAGCAAATCCAAAGGTTCCCGAGGCTGCTATCACTGGGTTTTTTAAATTTATTCCACATATACTAACTTTAGTCATGTAAGATTACCTCCTCACCTTTAAACACAGGTCCTTCCTTGCATACTCTTTCCATTCCTCTTATGGTTTCAATTGTACATCCTAGACACGCACCTATACCACAAGCCATACGACTTTCCATAGATACATATACTGGCACCTTTCCCCTACACATCTTTATAACTTTATTCATCATAGCTATTGGACCACAACTGTATACTAAATCATATTTTTCAGGATCAAATAAATCAGTTACATATCCCTTATGTCCTGTAGAACCATTTTCTGTAGCTACATGTTTTTCTTTAGTGTATGGATTTATTTGATTTAAAAAATAGGCATTATTTCTAAAGCCACTATATATATCTACTTTTCCTGAAAGATTCTTAGCTAAATATAGCATTGGTGCAATACCTATACCTCCAGATATTAAAGCAATTCTTCCTTCTTCTTGTAATTTAAAAGTATTTCCTAAAGGTCCCAGTAAAGATAATTTATCTCCTTTTTTTAACTTAGAAATTATATGAGTTCCTCTTCCTTTAACTTGGTATAGTAATTTTAACTTTCCACTTTCCAAATCAGCAATACTTATAGGTCTTGCTAAAAACGGATCTAATCCATTCCAACCTTTAATCATATAAAACTGACCTGGTTTTCCTTGAAAGCTTCCTTCAAGAATTATTTCATATATATTAGGACTAATTTCTATATTTGAATATATTATTCCATCCTTATAACTATCCTTCATATCCAATATCTCTCCTCATATTAAGCACTGCATTTCTAGTATATTCTTTGAAATTAACTAGGCCATCTTCATACTTCATATATTCTTTTATAATACCCCTAGAGGAATTTATAACTCCTCCATTGTTTTCATTTAAGTACAATCTAACATCTTCACCTTTAGCTCCTTGAGCCCCATATCCTGGTATTAGGAAAAACATATTTTTATATCTATTTCTAATTTCTACAGCTTCATCTACATGTGTTCCACCTACTACTGCACCAATGGCACTATAGCCCTTCTTACCAATATAATCTTTACCTAATTCTTCTAATTTATCTCCTACATGATAGTACAAATTCTCTCCATCTACATTTAAATATTCTATATCTTTTGCCCCTGGATTGGAAGTCCTAAGAAGTACAAATATACCCTTTTCTCCACTTTCTAGATAAGGTAAATATGGTGTAATACTATCAAATCCCATATATGGATTAAGGGTAATAAAATCGGTTTCAAAATCTCCTTCAAAATGAGCCTTAGCATACATTGTAGCTGTAGCCGAAATATCCCCTCTTTTTATATCTCCTATGGAAAGTGATTTTATTTTTCTTAAATAATCTAGGGTCTTTTTATATGCCTTCAACCCTTCTATTCCATAAGCCTCATAGTAGGCTATTTGAAGTTTATAAATTGCCACTATATCATTTGTACAATCTATTATCCTTTTATTGAATTGAAATATAATTTCACAGATATCTTTATACTCATCTTTTATATCTTTAGGAATATAATCCAGATGAGTATCAAGTCCTACACATACGTTGCCCTTATTTTCTATCTCATCATAAAGTTTATCAATTATCAAATCTCCACCTCCATATATTCAAATTTATATTTAATAATTTATCATCTATATTTGATTTTTATTATATTTAACTTCTCCATTCTTTATTGTCATCACAACTTCACCATTAAATTTCATACCATTAAAAGGTGTGTTTTTTCCTTTTGAAACAAATTTTTCTCCATCTATTATTATTTCCTTATTTAAATCTAATAAAACCAGATCTCCATCATATCCATTTTCTATCCTACCCTTTTTAACCCTAAAAATCCTTCCAGGATTTCCAGACATTATTTTAGATAGTCTTTTCAAATCTATCTTTCCACTTTTAACTAAGCTAGTATATACTACTGAAAATGATGTTTCTATCCCCGAAAGTCCTGGAGATCCTTTAGCCTTATCTTCTTTAGTATGAGGTGCATGATCTGTAGCTATAGCATCAACTGTACCATCTATTATAGCTTCTATTATAGACTCTACATCTGCCTTTTCTCTAATAGGTGGATTTACCCTATAATCATTGTCCCATAAAGAAATATGGTGTGGAGTTACTTCGCAAGTAAGCTTTACACCTTCTTTTTTACCTCTCCTTATTTCTTCTATGGCTTCCTTTGTACTTACATGACTTATATGAAGTCTTGCTTGTGTAACCTTTGATAAATATATATCTCTAATAGTTTCTATATTTTCTGATATTCTATAATCAATAGGAGTAAGATCTTCATCTTCTGCATGTGCCATTATAGTAAATCCTTTTTCCTTTGCTTTTAACATAGCATTATACATTACTAAATTTGATTTAACTCCTTTACCATCGTCTGATATAAACTTCACTCTATTATCTATAATATCTAAATGATCAAGTGTTTTTCCATCAAAATCCTTAGTTATAGAAACTGTCTGATGTATGTCTACTAGATTATTTTCTCTAGCTTTATTCAATACATACTCTACTACTTCCATAGAACTAGATACAG
Organism: uncultured Tissierellaceae bacterium; assembly: GCA_964567475.1. Taxonomy (GTDB): domain Bacteria; phylum Bacillota; class Clostridia; order Tissierellales; family Tissierellaceae; genus CAZMMV01. The sequence continues at coordinate 11,586 of CAZMMV010000012.1, read as the reverse complement.
GTTTGGTATTAGCCATTGTATTAACTAAGGTATATCCTCCCCTTAAAGCCGCTAGTCCTCCAGAATATAAATCTTCTTTTTGGGTAAATCCAGGTTGTCTAAAGTGAACATGCAAATCTATAAATGCTGGCATAACTACCATATCTTGTCCACTTATACTTTTACAACTGTAATCTAAGCTTTCACCATAATCCTTAATTTTACCATTTTCAATATAAATATCTCCTATGAAATCTTTTTCTTCATCCACTATTCTTGTTCTTTTTATCAATAAATTCATACTTATCACTCCAAGGAATATATTTGGTCACAATATTCGCATTTATACGTGCCTTCTTCTTCATCTATTAATACAAATTTATGAACAATATCTCTTTCACTAGAAGTAATACATCTAGGATTTTTACATTCCATTATACCTTCTACCCTATCTGGTAATGATAAATTTATTTTTTCTGATATAACTTCATTTTCTATTATATTTACAGTTATATTTGCATCTATAAAACCTAGCATAGCTAGATCTATATCTATTTCATTTTCAATTTTTATTATATCTTTACGACCAAATTTTTTACTTTTTGCATTCATTATAAGAGCTACTGTAAAATCTGCCTTATTTAACTTTAAATACTCAAATATTATAATCCCGTAGCCTGGCTTTATATGATCAATTACTATACCTTTTCTAATACTAGTTATATTTAACATTATCTCACTCCTAACAATTTAGATATAAGTGCCATTCTAACAAACATACCATATTTAGCCTGTCTAAAATACCATGCTCTTGGATCTTTATCTACTTCCATACTTATTTCATTAACTCTTGGAAGTGGGTGTAATATTGTTAAATCTTCTTTTGCATTTAATAACTTTTCATTATCAAGTATATAACTATCTTTTAATCTTATATAATCTGCTTCATTAAAGAATCGTTCTTTTTGAACTCTTGTCATATAAAGTATATCTAACTTGTCTATTACTTCCTCAAGTCTTTCTACTTCTATATAATCTAAAGCTTTTTTATTTAATATTTCAGTTTTTATATATTCAGGTATTTGTAATTCATCTGGGGAAATTAGTACGAACTTTATATTTTCATATCTTGAAATTGCTTTTATAAGAGAATGGACCGTACGACCAAATTTCAAGTCACCACATAGTCCTATAGTCATATTGGATAAGTTATTTTTAGCTATTCTAATAGTCAAAAGATCTGCTAATGTTTGAGTTGGATGTTGATGCCCTCCATCTCCTGCATTAACTAATGGAACCTCACAATACAAAGATGCATATTTTGGAGCACCTTCTTTTGGATGACGCATCGCTATAATATCTGCATAAGATGCCACTGTTCTTATAGTATCTGCTAGACTTTCTCCCTTAGATACAGAACTAGAAGCTGATTCAGAAAATCCTACTACTTTACCTCCTAATCTATGCATTGCAGTTTCAAAACTTAATCTAGTCCTAGTACTTGGTTCGAAAAACAAACTACCTAATACTTTTCCTTCACATAAGTGAATAAATTTTCCAGGATCTTCGATTATTTCTTCTGCTAAATCAAATATTTCTTCTAATTCATCCACTGTAAAGTCTTGTGGATCTATTAAATGTTTTCCAGTTAACATTTGTATTCCCCCTTTAGTATATAAACCTTTAAAGGATTAACTTACAAAAAACGCCTCCCCAAAGGAAGGCACAACAATGCATTGAAATCTAATTATGCTATCCTTCCCAATCTCACAGGACTAGTTTAAAGGTTTTTTTATCTTCAATATAATAACATAAAAATAATAAAATGTCCATTAGAAATTCAAAGTTCAATAAATAATTTATGGGAACCAAAAAGGTTCCCATAAATTATTTATTTCATATTATTTGAATCATTAGATGATAAAATAGATTTAGATAAACCTGTTGCAGCTGCACTAGTTCCTACTGAACTTGATGTATGTGTAGAAGTTCCAGATGAACCTGAGCTATTTAATCCACTAGTTAAACCACTTTTTACTTTGTTTACTTCACTTTTATCTACTTTACTTGCAGTTTGATAATATCCTTTTTCATCTGCTATTTCATATAATTGATATTGCATTTGTTCTGCTTCATCTCTCAATTGTTTTAACGTTCCTCTAAGTTCTTGACATGAACATTCTTGTATAGCCTTAGTGTAACTATCTATACTAGCTTTTGTTCCTGATAATATATCATTTACCATGTCTTTTTCTTGCATTATTTACCCTCCTCTATAGTGAATTCGTTAAATTAGTAGCTGTAGTTTCTGCATCTGTACTTGCTTGTTGAAACATTTGTTTTATCTTTGGATCTTGAACTTTAGATGAATATAATCCAAATTTCTTACTCATTGTTATGTGGCCTGATGCTATTTCTCTTACTGCTTGAAGCTCTTGTTGAGTTAAACTATTAAGATTAACTGTATTTTTAAGGGCCATGAAACACTCTCCTCTCAAAGTTTTTTTACTTCTCTTTTATTATCTGCTAGATTTTAAATTTTATTCTATAAAAGCATTAAAAGTTTTCCCTTGACAAAATTGATTAACTGTATTAAAGTAATATCTAAGTTAAAAATGACTTTGAAAAGAAGAGTAAGCATGTAAAAGCTTTTACAGAGAAATTCCATTTGGTGAGAGGAATTAAAGAATAGCAGGCTGAATATGGTCTTGGAGTCTGATTATCAAAAATATTTTAGATAATCACGTATGCATACGTTATAATGCTAAAGTATAACAGATGATTTCTGCGTACTTGATAAGATACTTATTGTGAAATAAGTATAAATTTAGGGTGGTAACACGAAGCTTTCGTCCCTTTGCATATAGCAAAGTGGTGAAAGCTTTTTTTAATTTATTTATATAGGAGTGATAATATTGATAGAAATAATAAATCTTTCTAAATCATTTAATAATGGGCATAAAACTATTAATGCAGTTAATAATGTTTCATTGAATATTAATAAAGGAGAAATCTTTGGAATAATTGGATTAAGTGGAGCAGGAAAGTCTACATTAATAAGATGTTTAAATAGACTTGAAGAACCTAATTCCGGGAAAATTTTAGTCGAGGGAGTAGATTTAACAAGTTTAAATAAGCATGACTTAAGAAAAGAACGAAAAAACATTGGAATGATATTTCAACACTTTAATCTTTTGTCTCAAAAAACTGTATTTGATAATATTGCATTTCCTCTACAACTTGAAAAAAAGGATAAAAAAGAAATAAAAGACAAGGTAAATGAACTTTTACGCTATGTTGGATTAGAGGATAAAAAGCACAATTATCCAAGTCAATTAAGCGGTGGACAAAAGCAAAGAGTAGCCATAGCTAGATCACTAGCTAACAACCCTAAAATACTTCTTAGTGATGAAGGAACATCTGCACTTGATCCTCAGACAACAAAATCTATACTAAACTTACTTAAAAAAATCAGAGATGAATTTGGTATTACCATAGTAATGATTACCCATCAAATGGAAGTTGTAAAAGATATATGTGATAAAGTAGCTATTATGGAAAACGGAGAAGTCATAGAAGAAAATACAGTGGAAAACGTATTTAAATATCCTAAGACAAAGATTGCTCGAAATTTTATAGATTCTTTACAAGGTAATATACAGGAAGATATAATTAATCCTAAAGACTTTAAAGGAACAATTATAAGACTAAGCTTCTTAGGAGATAGTGCTAAACAGCCAATAGTTTCTAAAGCAATAAAAGATTTTAACATTGATATAAATATATTATCAGGTAATATTAACAAACTTCAATTATCCAATGTAGGGCATCTAATCCTAGAGTTAATAGGCGAAGATGCAGAAATAAATAAGGCCATTTCATTTTTAAACCGTGAAAATGTCCATGTGGAGGTGATATAAATGTTTGAATTAGTAATGCCCTCCTTAATCGAAACTCTTTATATGGTAATTGTCTCTACGATATTTTCTTTACTAATAGGATTTCCATTAGGTGTTTTATTAGTAATTACAGAAAAAGATAATATTTGGGAAAAAGCTCTATTTAATAAAATTATAGGAAGCATCATAAATGTCTTAAGATCTTTACCCTTTATAATATTAATGGTCATAGTCTTTCCATTAGCCAGACTAATAGTAGGAACTACTGTAGGAACTACTGCAGTAATAGTACCACTATCTATTGCTGCAGCTCCTTTTGTAGCAAGGGTTATAGAAGGTAATCTTAAAGAAGTAGATAGAGGCGTTATTGAACTCAGTCTTTCTATGGGAGCAACTGTTCCAGAAATTATCACTAAGGTTCTTATCCCAGAAGCATTACCTTCTATTATACTTGGAGTAACTTTAACTATAATTAATTTAATAGGTTATTCAGCAATGGCAGGTGCCATTGGTGGTGGTGGCTTAGGAGATTTAGCTATCCGACATGGATATTATGGAAGGAACAAAGAAATTATGTATGTAGCTGTTTTAGTAATAACAATATTAGTCCAAGGTGTTCAATTTTTAGGCAATCATTTGTCTTTAAAATTAAATAAAAAATAAAAAATAAAAATTGGAGGAATTAAAATGAAAAAAATATTATCTTTATTATTGATATTAACATTATCATTATCGCTACTGGCAGGATGTTCTGCTAAGACATCTGAAAACAATGAAATAAAAATCGGAGTATCACCAAATCCACATAAACAATTAGTTTCACTTGTATTGGATGAATTAAAAGAACAGGGAATAGATGTAAAAATTATTGAGTTTACAGATTATGTACAACCAAATCTTGCTTTAGATTCTGGAGATTTAGATGCTAACTTCTTTCAACATGGTCCATACTTTGAAAAATTTATCCAAAAAGAAGATTTAGATTTGGTGTCTTTAGGAAATGTTCACATAGAACCAATGGCATTATATTCAAATGATTTTACGTCTGTAGACGACTTAAAAGATGGAGCAAAAATAGCAATCCCTAACGATACAGTAAATGGTGGTAGAGCCTTAATTCTACTTGAAAACAATGGATTACTTAAACTAAAAAAAGGTGCAGGACTTGAAGCTACAGAAAATGATATTGTAGAAAATCCACATAATTTTAAAATAACTGCCCTTGAAGCAGCTGCTCTTCCTACTACATTACAAGATGTCGATGCTGCAGTTATCAATGGTAACTATGCTTTAGATGCAGATCTTAATCCTTTAAAAGATGGCTTAATCATAGAAGATGGAAATTCTCCTTATGCTAATTTAATAGCCGTAAGAAAAGGAGAAGAAAATGAAGATAAATTTGTTAAGTTATTAAAAGCTTTACAATCAGATAAAGTAAAAAAATATATAGAGGAAACTTATGATGGTGGAGTAGCTCCAGCATTCTAAGTAAAATAAATGGACAGCATTAGCTGTCCATTTATTTTTTATTTAATTAATTTTATTAGATTTTTAAATAATTCTTTGTTATCTTTTATCTTTAATTCATTACCTAATACACAAATATAATCTTCTTTCATTGTATCAGCAAGTAATGGTGCAAAAGATTTAATGTCTTCAAGCTTTGTTGATAAAACTTGATTTCTAGTTTTCTGCACATCTTCTTGATCAATATTAGATATATATCTACTAGCTGCTATTTGACCTTTCATGTGAGGAGTCATAGCTGGTTCTAATCTAGCTATAGTTCCTATAATAAATTGAGTAAGCTCAGATTGTGATAAACTTAATTTTTCAACATAATCCGACATATTATTATATACATCTATAGTTTCTGAAAGATTAGGATCACGATAAGAGAAAGTAGTTAACTGTCCTGATCTATCAAATGAAATACCTGCTCCATAGGCTCCTCCTTGGGCTCTTATTCTATTATGCAAATAATCTCCATTTAATATAGTTCCAAGTACTCTCATACTACCATTGTAATCATAACCAAGTTTCTTGAAATTAGCTCCCTTAGATACATATTGAACATTTGCAGAAGAAAGAATTCCTTCATTTAATTTTTCTTCTTTAAAATTATATTCTTTAGCTATAATTTCTTCTTTATTAAGTGATCTTGTTATGATTTCTAAATTATCCCTTACAGTAGAAAAATCATTTTTATCACCAGTAAAACTAATAATTAAATTATTCTTATTAAATATAGTGTTATATACCTTTTTAAGACTAACTATTATATTATCTCTTTTACTATCAAAGTTTTCTATTATATCAGATATAAACCAATAGAAATCTAATCCATTTAATCTCTCCATATATTTTCCATGGGCTGAGAAATAAGAACTAACTCTTCCAGCAACTACTGCATTTCCACTGTTAATAATATTCATTTCCATTCTAGATTTCATTTGCAATAATAATTCTTTTATTCTAGCACTATCTTCTAGTTTTGTATCCACTATTAATTCTGAAATTAACTTCATTAGTTTAGTAACATCATCTCCAATAGCTTTTCCCTTAACAAGAATTTTAGGGCTAAATCTTTCACTGTTTCTACCATCTTTCAATGCAGCAGTTTGAAAATCAATTCCTCCAGTATTTACATAAATATCATTTGACAACTGTCCATAGGATTTTGTTTTTGTATCTAGTCTTCCAAGTAATGTAGCTAATAAATTTATATATGGAATGTCTTTTTCTTCAACCATAGATGTATCAAAATATAAATCTAAATAAGCTATATTACTAGTAAATATATCATGAAAAAGTATAGTATTATCCTTTTCTTTTATTATCTCTTGATCTATTACTTCTGCTTTAGGATCAACATCTGACACTGATAATTTAGGTATAGTAGCTTTTGCTTCTTCAGTATCATCAGATAACTGCATATCTTTTAATTTATTGTTTTCTAAAATTAAAGTTTCTAATTCTTCTTCAGTAAGAGATTTCTTATATTCCTCTAGCCTTCTTTCAACTGCCTTATCTTTGTTGTCAGCTAAACCCTTTTTCGGTTCTATAATAACAAGGGAACTATGAGGATTATTAATAATATTTTTCTTAATGAACTCTTCAAAATAATCACTATTAATATTTTTTCTTAATTTTTCTATAGTTTCCCCATATTTAAGATGACTTATTGGATTACCATCGTATAGCCAGCTATTTAGTGCTAGGATATTATAAATAATTCCTTTAGTAGGAAACTTAGAAGCTTCTCTTAAATCATATTCTACAATATTAATAGACGCTTCTATTAAATTTTTATCTAAACCTTCTTTTACTATTTCATTTAAGGTCTTAAATATAGTTTCTTTAAATAATTCTTTCTTATCTATTGAAGTATTTTTTGCCACAACTCCAAAACTAGATTGCAAACCACCTACATTAGCTGAAAATATATCTTCTCCTATTTCTGCATCAACTAATGCCTTTTTAAGAGGTGCAGCCTCTGATTCTATCAATATTTGAGTAATTATATTCGTCATTAAAAAGTTTTCTAAGTTTGAATTGTCTCCCAGTACAAAATTAAGACTTAAATAACTCTTATCCTTGTCATTATCATCCATTGAAATTGAATAAAAGTCTTTTAATTCCTTTGTAGACTTAAAAGGTTTTTGCTTTTCAATATGAGAATCAACTTCCATTCTATTAAAATTTGTTAGATAGTTTTCATCTATATGAGAAAGTTGTTTATCTATATCTCCATTTCCATAAAGATAAATATAGCTATTAGATGGATGATAAAGAGATTTATGAAAATCTAAAAAATCCTCATAACTAAGCTCAGGAATTACATCTGGATTACCTCCTGAAGAATATTTGTAGGGAGTATCAGGATACAGAGACTCACTTATTTTTTCCTGAAGAATACTTTCAGGTGATGAATATGCACCCTTCATTTCATTATAAACAATACCCTTATATTTTATATTATCTTCTTTATTAAATATTTCATGATGCCAACCTTCTTGCATAAATATATCAGGTATTTCATAAATCTTTGGATATAGGACTGAGTCCAAGTAAACATCCATTAGATTAAAGAAATCTTTTTCATTTCTACTAGCCACTGGATAAAGAGTTTTATCACTAAATGTCATAGCATTGATAAAAGTCTGCAGCGAACCTTTTAACATATCCATAAAAGGTTCCTTAGTAGTATACTTCCTTGATCCAGATAATACGCAGTGCTCTAATATATGAGGTACTCCAGTGCTATCTGTTGGTGGAGTCCTAAAAGCTATGGAAAACACCTTATTATCGTCATCATTCTCTATTTGCATCAGTCTAGCACCAGATTTTTCATGTTGAAAAACCCTTGCAACTGATTGTAATTCATCTACTTTGCTTTCTTCTAATAATTTAAATCCATGATACACTTTATTAATTTCAAACATTTTTTTGCCTCCTTTAGTTAATTATATAATCATAGTCATTATATTACAATTATAGTATTAACTTAATGTTAATTATTATTTCCATTTTTGAATATATATTATTTCTCTACTCTTCCCATTTGTAATAAATATTTAAATTATCCACATAATATTTCCATGGAGGTACTTATGATAATTTTAAAAACAACTTTATCTTTTCTTATATTACTAATTTTAACAAGACTTCTTGGAAAAAAACAAATGAGTCAAATGACATTTTTTAATTATGTTACAGGTATAACACTAGGTTCACTAGCTGCTAATATAATATCAAATGGCGATAATTCTGTTTTCGAAGAAATAATAGGTTTGATTTGGTGGTGTCTACTCACTATTTCTATATCCTATATTGCCTTAAAGTCATCTAAAGCAAGACTATTAGTTGAGGGTCAACCAGTTATATTAATTAAAAATGGCCATTTTCAAATAAAATCTATGAAAAGAACTAAAATGAGTATAGATGATATATTGATGATGCTTAGAGAACAAAGTGTTTTTTCTATCTTAGAAGTAGATTATGCTATTTTAGAAGCTAATGGAAATCTAAGTATTTTAAAAAAACAAGATTATTTAAATCCAACAAAGGCAGATATGAAAATCCCAACTTATTCTCCTAAGCATCTTCCCACTAGTGTAATTATAGATTCTTATATAGTTTACAAAAATCTAGAAGAACTCGGATTAAGTATAGATTGGCTTGAAACTGAAATAAAGAGACAAAAGATAAATAATATAGATGAAATCTTTTATGCAGAAGTTCAAGATGATGCTTCCCTTTATATCATCAAAAAATAAAACAGCAGAAAAACATTGTATGTTTTCTTGCAGTTTTATCCTTTAAGCTACATTTCTTTTATATTTGTTATATAAGTTGTAATTGGTGGTACTATTTGTTTCTTTCTTGATAATATTCCTGGTGCATAGAATGAGTTTTTCTCAATAGTTTTACCAAAAGCCTTTCCTATTTCTTCTTTGTTTTCTCCTACTAATATTATTTCTGATGATTCATTAAATATGTCTGTTAACATAAGAATAAATGTTGCATATCCTTCACTTTTTCTTCTTTCTTCCATCAAATCTAAAAGATCAGACTTCATATCTTTTAAGCTTCCTGGATCCATTGTATATACTTGAGCTATACCTACTTTATCTTTATCTATAGTAAATACTTTAAAATCTTCATTTAATAATTCCTTAGGAGTTTTTCCAGTTAAAGAAGTCCCTGCTTTAAACATTTCCATAGCAAATTCTTCTACATCTAGATTTGCTATCTTCTCTAATCTCTTCAACATTATTTTATCTGTATTTGTAGTTGTAGGTGATTTAAACAATAATGTATCAGATATAATAGCCGCTGCTAATATTCCTGCTATTTTTTTGGAAGGCCTTCTTCCATTTTCAAAAAATATTGATGCTATTATAGTAGCTGTACTTCCTACAGGCTCATTTCTAAAATAAATTGGTGTTCCAGTAAATACATCTGCAACTCTATGATGATCTATTATCTCTAATATTTCTGATTCCTCTACACCATCTATAGACTGACTTCTTTCATTATGATCTACTAATATTATTTTTTTCTTCATGCTAGATATTAGATGATATCTAGATATCAATCCTACTACTTTGTTATTATGATCTATTACAGGATAAGACCTATATCTAGTCTGGGCCATTTTAACCTTTACATCATCAACTAAATCATCTACTTTAACAGTTACTACACCTTCTCTTGTAAACACGTAATCAATAGGAATAGATTGAGTTATCAATCTAGATGTTGTAAAAGTATCCTGTGGTGTTGATATAACTGATACATTTTTTTCTCTTGCTTTTTTCAAAATTTCTTCGTCTACTTCAGCATCTCCAGTTACAATCATCAAAGAAATATTTTTATCAATAGCAATCTCTTGTAACTCTTTTCTATTTCCACATATTACTATATCATCTTCCTCTATAAATTCTCCTATGCTATCTGCTTTCATGGCCAAAACTAAAAGCTTTCCTTTGAAACTTTTTATTTTTTTTGGTATATATATTGGACTAGCTGAAAGTGTATCTATAATATTATCTATTGATGTTTGTGATTTTCCTAATATCATATTGTCCCATACATCTATATAAGATTGAATTATATCTGATATTGTTATAATTCCTAATAATTGTTTATTATCGTCTATTACAGGAATACTGTTTAAATTATTACTTTTCATTAATTCTAGGGCCATACGTAAAGAAATATCCCTAGTAATAGGAGCTATCTTATCAAAATCTAAATCCTCTACACTTAACCTAACTGTTTCTAAAAGAGTAGGTAACTCTACTTGAAAATAATCTAATATAAATTTAGTTTCTCTATTTATATTACCTAGTCTTACAGGAATAGCTTTCATATTCCCACTGGCATTTTTATACTCTGCATAAGCAAGAGCTGAACAAATCGAATCTGAATCTGGATTTTTATGACCCGTTATATATACTTTTTCAATCACTTAATCACTCCTATTTTATAAATATATAAGATAATAAATATCCTATAATAAGACCTCCAAAATGGGCCGTAATACTTATACTTGGACTTAGTACTGTAATTACTAAGTTTATCCCAATAAGCTTAAATATACTTTTCCTTCCCTGACTACTAATTATGTCTTTATGATGTTGAATTAAATAAACAAATGCTCCAAGTATACCAAATAAACTACCAGATGCACCTGCTGAAATAGTATCAAAATTAAAAAAATAAGTAACTATATTTCCACCTATTCCTGTAAGTAAGAAAAACATTAGATATCTTACATGACCCATTACTCGTTCTATTTGTGTTCCAAATATGTATAAAGCATAACTATTAAAAAATAAGTGCATTATTCCTATGTGAATAAAAATAGATGTTACAAATCTATAATACTCCTTAAAAGCTAAAACAAATGGTGGAAATAAAGCACCAAATTTGATTAAGTTTTGACCATTTGTAGTTCCTCCATTTAAAGCCATAATTATAAAATACACAATTATTATTATAAGAAATGTAAAGGTAACTGGAGTTTTCTTGTAATTTTCTATTAAATCTTTTCTTTTCATTTTTTCACATCCTAAATAAATTTCTTTGATATACCTTTGACAAGTAATACTATTATATCTAATATATTAAAATAAAATCAGCTGTTTTACAAAGAAAAAGACCTTAGACGATTTTATTTAATCTAAAGTCCTTTAAAAAG
>CAZMMV010000011.1:0-36073 GCA_964567475.1 uncultured Tissierellaceae bacterium | reverse complement strand
TTTAAAGCCAACTAGGAGAGTGATTATACTTGGATAAATTAAAATTTAGTCACAAGGTTTTAATCATAACTTTAATAATAATATTATTAAGTTTAAGCATTCAATCAAATCAAATTTTATTTTATCCTTCAAGTATTGATATTGTTAAAGGAGAAAATAAAAATATAGATGTTGCATTTCCATTTTTTCTAGATTGTAATCAAGAAAAAGAAAATGTAATAGAAGCATCTCTAGGCCAAGCAAATGTTACAGGATTTAAAAAGTCTTATAATTTAAATGGAATAGATCAAGGAGAAGCTGAAATAAAGTTAAAACTTTTAGGTTTTATTCCAGTTAAAAATTATAATATAAATGTTGTAGATAGACCTATGTTAATACCAGGTGGGAATGCTATTGGAGTTAGATTAAATACTAAGGGTGTATTAATAGTTGCGGTTACAGATGTAATAGGAATTGATGGCAAAAGAAATAGTCCTGCAAAGGAAGCTGGTTTAAAAGTTGGAGATAATATTATTGAAATAAATGGAACGAAAATTAAAGATGCGGAACACTTTGTCAATATGTTAAATGAAATAAAAGATTCAAAAATGAAAATTCTGATTCAAAGAAACAAGGGTGAATTTGTTACAGAGACTGTTCCTATACAAAGTATACAAGATAATTGTTATAGATTAGGAATATGGGTTAGAGATAAAACCTCTGGTATAGGTACTCTAACTTATTTAGACTATAACAATAATTCTTTTGGGGCTTTAGGACATGGAATAGTAGACTTAGATACAGGTGATTTATTGCCTGTTGATGAGGGAAAGATAATGAGTGCTAATATATCAAAAATTGAACAAGGGAAAAAAGGTTCTCCTGGAGAAATACGGGGAGCTTTTTATGAAACAGACAACATTATAGGAGATATAGATGTTAACTCGGAGTTTGGCATATATGGAAATATAAGTAGTAGTTATTTAGATAAAAACTTAAAAGAACCTATTCAAATTGGATTTAAAGATGAAGTAAAAGAGGGTAAAGCTTATATTTTGTCAACTTTAGATAAGGAAAAAGTAGAAAAGTTTGAAGTGGAAATAACAAAATTAGAAGCTCAATCCAAGGCTCAACAGAAAAGTATGATATTAAAAATTGTTGATGAAAAATTATTAAATAAGACTGGTGGTATAGTTCAAGGAATGAGTGGTAGTCCTATTATTCAAAATAACAAATTGATTGGTGCTATTACTCATGTTTTTATAAATGATCCTACAAAAGGATACGGTTTGTATATAGAATGGATGTTACAACAAAAAGAGAAGCCATAGGCTTCTTTTTTTGTTGTATTTAAATTATTCATAAAAAAATATTTCTCAAATAAAAGAGGAGTTTTACTATCTTTGTCGAATATTATATATAGTAAGTGTTATAATGGTAATATAATGAAAATTATGATATCAGGGGGGAAAATGATGAAAAAGACTAGTTTGGTAATTGCAGATGATAATAGAGAATTTAGTCAAATACTTTTTGAATACATATCATCTTATGAAGAATTTGATATTGTGGGAATAGCTAAGGATGGTGTAGAGACATTAGAGATAATAAGTAAAGAAAAACCAGATGTTTTATTATTAGATATTATTATGCCTCATTTAGATGGGTTAGAAGTATTGGAAAGGATTCAAAAGTCAGATGATAATTATTTTCCGAAAATAATTATATTATCTGCCGTAGGTCAAGATAGAATTACACAAAGAGCACTTGAATTAGGTGCAGAATATTATGTTGTTAAACCTTTTAATTTTGAGGTTTTTATAAAAAGATTAAGGGAAATATCTAATATTGAAACAAATACGGATATTAAGAATGAAAATATTTATTTTGTTAGAGAAAATAACTTTCAACAAAACAATCAATCATTAGAGTCCAAAATCACAGAAATTATACATGAAATAGGTATTCCCGCTCATATTAAAGGATATTTATATTTAAGAGAAGCTATAGGACTAGTTGTTGAAAATATGGAATTTTTAGGTGCTATTACTAAAGAATTATATCCTAGAGTAGCTTCAAAATTTAATACTACTCCTTCTAGAGTTGAAAGGGCTATTAGACATGCTATTGAAGTTGCTTGGACTAGAGGTAAGGTCGATACCATAAATGAAATGTTTGGTCATACTATAAATAATAGTAGAGGTAAACCTACAAATAGTGAATTTATAGCACTTATTGCAGATAAATTAAGACTTGAAGAGGAAAGTTTAGGTTCAAATATATAAAAATAAATAAAGAATAAAGATAAATATACTTTCTAAAATCAAGTATGTTTATTTTTATTCGTTTGATAATAATTTATTGAAGTATTTAAAGAATTAGGATATGATATTAATATGTCGATATTATTATGGTTTTATTATTTGTGGATTTTAAATATTTATACAGAGGAGGAAGACATATGGATTTTGAAGAAAAAACAATGAAATCAGATAAACTATATGAGGGAAAATTACTTAATCTAAGAATTGATACAGTAGAGTTACCTGATAAAAAGTATTCTAAAAGAGAAATAATAGAACATCCAGGTGGAGTAGCGATACTTGCCATTACTGAAGATAATTGTATCATATTAGTAGAACAGTATAGAAAGGCAGTGGAAAGATTTTTATTGGAATTACCTGCTGGTAAAGTAGAATTAAATGAAGAACCAGTTGAAACTGCGACCAGAGAATTAAAAGAAGAAACAGGGATAACTACTGATAATTTGGAATATCTATTAGAATTTTATACATCTCCTGGATTTTCTAATGAAAAAATATATTTGTTTTTAGCAAAAGATTTAATACAAGGTGAGGCCCAGCCTGATTCTGGAGAATTTATAAAAACTGTACAGTTTAAAATAGATGATCTTGAAAAAATGGTAGATAGGGGAGAAATACTTGATAGTAAAACTATTATAGGTATTCAATTAGCTAAAAAATTTATAAAAAATAAGTAATAAAGTTATAATATCCTTTCTTTTGGCATAATATTTCTTAAGGCTTGTATGCAAAGGGGGAAGGATATCTTGTTTAGAAAATTAATAAACATAAGTAAAAGACATTTAGAAAAAAATTATATTATATATTTATTTTTAAGTTTATTCATAGTAATAGGCATAATACTTGGCTCAATACTTATATTAAAGATAAATACAAATAATAAATCAGATTTACTACCGCATTTTAATTATATTTTTAATTATTTAGAGAATAAAAATTATACATCTATAGATATATTTAAATCTTCTTTATTTTTTAATATGAAGATTTTATTAATTATTTGGATTTTAGGATTTTTAAATTTTGGAATGTTAATAACCCCATTAATTATTTGCTTTAAAGGTATGTCTATTGGATTAACTGTAGGTTATTTTGTAAAAGGGTTCGGATTTAAAGGTTTTTTACTTTCTATATTAGGATCTTTACCTAATCATTTAATATTAGTTCCTATATTTTTAATTGTTGCTGCCATGAGTGTAATAAGATCTATTTCTTGTAAATGTTCAAAAAATAGTAAACTAGAAATTATTACTTTAACAGATTATGCTATAATTCTATTGTTATTTTTTTTGATTATTTTTTTTACTATTCTGTTAGAAAGTTTTTTAGTTTTAATTTCATTTAAGCTTATAGGAATATAAATTTAATTTTTTAATTCTATAGGAAGGAGTAAAATATGTCAAAAAAAATTTTAGAAGAATATTTAGAATACATAAAGAACGAAAAAAATTTAAGTAAAAATACTTTAGATGCATATATTAGAGATGTTTATAAATTTAAAAATTATTTATCTGAGAACGAAATTAATGAATATAGAAAAACAGATAAAACTATTATAATAAAATACTTAATGAACTTACAAAGAAATGGCAATGCGACTTCTACTATATCAAGAAACTTAGCATCTATTAGATGCTTTTTTCAATATTTACTTAATAATAATATGATTAAAGAAGATCCAACGTTAAATTTAAAATCTCCAAAATCAGAAAAAAGAATGCCTTCTATTTTAACAAAACGAGAATTAGATATTTTATTGTCCCAACCAGATACTAATACTTTTAAAGGTTCCAGGGATAAAGCCATGTTGGAACTATTATATGCAACAGGAATAAAAGTTTCAGAAATAATCTCAATAAATATTGAAGATATTGAACTAGAATTGGGGATTTTAAAGATAAAAGAAAATGAGGATAATATTAGAATAGTTCCAGTTGGTAGATCGGCAATAGAAGCATTAACTCATTACATTACTAAGTATAGACCTATAAATAATGCAAGCGTAGAAGCTTTGTTTTTAAATTATAGAAAAGATTCATTAACAAGGCAAGGTGTTTGGAAGATAATAAAATCATACACTAAAGAAGCAGGTATAACTAAAATAATAACACCACATACTTTTAGACATTCTTTTGCTGTTCATTTAATAGAAAATGGAGCAGATATTAAAACTGTACAAGAAATATTAGGTCATTCAGATATATCCACTACACAAATTTATAATTTTGCATCAGATAACAGAAAAATGGGAGAAGTATATAAAAAGTCTCACCCAAGAGCATAGGAGGAATAAAATGAATTATATGGAAAAAATCAAAGAATCAGTAAGGTTTATATCTTCAAAAATTAAAGAGAGCCCAGAAATTGGTATGATATTAGGTTCTGGATTGGGAAGTTTAGCTGATGAAATTCAAAATCCTATAAAGATAAAGTATGAAGAAATACCTAACTTTCCAAAATCAACAGTAGAAGGACATGCTGGACAGCTGGTAATTGGAAAATTAAGTAATAAAACTGTTATTGCTATGCAGGGAAGGTTTCATTTTTATGAAGGTTATAATTTAAAAGAGGTAACTTTTCCAGTTAGAGTTATGAGTGGATTAGGTATAGAAAGCCTTTTAGTTACTAATGCTGCTGGAGGAGTTAATACTGATTTTAATCCAGGAGACTTAATGATTATATCTGATCATATTAATTTTACAGGAAATAATCCTTTAATAGGTGAAAACCTAGATGAACTAGGACCTAGGTTTTTAGATATGACATGGGCTTATAATAGGGAATATATAGATATTGCAAAAAAAGTAGGAGAAAAACAAGGATTAAATCTTAAATCAGGAACTTATATGTGGTTAACTGGACCAACATATGAAACACCTCAAGAGGTTAACATGGCAAGGATTTTAGGTGCTGATGCAGTTGGAATGTCTACAGTACCAGAGGTAATTGTAGCAAATCATCAAGGTATAAAGGTTTTAGGAATATCTTGTATAACAAATATGGCCAGCGGCATATTAGATCAGCCTTTAAATCATAATGAAGTTGTGGAAACATCTATGAGAGTAAAGAAAAATTTTGAAAGTTTAATACTTGAAATTTTACTTAATATATAGCGGGGTGATAGTTTGAGAGTTTACGATATTATAAAGAAAAAAAGAGATGGACTTTCTTTAACAACAGAGGAAATAAACTATTTTATTGAAAATTACACAAATGATAATATTCCAGATTATCAAATTTCAGCACTTCTTATGGCAATTTATTTAAATAAATTGGATAAAAGAGAAACTTTAGATTTAACAAAGGCTATTATTAATTCAGGAGATACTTATGATTTATCAGCTATTAAAGGTATCAAGGTTGATAAACATTCTACAGGTGGAGTTGGAGATACTACTACTTTGATATTAGGTCCTATGGTAGCTGCTTGCGGCGTACCCTTTGTGAAAATGTCAGGTAGAGGATTAGGTCACACTGGAGGTACTTTAGATAAACTGGAAGCTATAAAGGGTTTTAGAGTGGAATTGGATAACGAAGAGTTTGTAAATATAGCTAATGATATAAATATATCTATAATTAGTCAAACTGGAAATATTACACCTGCAGATAAAAAACTATATGCACTTAGGGATGTAACTGCAACTGTGGATAATTTATCCTTAATTGCTGCTAGTATAATGAGCAAGAAACTAGCTATAAAATCTGATGCTATAATTTTAGATGTTAAAGTTGGTTCTGGAGCATTTATGAAAAGTACAGATGAAGCTATAGATCTTGCAAATGAGATGGTTAGCATAGGAAATTCATTTGGAAGAAAAACTGTAGCTTTAGTAACTAATATGGATGAGCCTCTTGGCAATGCCATAGGCAATACACTAGAGGTTAAAGAGGCCATAAAAACTTTAAAAGGACAAGGACCAAAGGATCTATATGAATTATGTTTGGTTTTAGCTTCTAAGCTTTTAGTTTTAGCTAAAAAAGTAAAAGATGAAAAAGAAGGAAGAAATATGTTAATCCAATCAGTAGAAACAGGTAAAGCATATGAAAAACTTTGTGAAATGGTAAAATGTCAAGGAGGAGATATTTCATACATAAAAGACCCTGAATTGTTACCAAAAGCTAAATATATTATAGAGTTAAGATCTAATAAGTCTGGATATGTAAAATCTATTAATGCAGAAGAAATTGGTGTTTGTTCTTTAATTTTAGGAGCAGGTAGAGAAACTAAGGATTCCAAAATAGATTTATCGGCAGGTCTTATGCTAAATAAAAAAGTAGATGATAAGGTAGAAAAAAATGATATTTTAGTATATATACATTCAAATAATATGGAAAAGGCTAAAGAGGTTGAAGAAAAACTAAATAACATAATAGTTATAGGTGATAAAAACAAAGAACATAAAAAACTTATTTTAAAAGAGATAAATAGTTAATTATTGTAAATCATTAATAAATTGTATAACGAAAGATTTTGGGGAAAAGATAAGAGTAAATAAATGAAATGGAGTGAGTAAATTGAAGAAGAGATTAGTATCCATTACTTTAATTATTTTACTTTTAGCCTCATTTTCTTTAGAAACCATAGCAGTAGAAGAATTAGACGTTAAAGGAAAGTCAGCCTTAATTATGGATGCTAATACTGGACAGGTAATATATGAATTAAATAAAGATGAAAGGTTACCACCTGCTAGTATTGCAAAGATAATGACTATATTATTAGGCTTAGAAGCTGTTAAGTCAGGAAAAATTTCTTTAAGTGATGAGGTTTTAGTAAGTGAATATGCATCTTCTATGGGAGGAACTCAAGTATATCTAGATATGGGTGAAGTACAAATCGTAGAAGAATTATTTAAAGCTATTGCGATTAGGTCAGCAAATGATGCAGCAGTAGCATTGGCAGAATATATTGCAGGATCTGAAGCAGCATTTGTAAAAATGATGAATAAAAGAGCTAAAGAATTAGGAATGAATAATACACATTTTAAGAATGCTAATGGCTTACCTAATGAAGAACATTATGTATCTGCATATGATGTAGCTTTAATGTCTAAAGAAATTTTGAAATATGACATAGCAAAAGAGTGGTTGACTACTTATATGTATGATATGAAGGTAGGCAAGAAAAAAGACAAAATCCAAACTTTAGTAAATACTAATAAGTTAATAAAACAATATCAAAATGTTACAGGAGTTAAGACAGGATCAACTAATGAGGCTGGATATTGTTTATCTGCTTCTGCTAAGAGAGGAAATTTAGAACTTATAGGAGTAATTATGGGGGCAGATACTTCGAAGGATAGATTTAATGAAGCTAAGAGAATGCTTGACTTTGGATTTGCAAACTATGACTCTTTAATGATAGGTGAAAAGGGTGATATTATAGATTCTATAAAAGTAGAAAAAGGTCATGTATCAACAATAGATGCTATATTAAAAGAAGACAGCTTTGTACTAGTATCCAAGGGACAAGAAGGCAATGTCCATAAGGAAGTTTTATTAGAGGAAAGTATTAAGGCACCTTTAGAAGCAGGAGAAGAAATAGGTAGTATGATAATAAGTCTTAATGGCAAAGAAATTGATAGAATAAAATTAGTTGCAAAAGATAGTGTTAAAAAAGCAAGCTTTCTAGATATGCTAAAAAGAAGTTTAATTCTTTTTTAGCTAGACAATAAACACAAGATTTATTTAATAACCTCGACTTTAATAGGTCGAGGTTGTATAATGTTATAGTGGGAGTCTTTATATAGAGTATACTTAATTTATAATTATAAAGTAGGGGTAGAATTATGGAATATAAAATAATAGTAGATGCATTTGAAGGGCCTATGGATTTATTGCTTCATTTAATTGATAAAGCGGAGATAGATATATATGATATACCCATAAACATTATTGCAGAGCAGTTTATAGAATATATTCAAGGAATGGAAGAATTGAATTTAGAAGTTACTAGTGAATTTCTCTTAATGGCTAGCACTCTTTTAGAAATAAAAAGCAAAATGTTACTTCCTCAAGAAATAAATAATTCAGGGGAACAATTGGAAATGGAAGAAGTAGATCCTAGGGTAGAGCTAATTAGGCGAATAGTTGAATATAAGAAATATAAAGAAGCAGCCGGAGAACTTAAAAAATCCGAATCCATTTATTCTAAGATGTTTTTTAAACCAAGGGAAGAATTAATAGAATATGTTGATGATGAATTGGAGCTTAAAGGATTAAGTATAGATATGTTGTTAAAGTCTATAAATAAGATAGTTAAAAAAAATGAAAAGAAAATAAAAAATTTAGATACTAATTTTATACAAAGAGAAGAATATACCCTAGAAGAAGGTATTAAAAATATAAAATCTAAATTAGAAGACAAAGATATATTAAAATTTAGTGAATTGTTTAGTTCAGATATTAGCAAAGGTGAAATTGTTATATATTTTTTATCTATCTTAGAATTGATTAGGTCTAAGTATATAAATATAGAGCAAGAAAAAGATTTCTCAGAATTGTTTATTATTAAAGAAGGATAAAGGAGTAGTTTATGGATGCAAAAGAAATAAAATCAATTATAGAAGCATTGTTGTTTGTATGGGGTGATCCCCTAGAAAGCAAAGATATTGCTGATATTTTAGAAATAGATAAAGATAAAATAGAAAAGATGCTAGAGGAAATGATAGATGACTTTGATTATAATAGAAGAGGCCTTAGAATAATAAAAATAAAAAAAAGTTATCAACTAGGAACAAGACCAGATCATTTTCAATGGTTAAAAAAACTTTCTACTCCAAAATCATCAAAAACTTTATCTAATGCTGCATTAGAAACATTGTCTATTATTGCCTATAGGCAACCCGTTATAAAATCAGATATTGAGGCAATTAGAGGTGTAAGATGTGATAGAGCTATTGAAACATTAATAGATAATGAATTAATTATAGAAAAGGGAAGATTAGATAGAGTAGGAAAACCTATTATATATGGAACAACAGATAATTTTCTTAGAAGTTTTGGTTTAGAAAAGTTAGAAGACTTACCTCCATTAAAGGACTTTACAGAAAGTCAGGATAATATATAAGAAAAAGATAATACTAAGCTTAGTGTTATCTTTTTTAGATAATTTTTTAAGAATAATCTTAAAAAATAAATGGAGGTATTATATGAAAAAAACAATATATATAGCTTTACTATTGATTATTATATTAAATTTCAATATAGTATATGGTGAAAATATGGAATTAACCGCACAAGCTTATATTTTAATGGATAGTATAAGTGGAAGGATTTTATATGAAGAAAATTGTCATAATAAAATGGCAATGGCTAGTACAACTAAGATAATGACTGCATTAGTAGCATTGGAAAGAGGAAATCTCACAGATAAGGTAGTTATTAATAAGGACAGTGTAGGGGTAGAAGGATCAAGTATATATTTAAAAGAAGATGAAGAAATAACCTTGGAGGATTTACTTTATGGTCTAATGCTAAGATCTGGAAATGATGCAGCTGTAGCTGTCGCTAGTCACATAGGAGGAAACGTAGAAGATTTTGTTGAATTAATGAATAAAAAAGCTAAAGATATTGGAGCATTAAATACAAATTTTGTAAATCCAAATGGTCTTCATGATGAAAGTCATTATACTACACCCTATGACTTAGCACTTATAACAAGAGAAGCTTTTTCATACGATGAGTTTGAAAAAATAGTAGGAACAAAAACCTATGTATCAAAAAGAGATGAAAACAATTATTATAAAAATAAAAATAAGACACTTTGGCAATATCAAGGTGGAGATGGTGTAAAGACAGGCTATACTACTAAATCAGGAAGATGTTTAGTTTCATCTGCTAAAAGAAATGAAATGCGTTTAATCTCTATAGTCTTTAAGGCAAACGATTGGTTTAATGATAATTATAAATTGTTGGATTATGGATTTGATAACTTTAAACCCTATATTATATATGATAAAAATCAATTTATGAAAAAAATAAAAATAGAGGATGGAAGTAAAGAATATATTGATCTTGTAACACAAAAAGATTTATTTTACCCTTTGAAAAAAGATGAAATAAAAAAGGTTAAAATAAATATATTAACACCTGATAAAGTAAATCTACCTATTGATAAAGATGATACCATAGGAGAGATATATGTTTATTTAGATAATCAATTAATAAATAAAGATAAATTAATTTCTAAATTCTCTATTAGAAAGTTGAATATATTTAAACGATTAATCGGTAAATTTAAAAAATAACATAGCAATAATAAATTTTAAATTAGAA
The DNA here is from genome assembly GCA_964567475.1 of uncultured Tissierellaceae bacterium. Classification (GTDB taxonomy): domain Bacteria; phylum Bacillota; class Clostridia; order Tissierellales; family Tissierellaceae; genus CAZMMV01. Next base: position 25,496 of record CAZMMV010000011.1, on the reverse strand, counting down.
AGGGGAATAAAATGAGATTACAAAAGTATATGGCACTCTGCGGGGTAGCTTCTAGAAGAAAATCAGAAGAAATTATTAAATTGGGACGAGTAAAGGTTAATGATAAAATAGTTATAGAAATGGGTACAATGATAGATATAAACAAAGATGTAGTAAAGGTAGATGATAAATTAATAAAAAGAGAAAAAAACAAAGTATATATAATGCTTAATAAACCTATAGGATATGTAACTACTTTAAATGATGAAAAAGGAAGAAGAATTGTAACAGATTTAATTGAAGGTGTTAAAGAAAGAATATTTCCTGTAGGCAGATTAGATGTAGATACTACAGGTCTTTTGTTATTAACTAATGATGGAGATGTAACTTACAAGCTTACTCACCCAAGCAATGAAGTAGTTAAAAGATATATAGCTATAGTAGAGGGTGTTCCCAATAGAATGGAATTAGAAAGATTTAGAAATGGAATTATGCTAGAAGGTAAAAAAACGGCTAAGGCTTCTGTTAAAATAGCGAAAAAATATGAGGATGAATCTATTTTAGATATCTCTATACATGAAGGTAGAAACAGACAAGTAAAAAACATGTGTGAAAGAATAAATCATCCTGTTAAAAAACTTAAAAGAGTTGCTTTAGGGGAATTAGAAATTGGAGGACTAAATGTAGGAAATTGGAGATTTTTAAATGATGAAGAAATATCTTATTTAAGAAAACTTTAATTTAAAGGGGACAAGTATATGATTATCTTAAGAGAATATAAAGAGAATGATTTAGAAGATATTAAAGACATTTTATCTAAAGAAAATGTTATGGATTTTAATTTAGATGGAATAATTTATGTTTTATTAGAAGATAATAAGATTTTAGGTGTGGGAAAGACAAGTCTAGAAAAAGATAAATACTTTTTAAAATATTTGATTATAAAAGAAGAGGAAAGAAGAAACGGACTTGGGGATGGACTGATAAGAGCAATACTATATAAGCTGCAAAACAATAATATTGACAAACTTTATTTTAAAGGAAATAATAAATTTTTATTAAGTAAAGGATTCAAAAATGAAATAAAAAATGAATTTTACCTAGATATAGATAGTTTTTTTAATAGTGGTTGCAATTGCTCTGGAGCTTGCAATGGGGTATAAAAAAATAATAAACACTATAAAAATTACTAAAGAGATTATTTATAATCATTTAGAAGAAGGTTGTAAGGTATTGGACTCTACTGTTGGAAATGGTAATGATACCTTGTTACTAGCTAGATTAGTTGGAAATAAAGGAAAAGTATATGGATTTGATATACAGAATCAAGCTTTAAATATAACTATGGCTAAATTAGTTGAAGAAAGCCTAGAAAATAGAGTTGAGTTAATAGAAGATAGTCATGAAAATATTGACATATATATTAAAGAAAAGTTAGATTTAATAATATATAACTTAGGGTATCTACCTAAGGGAAACAAAGCAATTAAAACTAATAAAAAAAGTAGCTTGACAAGTATATCTAAAGCTATTAATTTATTAAAAGATAATGGAATTCTTTTAATTACATGTTATACAGGACATAAGGGTGGTTTAGATGAAAAAGAAGGAATAGAAAACTTTTTAAAAGATTTAGACCAAAAAAAATATAATGTTATAAAATATGATTTTATTAATCAAATAAACTATCCACCAATTTTATATTGTATTGAAAAAAATGATAATGGGAGGTAGTAAAGTGTCCGGTGTAAAGATTACAGATACAACATTAAGAGATGCACATCAATCACTTATAGCTACAAGAATGAAATTGGAAGATATGCTTCCAATAGCAGAAAAATTAGATAATGTTGGATTTTATGCTTTAGAAGTATGGGGAGGAGCAACATTTGATACTTGTTTAAGGTTTTTAAATGAGGATCCCTGGGAAAGACTTAGAAAATTAAGGAAGGTTTTTAAAAAAACAAAATTACAAATGCTTTTACGAGGACAAAATATTTTAGGTTATAGACATTATCCTGATGACGTAGTAGATGAATTTATAAAGAAATCAATAGAAAATGGTATAGATATTATAAGAATATTTGATGCTCTAAATGATCCAAGAAATCTTAAACTTTCTATAGAGTCAACTAAAAAATATGGTGGACATGCTCAAGGGACCATGTCTTACACTACTAGTCCAGTTCACGATATCAAATATTATGTTGATTTAGCTAAAAAAATAGAAAAAATGGGAGCTGACTCCATATGTATTAAAGATATGTCTGGTATTTTGCTTCCATATGTGGCAGAAGAATTAGTAAAAGAAATGAAAAAGGAAATTTCTATACCTATAAATGTACATTCTCATTTTACCAGTGGAATAGCTAATCAAACTTATATGAAAGCTATAGAAGCAGGTGCTGATATAATAGACACTGCACTATCTCCATTGGGAAATGGTACATCTCAGCCTGCAACAGAGCCTATGATAGTATCGTTAAAAGGATCTCCTAATTATCCAGAAAATATTGATATGGATATATTGCTAGAGGTGTCTGAATATTTTAAGACATTAAGAGATAAATATTTAAAAGAAGGACTTTTAAATATAAAAGTTTTAAATGTAGATGTAAATACATTAATCTATCAAGTGCCTGGAGGAATGATTTCAAATTTAGTTTCACAATTAAGCAGTCAGGGTGCAGAAGACAAATTTGAAGAGGTTTTAAAAGAAATTCCTAAAGTAAGAAAAGATTTTGCCTACCCTCCTTTAGTTACACCTATGAGCCAAATGATTGGAACCCAAGCAGTATTTAATGTATTAACTGGAGAAAGGTATAAAATGATTCCAAATGAGGCTAAAAATTACGTAAGAGGTTTATATGGTAAGCCTACAATAGCAATTTCTAAAGAAATAAAAAATAAGATAATAGGTGATGAGAAAATATTTACTGGCAGACCTGCGGACTTATTGGAAGCTCAACTGGATAATTATAAAGAAGAGATTAAAGAATACATTGAACAAGATGAAGATGTATTAAGTTATGCATTATTTCCTCAAGTTGCTTTAGATTTTTTTAAACAAAGGCAAGCTGAAAAATATAAAATAGACAGTGAAGTCTTAGATCAGAAAAATAAAGTATATCCAATATAAAATATAAAAGTAATGTAAAAATAAAACAAGCAATTGCTTGTTTTATTTTTTGTACTGTCCGAAATGCAACTAAACTTGCATAAAAAAAGTTTATTAAGAAAAATGAAATAATTCTTGCAAATCCTAGTTTGATTTGATATTATAAAATTAACAAATATAGCATAAGGGGGAAATAAAATTGTCAATAAAGGCAGAAAAATCTCTTGATGTAAAGTTAGAATGGTGTAAAGGATGCGGAATTTGTATAGAATTTTGTCCCAAAGATGTATTGGAATTAAAAGATGGAAAAGTTAATATTAAGAATTTAGATGCATGTATACAGTGTGGACAATGCGAATTAAGATGTCCTGACTTTGCAATTTTTTTAGGAGGTAATTAATATGACTGTAAGATTAATGCAAGGAAATAGGGCATGTGTAGAAGGCGCACTTGCTGCAGGTATGAAATTTTTCGCAGGCTATCCAATTACACCTTCAACTGAAATTGCAGAGATTTCTGCAGAAAGATTACCCCAAATTGGTGGAAAGTTTATTCAAATGGAAGATGAAATTGCTAGTATATCAGCTACTATAGGAGCAGCTCTTTCTGGTAAAAAGGCCATGACTGCAACTAGTGGTCCTGGATTTTCTCTTAAACAAGAAGGAATTGGATATGGAGTGATAACAGAAACACCATGTGTAATTGTAAATGTTCAAAGAGGAGGACCAAGTACAGGATTACCTACTGCACCAGCTCAAGGGGAGATTATGCAAGCTAAGTGGGGAACACATGGAGATCATTCTATTATAGCTTTGTATCCATGGTCAGTTAAAGAAACTTTTGATATAACTGTTAGAGCTTTTAATCTTGCTGAAAAGTATAGAACTCCTGTTATCTTATTAATGGATGAAGTTGTAGCTCATATGAGAGAAAAAATTGAAATACCTGAAAAAGATAAAATTGAAATTTATAATAGGAAAAAACCAACTTGTCCACCAGAAGAATATCAACCTTATAGGGTTAATAAAGGTGATAATGTTCCTGAGATGGCAGACTTTGGTAAAGGATATAGATTTCATATAACAGGACTTGTACATGGAGAAACAGGATTCCCTTCAAGCAATCCTTTAATAGCAGAACAATCAGTAAAAAGATTAATAAATAAAATAGAAGATAACGTTGATGATATAGTAGATGTTAAAAAATATAATTTAGAAGATGCAGATATAGCTATAGTAGCTTTTGGCGCAACAGCTCGTTCAGCTATGGAAGCTGTAGAATATTTACGAGCCAATGGTATTAAAGTAGGTTTATTTAGACCTATTACTATCTGGCCTTTAGCTGAGAAGGAATTAAAGGAATTATCAAAAAAAGTAAATCGTATAGTTGTTGTAGAAATGAATATGGGTCAATATTTCTTAGAAGTTGATAGGGTAGCTGGTAAAAATGTTAAAGTAGATAAATATGGAAGAATAAACGGAGAATTAATAACACCTAAAGAAATAGTTGATTTTATCAAGGAGGTACAAAATGACTAATAAATTAGTTGAAAAATATTTTAGAACGGAAAATTTACCTCATATATGGTGTCCAGGTTGTGGAAATGGTATTGTAACAAGAGCAATAATTAAGGCTATTGATAATTTAGGAATAGATAAAGATAAATGTTGTATAATATCTGGAATTGGATGCTCTGCAAGGGCTTCTGGTTATTTGGATTTTAATACAATGCATACCACTCATGGTAGGGCACTTGCATTTGCCACTGGCATAAAACTATCTAATCCAGAATTAAATATAATTGTAATAACAGGTGACGGAGATTCTTCAGCTATAGGAGGTAATCATTTAATTCATGCAGCTAGAAGAAATATAGATATTACAACTGTTGTATATAACAATAATATATATGGAATGACAGGCGGGCAATATTCTCCAACAACACCTACAGGGGATAAGGGAACTACGGCACCTTATGGTAATATAGATGCCAATTTCGATCTTTGTAAATTAGCACAAGCTGCAGGGGCTACTTATGTTAGTAGAAGTACTGTGTTTGGAGCTAATATGTTAATTAAACAAGTAGAAGAAGGAATAAAAAATAAAGGATTTTCTTTTATTGAAGCTGTAACTATTTGTCCTACTTATTATGGAAGAAAGAATAAAAAAGGTGAAGCTGTAGATATGATGAAAGGATTAAAAGAAAATTCTATAAACATATCAGCTTATAACAAGATACCAGAAGAGCAAAGAGTTGGTAAAATTGTAGTTGGAGAATTCTATAAGAGTAGTAGACCAGAATACACCGCTGAATATCAAAAAATAATAGATTCTTTTTCAAAGGAGGGATAATATGTCTATTCAAAAATTAAAATTAACAGGGTCTGGCGGACAAGGTCTTATACTAGCAGGGATTATACTAGCAGAGGCTGCGTTATATGATGAAAAAAATGTAGTTCAATCTCAATCTTACGGACCTGAAGCTAGAGGTGGAGCTAGTAGGGCAGAAGTTATTATAAGTGAAGACACAATAAATTATCCAAAAGTCAATCAATGTGATATAATGCTTGCACTAACACAAGATGCTTATAATAAGTATATAAATTCTCTTAAACCAGGTGGTATGTTAGTATTAGATTCATCTATAAAAATTAAGATTGATAATAAAGATATTACTACTTATGTATTACCAATCTTAGATACTGCAAAAGATAAAATAGGTAAACCTATGGTTGCTAATATTGTAGCCTTGGGAAGCATACATGAATTAATTAAGATAATTTCAAAAGAATCTCTTATTAAAGCAGTTATTGACAGAGTCCCTAGGGGAACGGAAGAATTAAATGAAAAAGCTTTAGAAGAAGGTTTTAACTTAATTAAAAATTATAATAAGGAGAGTTATGGATATAAACATTAATTTAATTAAAAACATTCAAAATAAATTTAACGAATTAAGTAAAGGGCAAAAACTAATTGCCGATTTTATTATCAATAATTATGACAAGGCAGCTTTTATGACTGCATTTGATTTAGGAGAGACTGTTGGAGTAAGTGAGTCTACAGTAGTAAGATTTGCTATTACCTTAGGTTACACTGGATATAAAGAACTTAGAAAAGAGTTACATGAATTAGTAAAGAACAAATTAACAACTGTTCAAAGAATTTCAATGACAGATAAATATTCAAGTAATTCTAATGCATTAAGAACAGTAATGCAGAAAGATGTAGAAAATATTCAGTCTACAATAAATGAAATTGATTCTTCCAAATTTAAGGAAGCAATAGATATGATTTTAAAAGCTAAACATGTTTATATATTAGGACTTAGATCATCATCCTTTTTAGCAGGATATCTAGGATTTTATCTTAATTTTTTAATTAAAGATGCTAAAGTTATTATTTCAGGCCCTAATGACGTTTTTGAACAATTGTTTAAAGTAGATTCTAATGACTTAATGATAGCTATATCTTATCCAAGATACTCTAAAAGAGCCTTAGAAGCTATAGATTTTGCCAAAGAAAAGGGATGTAAGATAGTTAGTATAACAGATAGCTTGATTTCACCAGCTTCAAAGTACTCAGATATATCACTAATTGCTCGTAGTGATATGTTATCATTTGTAGACTCTTTGGTAGCTCCCATGAGCCTAATAAATGCATTAATAGTATCAATTGGTATAGAAAAGAAAAAAGAAATTACAATTAACTTTGAGGATTTAGAAAAAATATGGAAAAAATATAATGTATATGATTTAAATAATAAATAGTAAATAATAAAAGAATCTTCTTGAAGATTCTTTTATTATTTTATAATTATAATGATATACTATATATGTCTATATGATATGATTTTACAATGGAGATGAGAAAATGAAGGAAAATATTTGTATAATAGGAGCAGGACCAGCAGGAATTATAGCAGCTGGAATGGCTGCTTCTAGAGGAAAAAATGTAACGTTAATAGAAAGAAATGATAGAATTGGCAAGAAACTCTTTATTACAGGGAAAGGTAGATGCAATATAACTAATAGTGCTCCTATTGAAGACTTTTTTGATAACATTATTAGAAATAAGAATTTTTTATATAGTAGTTTTTACTCTTTTAATAATGAAGATATAATAAGATTATTAGAAAAATACGGCTTGAAAGTTAAAGTTGAAAGAGGAAATAGAGTTTTTCCAGATAGTAATAAATCTTCAGATGTAATAAAAACTCTAGAAAAGTTTTTATTAGACAATAAAGTAAATATAATGTTAAATACTAAAGTAAATAATATAGAATTTAATGAAGAGAAATTTGATATTATTTTAAAGGATAAAATATTAAAATTTGATAAAGTACTTATTGCTACTGGTGGGAAATCTTATCCATTAACAGGATCTACAGGAGATGGATATATTTTTGCAAAGAAAATGCAACACAATATAACTGATATAAATCCTTCTTTAATACCTATAGAAGTAAAGGAAAATTGGATAAAGGAATTACAAGGTCTTTCTTTAAAGAATGTTGAAATATCAGCATTTGCTAAAAAAAGGTTAATATATAAAGAGTTTGGAGAAATGGTCTTTACACATTACGGAATTTCAGGACCTATAATTTTATCTATGAGTAATTATTTACATAAATATATAAATGACGGTATTAATATATTTATAGATTTCAAACCAGCTTTAAGCTATGAAAAACTTGACGAAAGAATTTTAAGAGATTTTGAAAAGTATAACAACAAGCAATTTAAAAATAGCCTAAATGATTTATTGCCACAAAAGATAATCCCAATAATAATAAATTTATCAGGAATTGAATCAGATAAAATAATAAATCAGATTACGAAAGAAGAACGAATACAACTATTAGAATCAATTAAAAGATTCCCTATGACTTTTAAGTCATTTAGACCTATAGAAGAGGCCATAGTTACTTCAGGAGGTATAGACGTAAAGGAAATCAATCCGTCTACTATGGAATCAAAAATACAAGCTGGTTTATATTTTGCTGGTGAGTTATTAGATGTACATGGACTAACAGGAGGATATAATTTACAAATTGCTTATTCCACAGGTTATTTAGCTGGTAATAATATATAAAAGTTTAAAGTAAAATAGATGGAAAGAGCTTGTTTACTAATGAATTTTAATATATAATTGTTAGAGGAGTGGTATTATGAGCTTTATAGCTATTAGGGGTGCTACAACTGTTTTAGAAAACACTTCTAATGACATATTAAATGCTACAAAAGAATTAATATTAGAAATTGAAAAATTAAATAAAATTAATAAAGATATGGTCGCAAGTATAATATTTTCTTCTACCAATGATCTAAATAAAGTTTACCCAGCAAAAGCTGCTAGAGAATTAGGCTATACTAATGCTGGATTAATGTGTTTTGATGAAATGGATGTTGAAAATAATCTTAGAAAGTGTATTAGGGTAATGGTCTTTTATAATTCAAAAATAAATCAAAAAGAAGTTAAACATGTTTACTTAAGAAATGCAAGCTCATTAAGACCAGATTTATTTTAAGATATATAATAATTTTGTTTTCAATATGAAAAATGGAGGAAGGTAATGTTAAATAAAAATAAAAATATATCTATTGCTATAGATGGACCTGCTGGTGCGGGTAAAAGTACTATAGCTAAAAAAATAGCTAAAAATCTTTCTATTGAATATATAGATACGGGCGCAATGTATAGGGCTTTAACTTTAAAAGTCCTAAATTTAAATTTGAATCCAAAGATTAAAGAGGATGTAATTGCTACATTAAAAACTACTACTATTAATTTTGAAAATAATAATATATATTTAGATGGAAAAATGGTAAATAAAGAAATTAGAAATACTATTATAAATAAAAATGTATCTCATATAGCAAAAATCAAAGAAATAAGAGAAACTATGGTTAGCTTACAACAGGATTTAGCTAAAACTAAATCTATTATTATGGATGGTAGAGATATAGCTACTGCTGTACTTCCTAATGCAGATTTCAAATTTTTCATAACAGCTTCTGTTGAAGAAAGAAGTCGTAGGAGATATGAAGAATTGATCGAAAAAGGAGAAAATGATATTTACTTTGATGATATAAAAGCAGAAATCCAAAATAGAGATAATATAGATAGTAATAGGGAATTTTCTCCTCTTGTACAATCAGATGATGCATATTTAATAGATACAAGCGAAATGAGTATAGATGAAGTTATGACAAAGATTATTTCTATAGTTAAGGGGGGTTAAAAGTATGACCTTTTACTATATTATGAGAGCAATAGTAAAGGTGCTTTCTAAACTTATATATAGGATTGAAATCATAGGAGAAGAAAACATTGAAGATAGTGGCAAATTAATTATTTGTTCAAATCATACTCATAATTTTGACCCTGTTATTTTAGCCATAATATATCCTAGACAAATTCATTTTATGGCAAAAAAGGAGTTATTTAAAAATAAATTTTTAGATTCAATATTTAGCGGACTTGGAGCTTTTCCAGTAGATAGAAAAGAATCAGATTTATCTGCAATTAAAAATGCTTTAAGGGTTTTAAAAAAAGATGAAGTTCTTGGAGTTTTCCCTGAAGGTACTAGAGTTAAAGAGTTTGATTTAGAAAATGCTAAAGCAGGGACTGCTCTTTTAAGTGTAAAATCTAGAAGTCCTGTATTACCTGTATACATAGAAAGTAATTATAAGTTATTTAGTAAAGTAAAAGTATATATAGGTGAGCCTATTGAATTTTATAATTATTATGGAAAAAAATTAGATAACGAAGATTATACTTTTTTGAGTCAAGAAATTTTAAAATCTATTTATTCAATAAAAGTTAATTAGGAGGAAAGATATTGGAAATTATAATAGCTGATCATGCAGGATTTTGTTTTGGAGTAAAAAGAGCTGTTGAAATGACATCAAAAGAGCTATTAAATAAAGATAAAACCTTTTATTCTTTAGGACCTTTAATTCACAATCCACAAGTTGTAAAAAAATTTGAAGATAAAGGTTTAGAAGTTATAAATAAAATTGAAGATATTGAAAAAGATAAATTAAAATATAGTAGTATAATTATCAGATCTCATGGTGTATCTAAATTAATAATAGATGAAATGAATAAGATAAATTTAAATTTCAAGAATACCACATGTCCTTATGTTCAATCAATATATAAAAAGGTTGAAGATTTTAAAGAACAAGGGTATAATATAATAATAATTGGGGATTCAAATCATCCTGAAGTAATTGGAATAAATGGATGGTGTGATAATAAGGCATATATAATTAATTCTACAGAAGAAGCTTTAGCTTTACCTAATATGGATAAGGTTTCTGTAGTTTCTCAAACTACTAATACAAAAGAGAAGTTTGAAAGTTTATCAGAGATTATTAAAGAAAAAGGTAATGAAGTTCAAATATGTAATACTATATGTAATGCTACTAACTTGCGTCAAGAAGCATGTAAGAATTTAGCACTTAATGTAGAAGCTATGATTGTAATAGGCGGTTATCATAGTTCCAATACTAATAAGTTGGCAGAAATAAGCAGAAAATACTGTAACAATGTATTTCATATTGAAACTGCAGATGAATTGCCTTTAGAAAATGTATCAAGATTTAATAAAATTGGAATAACAGCAGGTGCTTCAACACCTGATTGGATAATTGAGGAGGTAGTTAGAACAATGGATAATATGAATAATGAAGATAATAATGAAATGATGGAAGCGATTGAAAATTCTTTTACTAAAATTCATAGAGGTCAAGTTTTAAAAGGTGAAGTTCTATTTGTAACTAAAAATGAGGTAATGGTAAATATTAATTACAAATCAGATGGAATTATTAGTATAGATGAACTATCAAATGATGAGGATGTAAATCCTAAAGACATTTATAGTCCTGGAGATGAAATTGATGTATATGTAATTAAATTAGATGATGGAGAAGGTAATGTTATTCTCTCAGCTAAAAGAGTAAATGAATTTAAAAATTGGGATAAAGTAGAAGAATTGTTTAATGAGAAAGAAAGAGTAGAATGTAAAGTTAAAAATATTGTAAAAGGTGGATTAATTGTTTTAGTTAATGGTATAAATGGATTTATGCCTGCTTCTCAAATCTCTACTAGCTATGTAGAAGATTTAAATGTATACAAAGGAAAAACTTTAATTGCTAAAATAATAGATTTCGATAAAGATAAGAGAAGAGCTATATTATCAAGAAAAGAAATAGAAAAAGAAGAACTAATTAATAAAAGAAAAGAATTATGGGCAAATCTAGAAGTTGGTCAAATAGTTGAAGGTGTTGTTCAGAGATTAACTAATTTTGGTGCCTTCATAGATTTAGGAGGATTAGATGGATTAGCTCATATATCTGATTTATCTTGGAATAGAATAAATCATCCTTCTAAAGTAGTTAGTATAGGTGAAAAAATCAAGGTTAAAGTATTGTCTCTAGATAAAGAAAGAAATAGAATTTCTCTTAGTTTAAAAGAAACTACTGAGGAGCCTTGGATAGCATTTTCTAAAAATGTTAACACTGGTGATGTTGTAGAAGGAAAAATAGTTAATTTATTAGATTTTGGTGCTTTTGTTAGATTAAAAGAAGGTGTAGATGGATTACTTCATGTTTCCGAAATCTCAAAAGATCATATAGATAAACCTTCAGATGTATTAGAAATTGGTCAAACAATTAATGTTAAAATAATTGATATTGATGGTGAAGAAAAGAAAGTTAGTTTAAGTTTAAAACAAATACCAGATGAAAATGAAGAATCCGAAAACAACAATATTGTAAAAGAAGAATTAGATACAACTATTGAAGATGTAATCAATAAAGAATAATATATATTTAAAATTTGGGTTTTAATGTAATACTACATTGAAGCCCTAAATTATATTTCAGGAGGAAGGTATGGCTAAATATGAAAAGTTTAAAAAAGATATTAACCTTTTAATTAATATCGATTTAAACTACTATAAAGAAAAACAAATGAAAAGAAGAATCTTATCTTTATTAAATCGAAATGGTTTTAGTGATTTTGATGATTATTTTTTAGGACTTAAAAAGGATAAAAAATTATTGGAACAACTTGTAAATTATCTAACAATAAATGTAAGTGAATTTTATAGAAATAAATCTCAATGGAAAGTTCTTGAGAAAGATATAGTACCGCTTTTAATGGGTGAAAATCAAAAACAATTAAAAATATGGAGTTCTGCTTGTTCGACAGGGGAAGAACCTTATTCATTAGTTATGTTAATGTCAAACTTTCTCCCTTTAAATAAAATAAAAGTACTAGCTACCGATATTGATGATGAAGCAATTAATAAAGCAAAGCAAGGATTGTATAGTGAAAAATCTTTATCTAATCTTCCGACACAATTCATAAAAAAATATTTTACAAAAATAGAAAATTCATATAAAATTTCTGATGAAATTAAAAATTGTGTAGAATTTAAAAAGATGGATTTATTAAAGGATAGATTTCCTAATAATATAGACTTAATATGTTGTAGAAATGTAATGATTTATTTTACAGATAATGCTAAAGAACTTTTATATAGTAAATTTAATGAAACTTTGAGTAAAGAGGGAGTATTTTTTGTAGGAAGTACAGAACAAATAATAATGCCAGAAAAATATAATTTTAAATCTGAAAAAACATTTTTTTATAAAAAAATGTTTTAAAATTTTTATATAAAAATAAAGGATTTTCATAGGTCTATGTAGAATAGTATAATAATGGACAAATTTGGAGGTATTATTATGCTGGATATTAATTATGAATATACTATATCTGAGGTTTCAGAAATAACTGGTTATGCGTCTCATGTAATTAGGTATTATGAAAAGGAATTTGAAATAGATATACCAAGAAATAAATCAAATCACAGATACTTTACTTATAAAGAAATAGAAACTTTACAATATATTAAGACTCTTCAAGATAAAGGATTTAGTAATAAGCAAATCAAGCTTATTATAAAGTCTCCTGAAATATTAATAAACAATCAGGAAGAAGGACTTGTAGAATCAAGAAATAATTCTTATATTGACACTTATGAGATAGCAAAAGAAATAAGTGCAACATTAGAAGAGGATTTTTTTGATAAACTATATCATGCAATAAATGAAGGTAGTGAAAGCAATATTAAAGTAATAGAAGAATTAAAAGATGAAGTTATAAATCTTAGAAAAGAACTGAATTCTAACGAAAGAGATGTATTGATTTGTGAAAATGCCAAACTTAAGATGAAAATAAAAGAAAAAATATATGAAAATATTGAATTAAAAAGTAAATTAGTAGAAATTGAAGAAAAACAAGTAGGATTTTTTCAAAGAATTTTTAGAATTAAAAAATAAAATTTAAATAAAGCTATAACTATTGGCGAGGGCTTTAAACCAAATTGCTTATAGTTATTTTTATTTTAAAACAACTTATAAATTGTGTGAATTATTTTATCTATCATAGTTCATTTTTATTTTTTATTTGTTATAATAATTAATAGCTATATTATAAGGAGAGTATATTAAATGAATAGAAAAAAATATTTAATTAAAACATATGGTTGTCAGATGAATGAACATGATTCAGAAAAGATTTCATGGATTTTAGATAATTTGAATTATGAAGAAACTACGATTTTAGAGGAAGCAGATTTTGTAATATATAATACCTGTTTAATCAGAGAAAATGCAGAGTTAAAGGTATATGGACACCTTGGTTCATTAAAAACTTTAAAAAAGGATAAACCGGATTTAATGATAGCAATTTGTGGCTGCATGATGCAAAAAAAGGAAATTAGAGATGTAATACTTTCTAAACATAAGCATGTTAATATAATATTTGGTACTCACAATATACATAAATTACCTCAATTGATTGAAAGTCATCTAAAAACAAATAAAACTATAGTAGATATACTTGAGGATACTAAAGATATTGTAGAAAATACAGATGCAAATAGAAAGTATTCTTATAAAGGATTTGTAGATATTATGTATGGATGTAATAATTTCTGTACTTACTGTATAGTACCTTATACAAGGGGAAGAGAATTGAGTCGAGAGCCTGAGAATATATTAAATGAAATTAAGGAATTAGCTAAGTCAGGTTATAAGGAAATAACATTATTAGGCCAAAATGTAAATTCCTATGGTAAAAACTTAGAAAAGGATTATAGTTTTGCTGATCTCTTAAAAGATATTAATAAAATAGAGGGTTTAGAGAGAATTAGATTTATGACATCTCATCCTAAAGACTTATCAGATGAGCTAATAGAATGTTATGGAACTTTAGACAAACTATGTAATCATTTGCATTTACCAGTGCAATCTGGAAGTAATAAAATTTTGAAAAACATGAATAGAAAATATACTAGAGAAGATTATTTAAAAATAATTAAAAAGATTAAAAAGATATCTCCTAATATAGCTATTACTACAGATTTAATAGTAGGATTTCCTGGTGAAACAGAAGAAGACTTTAATGAAACGTTGAAACTTGTTAAAGAGGTAGAATTTGACTCAGCTTATACTTTTCTATATTCTATTAGAGAAGGTACTAAAGCAGGAAGAATGACTAATCAAGTAGATTATGATGTAAAACATGATAGATTTCAAAGATTAACAGATACATTAAATGATATATCTTTAGAAAAGAATAAAAAATTAATAGATACAACGGTTGAGGTTTTAGTTGAAGATATAAGTAAACACAATGAAGAAATTTTAACTGGAAGAAATGAAGAATTTAGGCTAGTACACTTCAAAGGAGATAAAAGCCTTATTGGAACATTAGTAAATGTAAAAATAGAAGATGTAAAAACTTTTACTTTAGAAGGAATTTTAGTTTAATGCTTCTTTAATACTTCTATGTATAAGGGGGACGGATATTGAGAAAATTAACACCTATGATGAAACAATATACAGAAATTAAAAATGAATATGAAGACTGTATACTTTTCTTTAGACTGGGAGATTTTTATGAAATGTTTTTTGAAGATGCTGTAATTGCATCTAAAGAACTTGAAATAACTTTAACCAAAAGAGGCGGAGGATCTGATAATGAAGTACCTATGTGCGGAGTACCTCACCATGTTGTAGATAACTATGTAATTAAATTAGTTGAAAAGGGGTACAAAGTAGCAATATGTGAGCAGGTAGAAGATCCGAAAGATGCCAAAGGAATAGTAAAAAGAGATGTTATTAAGGTAGTTACTCCTGGAACTATAACGGAACAGGGAAGTTTAGATGAAAAATCTAATAACTTCTTAGCTTCTATTTATATAGATGATTTAGGATGGGGAATTTCATATGTCGACAACTCTACTGGAGAGATGTATACAACTGAGTATATGGGAGAAAAAGAAAATCGATATGCTTATATAATTGATGAACTGGGTAAAATATTTCCTTCAGAAATCATATGTAATGAAGAATTTATATCAAATAAAAATATGATAAAAATTATTAAAAATACTATAAATCCATATATAAATATTTATAAAAAAAATACTATAGATAATGATCTTATTAAGAATACTGTTTTAAAACATTTTAAAACTAGTTCTTCTAAATCATTAGATATAGAGGACAAGGCTTATGCTACTATTGCTACAGGAAAATTAATTGATTATTTATATTCTACACAAAAAAATACTTTAGAACATATTAATAACTTAATTTATTATGAAGCGAAAAATTATATGATTTTAGATATAAACACAAGAGCTAATTTAGAGATCCATGAGACTATTATAAGAAGAGATAAAAAGGGTGCTTTAATAGGTATTTTAGATAAAACTTCAACTTCTATGGGAGGAAGGTTGTTAAAAAAGTGGTTAGAACAACCTTTGCTTGATATAAATGCAATAAATAGTCGAAATAGTGCAGTAGAATATTTTGTTAATAATATAGCTGATATGGATGAAATAAAGTCTATTTTAAAACAAATATATGACATTGAAAGATTAGCTACAAAAATATCTAATGGTAATTGTAATGCTAGAGATTTGATTTCTATAAAAAGCTCTATATCGGTTTTACCTAATTTAAAAAATATTTTAATGGAAATTGATAACCAAGAAATAAAAAAATTAGGTAAGGCTTTAGATAATTTAGAAGATATATTCTTATTATTAGAAAAGTCAATAGAAGAAAATCCTCCTGTTTCAGTAAAAGAAGGTAGATTAATAAAAAAAGGTTACAATGAAAAACTAGATAATATAAAAGAAATATGCAAAAATGGTAAAGAGTGGTTAAGTGAATTAGAAGCAAAAGAAAGAAATAATACATCCATAAAGAACTTGAAAATAGGTTTTAATAAAATCTCTGGTTATTACTTTGAGGTAACTAAATCAAATATTCCTATGGTGCCTGATTACTTCATAAGAAAGCAAACATTAACTAATTCTGAAAGATATTATACTAAAGAATTAAAAAGCATGGAAGATGAAATCTTAGGGGCTGAAGAAAAGAGTTTAGATTTAGAGTATGAAGTTTTCCAATTAATAAGAAATGATATTAAAAGTCAAATTCTTAGAATTCAAAATACTAGCAGAATTATATCTAAAATAGATGTTATAAATGCTTTAAGTAATGTTGCATATTCATATGATTTTATAAAACCAAATTTAAATAATAAAGGAATTATAAATATTGTTGATGGAAGACATCCAGTAGTAGAGAATACTATAGAAAATAATTTATTTGTTCCTAATGATACTTATCTAGATAATGGGGATAATATGATACAAATTATAACAGGTCCTAATATGGCAGGTAAATCCACTTATATGAGACAGGTGGCTATAATTACACTACTAGCACATATAGGTTCATTTGTACCTGCATCCTATGCTGATATATCAATTGTGGATAGGATATTTACTAGAATAGGTGCTGCAGATAATTTATCCCAAGGTGAAAGTACATTTATGGTAGAGATGAATGAAGTATCAAACATTATAAAGTCAGCTACTAAAAATAGTTTAATTATTTTAGACGAAGTAGGTAGAGGTACCAGTACTTATGATGGATTAAGTATAGCATGGGCTGTTGTAGAACATATCTCTAATAAAATAAAGGCTAAAACTTTATTTGCTACTCATTATCATGAATTAACTCAACTTCAAGAAAACAATAAAGGAATAAAAAACTTAACAATTACTGCAGAAGAAAAGAATCAAGAGATTATATTTTTAAGGAAAATCGTTGAAGGAAGTACTAATAAGAGTTATGGAATTGAAGTTGCAAAATTAGCAGGTATTAATCAAACTATTATTGATAGAGCAGCTGAAGTCTTATCATTAATAGAGGGTAATCATAAAATAGATTTAAGCAATACTGAGGTAAAGGAAGACAAACAAATAAATTTAATAGATCATCAAAAAAATTATTATATGGATAAAATTATAAACTTAGATGTAGATAATATGACTGCAAAAGAAGCATTGGATACGCTTTATGATTTGATAGAAACAGGCAAAAAAATAAGGAGCGATCATAATGGGTAAAATTAAGCTACTGGATAATAATACTATAGAGAAGATTGCTGCTGGTGAAATAATTGAAAGACCTTCTTCTATAGTTAAAGAATTATTAGAAAATGCCTTAGATGCAGGTAGTGAAAATATCGCAATTGAAATTAAAAATGGTGGGAAAACTTATATTAGAATTACAGATGATGGAGTAGGGATAGAAGAAGATGATTTAGATTTGGCTTTTAAGAGACATTCTACTTCTAAAATAGGGTCATTGGATGATTTATATAAGATAAGATCTTTAGGATTTAGAGGTGAAGCTTTAGCTAGTATATCTACAGTGGCCAAGATGGAAGTTATGACAAAAACAAGAAAGGCTATAGCTGGAATACATGCTATAGTTGAAGAAGGTAAAATAATAAGTAAAGAAACAATAGGAAGTCCAAAGGGAACTACTATGATAGTAAAAGATTTATTTTATAATTTACCAGTTAGAGAAAGATTTTTAAAATCTGATTTAATTGAAGGAAATCATATAACTGATATAATATATAAAACAATTCTGGGAAGCTTAGAATCTTCTATTAAATTTATAAAAGACAATAAAATTGTATTAAAAACTTCTAGAAATAACAATATGAAGGACCATATATATAGTATACTAGGAAAGGATTTCTCTGAAAATCTTATTTCTATTAAGGGAGAGACCAAGGACTTTAAAATTAAAGGCTATTTTTCAAACAATAAACTATATAGAAGCAATAGGTCTCATCAATATATTTATGTTAATAATAGATATATAAATAATAAATCTATTACAAATATAATCGAAAAAAAATATAGATCAATTATACCATTAAATAGATTTCCTGTATTTATTCTATTTATTGATATAGATCCTGGAATAATAGATATAAATATACACCCTACAAAACAAGAGATTAATTTTGTGAATCAAATTGAATTGATTGAAAAAATAGATGATCTACTAGAAGCTTATTTATATGATGCTATATCAATACCTAAAATAAAATTTAAAAATAAAGAAAAAACTTCTAAAGAGGATAGTCTTCCTTTATTATATGAAAAAAAGATAAACCCAGAGAACGATTTAGAAAATGATATTATGATAAAAGATTTTACTAACACTAATGATTTAATGTATAATGATATCCGAGAAAATGATTCAAGCTATACAAGTTCTCATGACTATAAGTTTTCAATAAATAAAGATAATTTGTCAAATGATAAGAAGCTAGCAAAAGAGAAATATATATGTGAAGAAGCAGACAAAGAAAAAAACAATACAAATGATATTCTTTCAAATCTTGATCCTATAGGAGTAGTATTTGATACTTATATACTAGGGGAAGATAAGTTGAATCAAAAGATATACTTTATAGATCAACATGCAGCTCATGAACGAATTATGTATGAAAAGTATTTACAAGAGTTCAATGAAGAGAGTATAGTTTCTCAACAATTATTAGCTCCTGAAATAATTAACTTTACTAGCATAGAAATGGATAAGTTTTTAACTAATAAAGAAATCTTTATAAAGTTAGGGTTTGATGTAAGCGAATTCGGAACAAACAGCGTAGCAATAAGAAGTGTACCACTAGTATTTGGTGAACCTAATGTTAAATCTTTATTCTATGATTTATTAGATAATCTAGATATAGATACAAATATAAATAGTAATTATGAGACTAGAGTAAATAAAATTATGAAGATGGCATGTACAAATGCTATTAAAGCTGGAGATAAGATGTCTGAAATAGAAATACTTAGCTTGTTTCATCAATTAAAGGAAACTGAAAATCCAAATAGTTGTCCTCACGGAAGACCAACTATTTTAGAAATGAGTAAAAAAGATATTGAAAAGGCATTTTTAAGAATTGTATAAAAGGATGATAAAATGAAAGAAAATTTACTTATACTTACAGGTCCAACGGCAATTGGCAAAACAGATGTATCTATTGCATTAGCAAAATCACTAAATGGAGAAGTAATATCAGCTGATTCTATGCAAATATACAAACATATGAATATAGGTACTGCTAAAATTAAAAAAGAGGAAATGCAAGAAATACCTCATTATTTAGTTGATATTATTGATCCAGATGAAGACTTTACAGTTGCAAACTATAAAGAAAATGCTCAAAAATTTATTAGTGAAATAAACTCCAAAGAAAAACTTCCTATAGTTGTTGGCGGAACAGGTCTTTATATTAATTCCTTGATTTACGACTTGAATTTTACTAAAGTACCCTCTGATCCTAAACTACGAGAAAAACTTGAAGAAATTGGAGAAGAATATGGAAATGATTTTTTGCATAATAAATTAAAACAAATAGATGAGGAAAGTTCTATAAAGATAAATAAAAATGACAGAAAAAGAATAATAAGAGCTATAGAGATATATAAAATAACTGGTAAACCTAGATCACTTCATAATAATAATTTCAGAAAACCTAACAATGAATATAATTTTACTATGATTGGCCTTAATATGGATAGAAAAGACTTATATGATAGAATAAATACTAGAGTAGACAGTATGATTGATAATGGTCTTTTAGATGAAGTAAAAAGCTTATTAGATATGGGATATAATAAAGAACTGATATCAATGCAAGCAATTGGGTATAAAGAACTTATTATGTATTTAGAAGGAAAAATCAGTTTAGAAGAATCCATTGAAGTGATAAAAAAGGCTTCACGTCATTATGCAAAAAGACAGTTAACTTGGTTTAGAAGAAATGAGTTTATTAACTGGGTAAATATTGATGATTTTTCTGATAAAAGCAGCTTGATAGAATATATAATTTGTAATTTTAAAAATAAAACGTTTCAATAAAGAGGGGTAAATATGAGACAAAATGTTAATTTACAAGATATGTTTTTGAATAAAGCAAGAAAAGAAAATGTAGACACAATTATTTGTTTGCTAAATGGAGATAAGCTGGAAGGAATAGTAAAAGGTTTTGATAATTATACAATTATATTACAAACAGGAGAAAAACAACAATTAATCTATAAGCATGCAGTGGCAACAATTATACCTATAAATTCAATGAATTTAAATGATTAAGTTAAGATGACAATTGTTACTGATATTTTAATCATCAGAAACAATTGTCATCTTATTAAATAATGGAAAGGTGATAAGATGAATGAGTTAACCATAAATTTATTATGTAAACAATTTGATTTAGATGAAGAAATTATAAAATATGTTATTGATAAGGAAGCTTTAATAAAAGATAAATTTAATAGAATAGATGAAATTAAAAATTATAATCAATACAAAGTACTAAATGCTATGCAAAAAAGTAGACTTGGATCTACAGATTTTAATTGGTCCACTGGATATGGATATGGCGATGTAGGAAGAGATAAAGTAGAAGAAATTTATGCTACACTTTTCAATGTAGAAGCTGCCCTTGTAAGACCTTCTATAGCATCAGGAACACATGCTTTGAGTTTAACTTTGTCAGGTATACTAAGACCTGGTGATGAGCTTATATCCATCACTGGAACTCCTTATGATACCCTTCAAGAAGTAATAGGTGTAAGTGGAGATAACTCTGGAACTTTAATTGACTATGGGGTTACTTATAAAGAAATACCACTAGTAGATAATATTATTAATGTGGAAGAAGTTTTAAAAAACATTTCAAATGATACTAAAATACTTATGATTCAAAGATCAACTGGATATAGTGACAGAAGAGCTTTAACAATTACAGAAATAGAAGATGCTATTAAATCTATTAAGGAATATAAAGAGGATATAATTATAATGATAGATAACTGTTATGGTGAATTCTTAGACTTCAAAGAGCCTACTGAAGTTGGAGCTGATATCATGGCTGGTTCTCTAATTAAAAATCCTGGTGGTGGTATTGCTTTATCTGGTGGCTATATTGTTGGAAAATCCCATTTAGTTGATATGATAGCTAATAGATTGACAGCACCGGGTCTTGGTAAGGACTGTGGTTTAACTTTTGGAACTACTAGACCTACTTTGCAAGGTTTGTTTTTAGCACCTCATATAGTATCTGAGGCAGTCAAAGGTGCACTATTGATAGGTATTGTTTATAAAGAACTTGGATTTAATATTATACCAGATATAAATGATATTAGAAGTGATATAATACAAGCAGTTCAATTAGGTAGTCCTGAAAGAGTTGTAGAATTTTGTAAAGGAATACAAGCTGCTTCTGCAGTGGATTCTTACGTTACACCTGCAGCCTGGGAAATGCCTGGATATGATGATAAAGTAATTATGGCTGCAGGAGGATTTATAGAAGGATCATCTATTGAACTTAGTGCAGATGGACCTCTAAGAAGCCCTTATTTTGCCTATTATCAAGGCGGCTTAACCTTTGAACATTGTAAGCTAGGAGCAATGAAATCATTAAATAATTTATATAGAAAAGGGCTAATTGATAAAAATAAGATATTAAAAAAGCGGGATTAATCTTGCTTTTTTAATATCTTATTTAAGTTATATAATAATTAAAACTTTCTATAAAGTCCAATTACCTTTCCAAGTATTGAAACATCTTTAGTTAGAATAGGTTCCATAGCTTGATTCTCTGGCTGCAATCTAACTATACTTTTTTCTTTAAAAAATCTTTTAACAGTAGCTTCTTCTTCTTCCAACAATGCTACTACAATATCTCCATTAATAGCAGAACTTTGTTTTTGAACAAGAACTAAGTCTCCATCTAATATACCTGCATCGATCATGCTTTCACCTTGAATTTTAAGCATAAAAACATCATGACCTTCTACCATTTCAATAGGAACTGGATAAGTATCTTCTATATTTTCTACAGCTAAAATAGGAGTACCTGCAGTAACTTTGCCCAATATAGGCACATCCATAGTTTTTTTAGAAATTAATAAAAAGTCATCATTTCTATCTAAAATTTCAATTGCCCTAGGTTTAGTTGGATCTTTTCGAATATATCCTTTAGCTTCAATTTTTTCTAAATGATTGTGAACACTGGAAGTGGATTTTAAATTTACACCTTTACATAATTCTCGAACAGATGGTGGATATCCTTTTCTTTGAACTTCAGCCTTTATATATAATAAAATTTCAATTTGTTTTTGTGTTAAATCTTCATACATAAAACACACCTCCTTGGAGTAATATTTACTTCAAACTATATGTTTTAAGTATAGCATAGAAAAAAATATTATTCAAACAAAAGTTCTTTTTTGTTAAAAAGCTATTGACAAAGAATGTATGTTCGTGTAACATATGAATAAGAACTAACGTTCAGAACTAACGTGCGAGGTGTATGATAATGAAAAGGTATAAAATTATTAGTAAGGTAAGATTTTATTTATTTCTAATTACAGTTTTAGTTATTTGTTCTATCACAATAATGTCTATATTTTCTAAAGATGAAGTTCATAGTTTATCTTATGATACAGACTATTATCAAGTAGAAGTCGCAGAAGGTGATACCTTATGGGACATTGCATTGATTTACCTAGTAGAAGACATGGACATCAGAGAGTTAATATATGAAATTAGTGAGTTAAACGAAAATCCATCATATTATATTTATCCTGGAGACATTATAAAAATACCTATATATTAAGAAACAAGAAAAAGCAAAGAAGAATAAATTACTTATTCTTCTTTGCTTTTTCTTGTAGAAAGCGGATTGCTGCTTATAGCTTCTCTCAATCCTTCATTGTCTATATGTGTATATATTTGTGTAGTAGCAACTGATTCATGCCCCAATATCTCTTGTAAAGCTCTTATATCTACATGGCCATATTTATACATAAGAGTAGCTGCAGTGTGTCTTAGTTTATGTGTAGAATATATAGAGGTATCAAATCCAGCCTTTTTTAAATATCTGTTGATCATGTGTTGAATAGCCCTATTACTTAATCTATTCTTTCTTTTACTAATAAATAATGCATCCTTATCATTTGCATTGATAGGTCTAACCTTTAGGTATGATTGAATAGCACTTACGCAAGCTTGATTTATAAAAATAGTTCTTTCTTTATTTCCTTTACCTACAATAGACAAGGTATCATTATCTCTTATTTGATGAACATCAATACTAGAAAGCTCTGAAAGTCTTAAACCACAATTTAAGAATAAGGTTACTATTGCATAATCTCTTTTTCTATATTCTTCATTCTTATTTTCTAGTACTACATCCAATAAGTGTTGAGCTTCATCTAATGTAAGATAGGTAGGGTGTCTATTTTCTTTCTTAGGAAACTCTAAAGCTTCAGCTGGATTTTTTTCTATTAAACTTACCTTAGAATAAAGATAATCAAAGAAAGACTTAATAGAAGCAACTTTTCTAGATTTAGTAAAATTATTATTTCCTAATTTTTTATCAGCATAAGATATGTATCCATGCAAATCTTGAAGATTTAATTTTCTTATCAAATCTAAATCTATATCAGAAATATCTATCTCCTTAATATCTGTATCTGAAGGAACTAATTTATGCCTTAATTTAATAAATCTAAAAAAAGTTCTCAGATCATAAAAATATTCTTTAGCAGTATTAGGAGAGACTCCTTTTATAGTTTCCATATAATTCAAAAAATCTTCTAAAATAATCGGTATATTTTCCATAATAACCCTCTTTCTCTCTATTTTGTCCCTAACAATAGTCACAAAATATCTATTTTGTGACTATTGTTAGGATATCATATTGAAAGCTAAAATTCAATGTATTTTGAGATAATTTATTTATCTATATTATAATTATAAATACTAATTTTATAATTTGCTTCCTAAAGTTAAGTGTTTTGCATTTAATGTCAAATATTTAATATTGCTATAATTTTATTAATTTATCTTTTCTCTTTTATAGTATTAGCATATATAGAAATCTATTATTTCATATAATTTTAATTGATCTATGTATATAGGATCTAAATCCTGATTAAAATCATAAAAAATATGTAAAATTTCAAATTTGCCCTCAAACGGATTTATAGGCCTTTTACAGAAAGATATATATTTCCAATACAAATGGTAGCCCGCATCGCAAAAGTCTCCTTACAATCTATATAAGGACCACACTTTTTTGAATATATTTTAATTTTTTCATATTATATATTTAAGTAGACAAAAATATTAGATCTATATTTCAATCTAATATTTTAGTTTAAAATTCCTTAAATAATAAATAAATCATAATTTACTATTAATATATTCTTTAAATTTATTTTACCTAAAAGTTATCCTATAATAAAAAAGAGTTAACATAATCTTATTATGTTAACTCTTTTTTATTATAGATTAAGATTCTAATATTTCCTTAATTCTTTGTAACCCATTTTTAATATTTTCCATAGAAGTTGCATAAGATAATCTTACATAGTTATCATCACCAAAAGCTATTCCAGGAACTACTGCAACGTTTGCATCCTCTAATAATAAATTACTAAAATCTAAAGATGAGTTAATAGTTTTGCCTTTTATAGTTCTAGTTTTTATATCCGTAAAATTCATCATTATATAAAATGCACCTTCAGGTTTTTTACAATTAAGTCCTTCTATAGAATTGATAGCGTCTACCATATAGTCTCTTCTTTCTGCAAAATGTTTTTTCATTTCATAAACACTATCTTGTTTTCCTAATAATCCTTCAACACTTGCATATTGAGATATAGAGCAAGGATTAGATGTAGAATGAGCTTGTATGTTACTCATTACTTTAATTACATCTTCATGAGCTGCAGCATATCCTATTCTCCATCCAGTCATAGCATAGGCTTTTGACATTCCATTTATTAGGATTGTTAATTTTTTAATATCATCATTAATTGTAGCTATTGAAACATGACCTTTTTCACTATAAATCAATTTTTCATATATTTCATCTGAAATTATAAATATATTATTTTCAACGGCCCAATTAG
>CAZMMV010000010.1:4676-36504 GCA_964567475.1 uncultured Tissierellaceae bacterium | reverse complement strand
AAGGATTAAAAGATGGAGGGACATTCCTTTTAAACTGTACATGGGATGAAGATGAAGTTGAGAAAAATCTTCCAAATGAAATGAAGAAATATATTGCTGAACATAATATTAAGTTCTATACTATAAATGCAACTAAACTAGCTGTAGATATTGGTTTAGGTGGAAGAACTAATATGATAATGCAATCAGCATTCTTTAAATTATCACAAGTAATTCCTTTAGATGAAGCAATTGACCACTTAAAGGCTTCAATTGTAGAAGCTTATGGAGTTAAGGGTGAAGACATAGTAAATATGAACTATGAAGCACTAGATAAAGGAATTAATAACTTAAATAAAATTGAAATCAAAGATTCTTGGAAAAACGCAGTTGATGATAAATCAGATGTAGATTGCGATAGACCAGATTTCATTAAAAATATATTAGATCCTATGGTTAGACAAGAGGGAGATAATTTACCAGTAAGTTCATTTGTTGGCAGAGAAGACGGTTCTTTCCCACATGGAGCTTCAGCATATGAAAAGAGAGGTATTGCAGTGGAAGTACCACATTGGATACCAGAAAATTGTATCCAATGTAATCAATGTTCATTAGTATGTCCACATGCAGTTGTTAGACCTTTCTTAGTTAATAAAGAAGAAAAAGAAAATGCACCAGAAACTTTTGAAACTGTTAAAGCAACAGGAAAAGGTTTAGAAGAAGTAGAATTCCGTATTCAAGTTAGTGCATTAGACTGTACCGGATGTGGAAACTGTGCTGACGTTTGTCCAGCTAAGGATAAAGCATTAGTTATGACACCATTTGAAGAGGAATTTGAAGTTGGATCTAAGAACTGGCAATATGCCATGACAGTAGAACCAAAAACTGATTTAATGGATGTATTTAGTATTAAAGGAAGTCAATTCCAAGAACCATTACTTCAATTCTCTGGAGCATGTGCAGGATGTGGAGAAACTCCATATGCAAAACTAGCTACCCAATTATTTGGAGATAGAATGATGATAGCAAATGCTACTGGTTGTTCATCTATCTGGGGTGGATCAGCACCAGCTATGCCTTATTGCACAAACAAAGAAGGCAAAGGACCTTCATGGGCAAACTCACTATTTGAAGATAATGCTGAGTACGGATTTGGTATGCATATAGCTGTTAAACAGATGAGAAATAAACTTGAAAGCTTAATGAAAGAGTTTATAGATTTAAATATAGATGAAGAATTATCTGGACACTTTAAAGAGTGGATAGAAGGTAAAAATGATGCTAGAGCTTCAAAAGCAGCAGCTGGTATGATTTTACCAAGATTAAATAAAGATGTAAAAAATGAAGATGGAAAACAAATCTTAAATCAAATAGAAGAGCTTAAAGACTATCTAATCAAACGATCCATGTGGATATTTGGTGGAGACGGCTGGGCTTATGATATAGGATTTGGTGGATTAGATCATGTATTAGCATCTGGTGAAGATGTTAACGTATTAGTATTTGATACAGAAGTATATTCAAATACTGGTGGTCAATCATCTAAAGCAACACCTAAGGCAGCAGTTGCTAAATTTGCAGCTTCAGGTAAGAGGGTAACTAAGAAAAACTTAGGACTTATGATGACATCTTATGGATATGTTTATGTAGCTCAAGTAGCTATGGGTGCCAATATGAATCAACTTACTAAGGCATTAAAAGAAGCAGAATCATATGATGGACCATCTCTAATAATAGCTTATGCACCATGTATAAACCATGGTATAAGAAGTGGAATGGGAACCACTGTAAAACAAGAGAAGAAAGCAGTAGATACAGGATACTGGCATCTATATAGATTTGACCCAAGGCTTAAAGCTGAAGGTAAGAATCCATTTATGTTAGATTCAAGAGAACCAAAAGAACCATTTATGGACTTCATTAACTCTGAAGTTAGATATACTTCACTTAGAAAAACATTCCCAGAAATAGCAGATGAATTATTTGAAGCAGCAGAAGAAGATGCAAAATCAAAATACGAACAATATAAAAAGTTATCAGAATAAAAACAAATAAATAAATAAAAGCAAGAATGCTTATCTATAAATTAGATAAGCATTCTTGCTTTTATAAGTTATTGGATTTTTTATATACAATATATATTGTATATAAAATCAGATTAAATTGGCAGAATGACTATTTCCTTTTCTCTCCAAACAACTCATCTTTAGAAAGCATAGCTATTTTATAGGTGTGGTCTGCAATTCTTTCTAAATGTGCTATCATGTCTATAAAAATTACCCCAGAATCTACATTACAGGACTCTTCATTGAGTCTTATAATATGATTATTTTGGAAGGTTTCAGTGAGTTCATCAGCCTTATTTTCAAGGGCAACTATTTGTTCAATTATTTTACTATCTTGTTTTTTAAGGGCAATTGAAGTACTATCAAATAATTTAACTAATACATCTTCAAACTCCTTTAATTCCTTAATTGCATCCTCTGTATATGAAAATCCATTATCTATTTTCTTTTGAAATAAGGATGCTATTTCCACAATTCTATCACCTGATCGCTCAAGATTGTTGACACTTGTTATCATTGCTGGAATCATAATAGATTGTCTTTCTGTTAATTGTTTTTTTGTTAACTTTACAACATACCGAGTTAAGTCTTTTTGTATATTATTAATTATAGCTTCATTATCTGAAATTGCCGACATATTTTTTGTATTATTTGTATATATCATATCCATTACATCTTTTGTCATGGTTTTTAGTATGCCATTACCTCTGATAATCTCAGAGCGACAGGCTTCCAAAGCTGCAATAGGAGTATCTAAGAGCAATTTATCTAAAAGTATTTTTTCTGTATGAATATCCTTTTTTGGTCTTATTACTTTATTTAAAAATGCAACATAATATTTTGTTAAGGGTAAAAATATTAATGCATTTATTGAATTAAATAAAGTGTGTGAATTTGCTATATAGGAAGATATATCACCATTTGGTTGTAAATATTCAGTAGCTAAAACTACAATCTTTAAAAATATAGGTAACATTAAAAAAGATACTGTTACTCCAAACAAGTTGTAAAAAGTATGAGCCCATGCAGTTCTTCTAGCATTTATATTTCCAGTCATACTAGCTAATTGGGCTGTAAGACATGTTCCTATGTTGTCCCCTAATATTATACATACTGCTGCTTGTAAATCTATGAGCCCTGCTTGACTTAAGACCATCACAAGGCCTATAGTGGCAGCACTACTATGTACTATAGCTGTAACGAATGCACCTATTAAAAGTCCTACTATAGGTATTGATGCATAAGTAGTAAAGAAATGTATTAGTGATTCGTTTTGTTGCATGTAAGGAATTCCATCATTCAATATTTTAAGACCTAAAAACATGATTCCGAAACCCATTAACGCTTGTCCAATATTTTTTAACTTTTTATTTTTTGCCACTTGATTTAGTGCAAATCCTATACCGAGTACTGGGAGTGCTATATCTGTAAGTTTAAGT
Source organism: uncultured Tissierellaceae bacterium (assembly GCA_964567475.1). Taxonomy (GTDB): domain Bacteria; phylum Bacillota; class Clostridia; order Tissierellales; family Tissierellaceae; genus CAZMMV01. The sequence goes on along the minus strand of CAZMMV010000010.1, from coordinate 33,020 downwards.
TTAAAGCTAAATGCCATAATTTGTGCAGTTATAGTTGTACCTATATTTGCTCCATAAATAATACCTATAGCCTGTGAAAGATTCATAAGTCCAGAATTTACAAATCCAACAGTTAATACAGTTACGGCTGTACTACTTTGAACTATAGCTGTAACCAATATTCCTACTAAAAAAGCACTCCATACTTTACCAGTAAGAACTGTTAGTATTTTTTTCATAGTTTCACCTGAGGCCTTTTCAATACCATCTCCCATCATATTGACCCCATACATTAATAAAGCTGTACCACCTATCATTCCAAAAATCAGTTCTTGCATTATTTTCCTCCACTTATAATTTGTTTGTTATATTAGTAAATTACTTTAATTATATAGCTAAATCAAGTCGATGTAAATGATTGATAAAAACTTATTAAAGATAGATTATAAAGTGACAAAATAAATTTTATAGAATAGTGGTGTAATTATTTTGAGCTTTATAAAAATATTACTATTAATTTCTTGAGTTTTAATGTATACTATAGGGTAGATGATTTAAATCATAAATAGATTAAATAAATATAAATCATAGAGTAGTCCACTTTAAATAGGTGATACTGCTCTATGATTTTGTTTATAAAGGAGAAGTTATATTGCTAATAGAAGAATTAAATTTAATAGAGCCAATTCAGAGGGCTTTAAAAACTGAAGGATATACAAAAGCTACAGATATACAAATTAAGGCAATACCAGCATTACTAGAGGGACGAGACTTACTTGGTTGTGCTCAAACAGGTACAGGAAAAACAGCAGCTTTTGCTATTCCAATTTTACAAGGTCTTGCAAGTGAAACAAGACCAGTTAAGGGACGTAGACAAACAAAAGCTTTAGTAGTAGCACCAACAAGAGAACTTGCAATTCAAATTGCTGATAGTTTTAAAGCTTATGGAAGAAACTTAGAATTAAGAACAACAGCAATTTATGGTGGAGTAGCTCAAGGGCCTCAAACAAAAAATCTTGGAAGAGGAATAGATATTATAGTTGCAACTCCAGGTAGATTACTAGATTTAATAAATCAAGGATATATTAGTTTGAAAAACATAAAATATTTTGTACTTGATGAAGCAGATTTGATGCTTGATATGGGAATGCTTCAGGATGTAAAAAAAATCTTGAAATTTGTTCCTAAGAAGAGACAAACAATGTTTTTCTCAGCTACAATGCCGGATGAAATTGACAAATTATCAAGAACTATATTAAATAATCCGTTAAAAGTAGTGGTAACACCTGTTTCCTCTACAGTTGAAATTATAGATCAATCAGTTTATTTTGTGGATAAGGGAAATAAAACAAATCTACTTATTCATTTATTAAAAGATAAATCCATTGTTTCAGCATTGGTTTTTGCAAGAACAAAACATGGTTCAAATAAAATAGTTAAATCCCTTGTAAGTGCAGGAATTAAAAGTGAAGCTATTCATGGGAATAAATCTCAAAATGCTAGGCAATTGGCTTTAGATAATTTTAAAAAGGGTAAAACAAGAGTCCTAGTTGCAACGGATATAGCAGCTCGTGGAATCGATATTGTTGAATTATCACACGTAATTAATTATAATTTATCTGAAGTAGCAGAAACTTATGTCCATAGGATAGGCCGTACAGGAAGGGCAAGTTTAGGTGGAACAGCGATTTCATTTTGTGCATATGATGAGAAACCATTACTTCGTGATATCCAAAAGTTGATATCAAAAGAAATACGGGAAGTAAAAGATCATCCATATCCTTTGGTAGAAACTGTTATTCCAGAAAAACAACAACAAAAACAACAAAGAAGAAGACCGAATACTAATAAAAATAAAAATAAAAAGTCAGGTAGTTCTAGAGGATATAGACAATCTAATAGTAGTTCAAAGAAAAGAACAAAATCTAAATAAAAGTAGATTTGTACTATGAGAACATTAATAAAACATATGTTAAAGGATGGAGAGCTTGTGCTAACCATTCTTTATTTTTTTGCTTATAAGTAAAAAGTATATAATAGAATAGATAATAGTTAAATGAAATACATTAGTAATACTATATGAAATTTGATATAATATTAAAGATAAAAAGAGTATACAAGGAGTGGTTTATTTGAAAAGTATTGAAATTAAGGAGATGTTTGAAAATAAATCTTTTGGAAGAATTTTATATAATGAAGATATGAAAAATCATACGACATTTAAAATAGGTGGACCAGTAGATGTAATGATAATACCTACAAAAGAAGAAGAAATTATAGATTGTATTAAATTTTTAAGAGAAAAAGATATTGAATTTTTAATTATGGGAAATGGAAGTAATTTGCTTGTAAAAGATGGAGGTATAAGGGGAGTCGTTGTTAAGCTTGGAAAAGAGTTTAGTGCTGTAGAAGTAACTGATAATAATATGTACTGTGAATCTGGAGCTTTATTATCAACTATTAGCAATGTTGCTCTTAAGCATAGTTTGAAAAATTTTGAATTTGCTTCAGGTATTCCAGGAACTATAGGTGGAGGAATTACTATGAATGCAGGTGCTTATGGTGGAGAAATGAAGGATGTAGTTAAAAAAGTTAGAGTCTTAGATAAAAACAATGAAGTAAAAGAATATTCTAATGAAGATATGAATTTTAGATATAGAAATAGTAGAGTTTGGGAAGAGGGCTTAATAGTACTTGGTGTAGAATTAAGTTTAGATAAGGGGGATTATGACTCTATAAAGGATACTATTATCGATTTAAATCATAAGAGAACATCAAAGCAACCAATTGAATACCCTAGTGGCGGAAGCATCTTTAAAAGACCAGAGGGTTACTATGCAGGGAAGTTAATAGATGATTCTGGACTTAGGGGACTTAGACATGGTGGGGCCATGGTGTCTGAAAAACATTGTGGTTTTGTAATAAATGTTGATAATGCAACATGTAAAGACGTACTACATTTAATTCAGGTTATACAAAAGATTGTAATGGACAAATATGGGGTAAAACTTAAACGAGAGATAAAGTTACTAGGAGAGGATTAGATGATAAAGCTATTAGGAGATTATCATACTCATACTATTTATAGTAGTGGATTTAAGAAAACGGGTAGCCATGCCACTGGAACTATAAGAGATAATGCAGAAGCAGCATTGAAAAAGGGATTAAAAGAACTTGTGATATCAGATCATGGACCTGGTCATTATCTATATGGAGTAAAAAAGAAAAATATTCCTCTTATGAGGGAGGAAATAGATAGGTTAAATGAAGAATTTCAAGCTAAGGGATTAAAGATTTTATTAGGAGTAGAAGCTAATTTAATAGGAATGGATGGTACTTTAGATATAGATGATAAAATCCTTAAATATATTGATTTTTTAACTATGGGATATCATTATGGGGCTACTCCTAATAGTGTTACAGATGGTATGTATTTATATATATATAATTTTTTATCTAAATTAACAAATATAAGTAAGAAAAAAATAATAGATTTAAATACCAAGGCTTATATTAAAGCTCTAGGAAAATACCCTATAGATATGATTTCGCATCCAGGTTCAAAGGCAGGAGTAAATATTGTAGAGCTTGCTAAGGAAGCATATAAATATAAAACAGCTTTAGAAATAAGCGCAAAGCATAGTGAACTTTCTGTAGAAAGTATAAAGTTATTATTAAATGAAGATGTTATTTATTTGATTAACAGTGATGCCCATTGTCCAGAGGATGTGGGGAATTTAGAAAATGGAATTAAAAAGGCACAAGAGGCTAATTTGTCTTTAGATAAGATAAAAAATATAGAATTGATTTAAGGAGCTGGTGTTATGGAGTTTTTGGTTATTACAGGAATGTCAGGAGCAGGAAAATCTCAGGCTATGAATGTATTAGAAGATATGGGATATTATTGTATGGATAATTTGCCACCAGCCTTGCTTACGAATTTTGCAGAGCTTTGCTTAGATTCAAAGGAAGAAATTGATAAGGTTGCAGTAGTAGTGGATATTCGTTCAGGAGAATTTTTTGATCATTTATTCAAAGGTTTACAGAGCTTAAATGATATGGGAATTACTCATAAAATATTTTTTCTTGATGCAAATGATAATGTATTGATAAAAAGGTATAAGGAATTAAGGCGCCCTCATCCTTTAAATCCAGAAGGTAGTATAATGGAAGGAATGAAAGAAGAAAAAGTCTTATTATATGATGTAAAACGTAGGGCTGATCATATCATTGATACATCTAATAAAACATTAGGTATGTTAAAGGAAGAGATATCTAATATTTTATTGGTAGGTAAAGAATCAAGGAGTATTTCTGTTTCCATTATTTCCTTTGGATTTAAACATGGTATACTATTAGATGGAGACTTAATTTTTGATGTAAGGTTTATACCTAATCCTTATTATATTCCGGAGTTAAGAGAATATCATGGAGGAGATAAGCCTGTTAAAGATTATGTATTGAAGTGGCCACAAACTGATATTTTTATAGATAAGACAATAGATATGTTGGAATTTTTAATTCCCCATTATACAGTTGAGGGAAAAACTCAACTAATTGTAGGTATTGGATGTACTGGAGGCAGACATAGATCTGTTGCCATAGCAAATAGAATTGGGGAAGTGTTGAAGAATAATAATCATAGAGTGTCAGTAGATCATAGAGATACTAAAGTATAATAAAGGGGTTTATTTTGTGAATAAAATAAAAGAAGGAATAGATCTTTCGTTTGAAGCAAAAGTAGTTGTTATAGGTGGTGGTACGGGACTTTCAATACTTTTAAGAGGACTAAAACAATTCACATCAAATATAACAGCTATAGTTACTGTAGCTGATGATGGAGGAGGTTCTGGAAAGTTAAGAGAAGACTTGGGAATGTTGCCACCTGGAGATATACGTTCTTGCTTATTGGCTTTAGCTAATACAGAACCTACCATGGAAAAACTATTACAGTATAGATTTACAGATGGTATGTTAAAAGGGCAAAATTTTGGCAATATCTTTTTAGCTGCAATGAATTCTATATATGGAAGTTTTGAGACTGCTGTAAGAGAAGCTAGTAATGTATTAGCGGTAACGGGCAAGGTGCTTCCTATGACTTTAGAAGATGTAAAACTTTGTGCAGTGCTTGAAAATGGAAATACTATAATTGGAGAATCGAGTATACCTTCAGATGTAATAAAAAATGGAAGCAAGATAGATCACATATATATGGAACCTAAGATGTCCTATCCTTTGGAAGAATCTGTTGAGGCTATTAAAGAGGCTGATATTATAGTTTTAGGACCGGGGAGTCTTTATACTAGTGTAATACCAAATTTACTAGTAAATGATATAGTGGATACTATATATAAGGCAAGAGCAGATAAAATTTATATAACAAATGTTATGACTCAGCCAGGAGAAACTGATAAATATAGTTTGGTAGACCATGTTAATGCTATACTTAAACATAGTAGGGAAGATTTCTTAGATTATGTAATAGGTAATACAGAAGATGTACCTATTGATACTTTAGAGAAATATATAAAGGATGGTTCTAAGCCTGTATTGATAAAAAAGGGCCAAAGAGAAATATTGGAATCAAAGAATATAAAGTTAATAGGGGCTAAATTAATAGATGTAAAAAAAGATTATATTAGACATGATAATATATTTTTAAGTAAAATATTAATAGATATAGCAAAAAATAGATTGGAACAATAAATTGTTCCAATCTATTTTTTCTTTTTTTGTATCAAATTTAGTAAGGTATATCATATAAGAAATAATTACTTAGTTAAATATGCTATACAAAGCTTTATTGTATTATCGATTGCATCTTTGTGAGTTCTTTCAAAGCTATGGCTAGCATCTACTCCAGGACCAATTAATCCTACTTTGAAATCATGACCTGCTTTAAGTGCTGCTGAACCATCAGATCCATAATATGGATATATATCTATTTGATAAGCTAGATTTTCTTCTTTAGCAAGATTAATTAATCTTTTTCTAAGCTCATAATCGTATGGTCCTGAGCTATCCTTAGCACAAATTGTTACAGAAAACTCATCGGATGTTTGACCTTGACCAGGTGCTGCCATATCTATAGCTATAAATTCAAAAGTTTTTTCTGGTATGGAAGCAGCTGCACCATGACCTACTTCCTCGTAGTTAGATATAAAAAAGTTAGTTGTATAGTTAGGTTTAATATTGTTATTTGCTAAGTACTTTGCTGTACCCAAAATTGATATAACTCCTGCTTTGTCATCTAAATGTCTTGATTTAATAAATCCGGAATCTGTAATCATTGTTCTAGGATCAAAGCTTACAAAATCGCCTACATTTATCCCTAGTTTGAGTACATCTTCTTTTGATGAGACTCTTTCGTCTATTCTTATTTCCATATTAGCTTGGTTTCTTTCTATGGTTCGAGTTTCTTCTCCATGAACATGGGAAGATGCCTTGTTAGTCATTATAGTTCCAGTATAAGTCTTTCCTTCCATAGTTTCTATAACTACATGCTCACCTTCGATAGTGCTCCATACATATCCACCTAGTTGAGTGATTTTAAGTTTACCATTGTTGGTAATTTCTTTAACCATGGCTCCTAAGGTGTCAACATGGCCAGAAAGGGTAACTTCTTTATCTGTGTTTTTACCTTCTATTGTAGCAATTAATGCACCTTTATTTGTTCTTCTGGTTTTTATGTCTAATTCCTTAAATAAATTTTCTACAAAACCTACAGCTTTTTCAGTGTTCCCTGTTGGACTAGGAATTTTAAGCAGTTTCTCTAAATTATCTAATACATATTTCAAAATACCACTCCTTTTCAATCTTATTTATATGGGTATATTATATCTATATTATAATTTTAAGTCAAAAATCTTTATATACTATAACTTTTGTATGATAAAATTCTTAGCAAATATAGAGATTGTATAGTATAATTATAGTAATATGTTATTATAAATTTGGAATTAATATATTGGGAGTTGGTTTTTATGATGGAGGAAATAAGTGCTGGTGGCTTGATTGTATTTGAGAATACTATTTTACTTTTAAAAAAATTTAATGGTGACTGGGTATTGCCAAAAGGTAGAGTAGAAAAAGGTGAGACAATAAAGCAAGCAGCTCTTAGGGAAGTATTAGAAGAAAGTGGAGTAAAGGCTGAAATTTTAAAATATATAGGTATGGCCAATTATAAATATAGAAATTCAAGACAAAATGAAACTGTATATAAAACTGTACATTGGTATTTAATGCAAACTAATTGTATGGATTGTACACCACAGAAAAAAGAAGGTTTTATAGATGCAGTTTTTGTTCATATGAATAAAGCCAAAGATTTAGTTAGATATGAAGATGAAAAAAATATAGTAAAAAAGGGTTTAAAGATGGTTTAATTATAATAAATGAGGTGATTTTATGTCATTTTCATCTAATACAAAAAATGAATTATCTAGAATTTCCTTAGATAATAAATGTTGTTCTATGGCAGAATTAGCAGCTCTTGTTAGGATGAATGGAACAATACAGATTTCCGGCTTTAAAAAGATAAATTTAAAGTTCACAACTGAAAATGCAGCTATAGCAAGAAGAATTTTTTCTTTATTAAAAACTATTTATAAAATTGATATAGAAGTAATGGTAAGAAAAAATAAACAGCTTAAAAAAAATAATAATTATTTAATACTTATAAATAATCAAGATATATCAAAAAAGGTGTTAAATGATGTTGGATTTATTATAGATAAAAATAGTTTATTCCATCCTAATTATAAAATTCCTAAGCATTTAATAAAAAACAGATGTTGTAAAAGGGCTTATATAAGGGGAGCTTTTCTTGGTGGAGGGTCTATGAGTAATCCTGAAAAGGCTTATCATCTAGAATTTGTTACCAGTGATGAAGAACATAGTAAAGAACTTTCTAATTTAATAAATTCATTTGGTCTTAATTCTAAGATAGTTATTAGAAAAGAATTTTATGTTGTATACCTTAAAGAAAGTGAACAAATAGTTGATTTGTTAAATATTATAGGAGCACACCAATCTCTTTTAAAGTTAGAAGATATTCGTGTATTAAAAGATGTCAGGAATAATATTAATCGATTAGTAAACTGTGAAACTGCAAACCTAAGTAAAACTATAAATGCCTCTATGAGACAGGTACAAAATATAAAGAAAATACAAAATACAATAGGGCTAAATAAACTTTCAGTTAATTTGAGAGAAGTAGCTGAACTGAGATTAGAATACAAAGATGCAAGTTTAAAAGAGTTAGGCAATATGCTAAATCCACCAGTAAGTAAATCTGGTGTAAATCATAGATTTAGAAAAATAGAAAAAATAGCAGATGAACTGAAAGGAGATATAAATCATGTCTAGTATATTAATTACAAATAATCCTTATGTATATGAAAAATATAAAGGTGATATGGATTTAATTTTTAAAGAGGATTTGAATTATATTGAAATATTAGAATTTGTAAGAGATAAAATCCATGGAGGCCATAGTTTACTTACTCATCCATTGTCAGGTAGTGTAAAGCCAAATGAAACTCCTTATAAAACAATAATGATATCTAAGGAAAAAGGAATTTTAGATGAAAGTGGTCTTTCTATAGCTGAAGAAAGTATATTAACAGCGAAAAAATTTCTGGAAAATAAGCCTACACCAGATTGGACAGAGAGTGTATTAGATGATTTTAGAGTAATAGATTTATCCTTAATAGAAAATGTAATAGATAAACTAGGTCACAAATAACTTTAAAAATAAAATTTTCCTTTATATAGGGAAATTTTATTTTTTTATGTTAGAATATACTTAATATTAAATAAATAGGAAGGAGTTTTTATGACTTATAAAAATAAATTTGCACATCTTCATGTGCATACAGAATATAGCTTATTAGATGGTTCTATAAAGATAGAGGATTTGATTAGTAGAACTAAGGAGCTAGGTATGGAATCTATAGCTATAACAGATCATGGGTCAATGTTTGGAGTTATTCAATTTTATAAAGAAGCAAAGAAAAAGGGAATAAAACCTATACTAGGGTCTGAGATTTATGTTGCTATAGATAAGCATACAGATAGGGAAGCTAAGGATAAGAGCCAATATCATTTAGTGTTATTAGCAGAAACAGATGAAGGATATGAAAATTTAATGAAAATAGTATCCGAGGCTTATGTAAACGGCTTTTATTATAAGCCTAGAGTAGATCATGATATATTAAGAAAATATAGCAAGGGTATAATAGCCTTGTCTGCATGTTTAGGAGGTGAAGTTCCGCGACATATATTAAATAATAATCTTACTAAGGCTAAAGAAGTAGCTTTAATATATAAAGATATATTTGGACAAAATAACTTTTTCCTAGAATTACAAGATGCTGGAATGGAAGAAGATGATCAAAGGATAGTAAATAGAGAACTTATAAAGATTTCAAAGGAATTAGATATACCTTTAGTAGCTACAAATGACATACATTATCTCAAAAAGGAAGATGCCGGGGTACATGATGTACTTTTATGTATTCAAACAGGTAGAACAGTAGATGAAGAAAATAGGATGAAATTTCCTACAAATGAATTTTATTTAAAATCTCCTGAAGAAATGAGAAATATATTTCCAGATCAATTAGAGGCATTAGAAAATACAGGGTTAATCGCAGATAGATGTAATGTTGAAATTGATTTTGATACAATGCATTTACCAGAGTATAATGTTCCTGAAGGATTTACAAATAAAGAATATTTAAAGCTTTTAGTACTTAAAGGTTTAAAAGAAAGATATGGGATTATTTCTCCTGAAGTAAATAAAAGATATAAGTACGAGTTTAATACAATTATAGAAATGGGATATGTAGATTATTTTTTAATTGTGTGGGACTTTATTAAATTTGCTAAGGATAATGAAATTATGGTGGGGCCAGGTAGAGGTTCAGCAGCAGGGAGTATAGTTAGCTATGCTCTAGGTATTATAGATATTGATCCTTTAAAGTATGGTTTGATATTTGAAAGATTTTTAAATCCTGAAAGAGTGTCTATGCCAGATATTGACGTGGATTTTTGCTATGAAAGAAGAGAAGAAGTTATACAATATGTTGTAGATAAATATGGATCAGACAGAGTAGCTCAGATAGTTACTTTTGGTACTATGGCAGCTAGGGGTGCTATAAGAGATGTGGGAAGAGCAATAAATATGGCCTATGGTCAAGTGGACTATATAGCCAAGCAAATACCTATGGCTATTGGTATAACAATAGATAAAGCACTTGAAATAAGTAATACTCTAAAAAGATCTTATGATGAGGATGAAGAAGTTAAAAATTTAATAGATTTAGCTAGGGCTGTAGAAGGCCTTCCAAGGCATACTTCTACCCATGCTGCAGGAGTAGTTATTTCAAAAGAGCCAGTTACAAATTATGTACCTCTTCTTAGAAATGGAGATGCCATAACTACACAATTTAATATGATAGAATTAGAAGAGTTAGGACTTTTAAAAATGGATTTTTTAGGTCTTAGAACTTTAACTGTTATAAGAGATGCAGTTGATTTAATAAAAGAAAATTATGATATAAATATAAGTTTTGATGATTTAAATTATGAAGATCCAAAGGTTTTAGAAATGTTTGCTAAGGCTGAAACCTTAGGTATATTTCAATTTGAAAGCCCAGGTATGCGAGCTTTCTTAAAGGAATTGAAGCCTAATGTATTTGAAAATCTTATTGCGGCTAACTCTCTATTTAGACCCGGCCCGATGAATCAGATACCTACATTTGTAGAGTGTAAACATGATCCAAGTAAAATAGAGTATTTGCATCCAGAATTAGAGAATATACTAGATGTAACATACGGTTGTATAATTTATCAAGGTGCGACATGTTCTTAAGTTAAAAGCTTAAGCACTAATATTAATATATTAGGAGAACTGATAGTTTGATGAGTAGAATGAGAGGGTAACGCCTTAAAATGCTCACTATGATACTCCGACTAGCGTCAAATTTTTTTTAAGAAATTTGGGGTTAGAAGCTCGGTAAAGTCGACTGAAAATGTATCCTAACGGGTTAAGCTGAGGAAAATCGAATCAGAGGTGGTCGAGTACATGATAGGTCGGTAGTCCATAAAATATCTATGGTTAGTATGACTAAAAAGTAGTCTGACGAAGTTTTGAAAGTAAGGGTCTAGAAAATGATAATACAGAAATGTATTAACCACAAGAGTGGGACTAGTGAGGTAAAGTAAAATTCTTGGTTATGAAATACCTTATATCGTTAAAGGCGATATCAAGCTAGTGGGCTTATAGAAACGACCTAAAGATATATGTAAGGATAGAACTATTGGAACATGGGAAGTCAGTAACATGGAGAGCTTAAACTCAATGAAGTGTTTGTGGGGAAAAGATAAAACTATAACTCGCGTTTATACTGAGGAAAGTGGTGGCATAGTACCTATGAAACAAGGATAATAACTTGTGGAGGGATAGCCACTAGTCATTGAATACAAAGCAAATTAAATTACAGTTTAGTATTTATACTTGTAAGGTTCTCGTAAGACTAAAAGAAACGAAAATCGAAAGATTGGAGTTGACTTATGACGACTGGTGCAAAACAATCTAAAAAAAAAAATAAAAAACTATTAAGACATAATGAATACTACGATATTCAAGAAGAGCTAGATAAATTGTATGCTGGAAGTAAAGAAAATAAAAAATTTAATAAGTTACTAGATTTAATCTTGGATGAAAGAAATATAAAGTTAGCGTATAGAAATATAAAGAACAATAAAGGAAGTAATACCTCTGGAGTAAATGGAAAAACCATTAAGGCAATAAGTAAATGGGATGAAGCTAGGTTAGTAAAATATGTTACTAATAGGCTAAATAACTTTAACCCGATGAAAATAAAGTATAAAGAAATACCAAAACTTAATGGAGGAAAAAGACAACTGGGTATTCCAACAATAGAAGATAGGCTAATACAACAATGTATAAAACAAATACTAGAACCTATATGCGAAGCGAAATTTCACAATCATTCATATGGATTTAGACCAAATAGAAGCACACACCATGCTATAGCAAGATGTAATGTATTAATTAATAAAAGCAAACTTCATTATGTAGCGGATATAGATATAAAAGGATTCTTTGATAATGTTAGTCATGCTAAATTGATTAAACAAATGTGGACTATGGGAATAAGAGATAAAAGATTGATATCTATTATTTCTAAAATGCTTAAAGCTGAAGTTGAAGGTAAAGGTGTAATGGAAAAAGGGACACCGCAAGGTGGAATATTAAGTCCATTATTATCTAATATAGTTCTGAATGAACTTGACTGGTGGATAAGCAATCAATGGGAAACATTTGAAACAAAACATGAGTATGCAGGATACCATAAATATAGAGCCCTTAAAACTACAGATATGAAGGAAATTCGAATAGTAAGATATGCAGATGATTTTAAGATTTTCTGTAAAGATTATACAACTGCACAAAAAATTTTTAAGGCTACTGAGATGTGGTTAGAAGAAAGATTAAGTTTGAAAATTAATAAAAACAAATCTCAGGTAGTAAATCTTAGAAAGAAATATTCGAATTTTTTAGGATTTAAAATGAAGGTTAGGAAGAAAGGCAACAAATATGTAGTAAAAACTGGTGTTGGGGACAAGGCAAAAGAAAAGATTAAAAGGGAACTTATTAGAAAAGTAGGATATATTAATAAAGTATCTACTCCATCTTCTATAAATATGTACAATGCTACTATACTGGGAATGCATAATTATTATAGTGTAGCAAGTATGGTAAGTAAAGATTTTTATAGGATTGGTTACGACTTAAGCAAAAGGGTCTATAACCAAACAGCTAAAAGAAGGAGTAAGACTGGAATTAAAAGCAAAGCATACGAGAAATTTTATAAGGATTATAACTTTAAAGTAGTTTATGTAGCAGGAGTCGCACTTTATCCAATCCAGGGCATAAAATATAAAAATGCAATGGGATTTACCCAGGAAATTAGTAATTATACAGAAAAGGGAAGAAGTCTTATTCATGATAGGTTAAAAGGAGTCAGTATAAGTATATTAAAATATATCATGGAAAATCCAATACAAGGTACAAGCCAAGAAGTTAATGATAATAGAATTTCATTGTACTGTGGACAACAAGGAAAATGCTATATTACTGGGGATATACTAAAAATTGGAGATATGCAAGTGCACCATAAAATAGCAGTAGAAGATAATGGTGGAGATGAATATAAAAATTTAGTTTATTTGAATACTAATGTTCATAAACTGATACATGCTACTAATTTAGAAGTTATAGAAAAATACAAGAGGGATATTAATCCTAACCAAAATAGTTTAGATAAAATTAATGGATTGAGAAAACTAGTTGGAAACTGTGGAATTTAATTAAGTTAAACAATGATTGAACGCCGTGTGAGTAGGAAACTCTCACGCACGGTGTGAAACGGGGGAAAATACGGAGATAATATCAAAGTATTACCTATCGTTATAACAAGTTATGCAAATAGTTAGAGACATTGGTGGATATTCAATGGGTAGGGCAGATTTAGTTAGACGGGCAATGAGTAAAAAAGATATGAAGATTATGGAAGAAGAAAGAAAAAACTTTATATATGGACAGACAGATGAAGATGGAAATGTAATTATAGAAGGAGCAATAAGAAATGGTGTAGATGAAAAATCAGCAAATCAAATATATGATTTAATGATAGATTTTGCAAACTATGCCTTTAACAAAAGTCATTCAGCAGCCTATGCTGTAGTAGCATATAGAACTGCCTGGTTAAAATATTATTATCCAGTTGAATATATGGCGGCTCTTATATCATCTGTAATGGGAAATACAAATCAAGTTTCATTATATATTCAGGAATGTAAAAGATTGGATATTGAGATTTTATCTCCAAATGTGAATAAATCATTTAAAAAGTTCACTGTAAAAGATAATAAAATTAGGTTTGGACTTTCTGCAGTAAAAAATGTAGGTGAAAATTTTATATCTGCAATAGTTAAGGCTAGATTAACAGGAGAGTTTAAGAGCTTTACAGATTTTATAGAAAGAATAGAAAAAGAAGATGCAGGAGTTATGAATAAAAGAGCAGTAGAATCCTTAATTAAATGTGGTGCTCTAGATGGTTTAGGAGCTAATAGAGCCCAGCTATTATCAGTATTTGAAAAAATAATAGATGGGATACATTCTGATAGGAAAAGAAATATAGAAGGTCAATTTTCTATATTCGATACTATTGAAGAAGATACTTCTAAGGCTAATTTTCCGGATTTAAAAGAATTTCCTCAAAATATTATATTAAATATGGAAAAAGAAATATTAGGTATATATGTATCAGGGCATCCATTAGACAGTTATAAAGAAGAAGTAGAAAATGTTTCCACTATAAACACTATTGAAATCTTAAGTAGTGGACAAGTAGGGGAGGGAGAAATAAGCCTAGTAAGAGATGGTTCTAAAATAACTTTAGGTGGAATAATAGTAGATAAAAAAAATAAGATAACAAAGAACAATAATATGATGGCATTTATTACAGTTGAAGATTTAGTTGGTTCTGTGGAATGTATTGTTTTTCCACTGACTTATGAAAGATATATTAAATATTTAAATGAAGACGAGTTAGTCATCATAAATGGTAAAATTAATATGTCTGAAGTAGACGAACCAAAAATTATTGTAGAAAAAATAACTAGTTTAAATTCTTATAATAAAGGCAAAGTATATTTAAAAATTGCTTCAAATAAAAATCGTGATACCTTTTCAAAGCTAAAGAATATTTTGATTAAATATAGTGGAGATACACCTGTATATGTTTATATGGAGAAAAATCAAAAGACAGTTATAGCGGAGAGAAATCTCTGGATAAATAGCGAGGATAAAAAAGTTATAGATGAATTGAAAGCTTTTCTTGGAGAAGAATCGGTGGTTGTTAGGAGCTAAATATTATTTATTATAAAGGAGTGTTTAAGATGTGGACAACTGTTTATGTAGTTAAAGGATTAGAGAAAGCAAAGGAAATTCAGAAGAAATTAAAAGAGGAAGGTTTTCTAGTAAAAGTAAATCTGATAAAGACAGAAAATGATGAAGAAACATATGAAGTTATTGGGCCAGAGTTTGAATCAAAGGATATAGAAGAGGCTATGATAGAGCTTGGGATTCTATAAAAGTTAAGTAGGAGGTATTTGATGAAAAACATAGGGATATTGACCAGTGGCGGTGATGCACCAGGAATGAATGCAGCCATAAGGGCTGTAGTGAGATCTGGAATATATCACGGCTATAAGATTTTAGGAATAAAACAAGGATATAATGGGCTTGTTAATGGGGATATTTATGAGATGGATATTTCATCTGTTGCAGATATAATCCAAAGAGGTGGTACTATACTTAGAACTGCCCGTTCTGATGAGTTTACTACAGAAGAAGGTTTTAAAAAGGCTTTGAATATAATAGATGTATTTGATATAGATGGATTAGTAGTATTAGGAGGAGATGGTACATTAAGTGGTGCAGCTAAACTTGCAAATGCAGGAGTAGCAACTATAGGCATACCTTGCACTATTGATAATGATTGTGGATATACAGATTATACCATAGGATTTTATACTGCAGTAGAGACTGTAGTGGATGCTATATCTAAAATAAGGGATACTTCTACTTCGCATGGAAGAGCTAATGTTATAGAAGTAATGGGAAGACATTGTGGAGATATAGCTTTATATACAGGAATCGCTGGAGGTGCAGAGAGTATAATAGTACCAGAGGTGGAGTTTGATATAGATAAAGTTTGTAAAAAGGCACTACAAGGTAAAAATCGTGGTAAACTTCATCATATAATAGTACTAGCTGAAGGTGTTGGAGATGCATATGATGTAGCAAAAACTGTTGAGGAAAAGACAGGAATAGATACTAGGGTAACTATTTTAGGATATATTCAAAGGGGAGGAACTCCTACATCTTTTGATAGAATATTAGCTAGTAAAATGGGAGATAGAGCTATTGAACTTATAGACAGCAATAAATCAGGAATAGCTTTAGGGATAAAATGTAATAAAATCATTGGCTTAGAAATAAATGAGGCTTTAAAAACAAAAAAAGAATTTGATATTGGAATGTATAATACTGCAAGAGTATTATCTATATAATGAAAGATAATATGTTTAGAAGCACTTTTTATTAAGTCTTCTAAACATATTATACAAGATTATTTCATCAAAATAATTTGTAAAAAATAAAAAGTCAATCAAAATATTAGAAGATACTATTAATTTAAAAAGGATGAATGTGGATGAAGAAAACAAAAATTGTATGTACCATAGGACCAGCATCTGAGTCAAAAGAAATTTTAAGGGAATTGTTTCTAAATGGCTTAAATGTCTGTAGATTGAATTTTTCTCATGGAACTCATGAAGCACATAAAAAGACAATAGAAGCAATAAAAGAAGTTAGGGAAGAACTAGATTTACCTATAGGTATTATGTTAGATACTAAAGGCCCAGAAATAAGATTAGGAGATTTTAAAGAAGAACCTATTGAAATAAATCAGGGTGATATCTTTACTTTTACAACTAGAGATATATTAGGAGATAAAGATATAGTTTCTATAAAATATAAGAATTTGCCTAAGGATGTTAAAAAGAAAAGTAAAATACTAGTAGATGATGGATTAGTTGAGTTTGAAGTATTAGATATAATAGATGATACTGATATTAAATGTATTGCACTAAATAATGGAGAACTTAAAAATCATAAGGGTGTAAATATACCAAATGTAAAGATTAGTTTACCAGCAATAACGGATAAGGATAGATCAGATATCTTATTTGGTATAGAAAATGAAGTAGACTTTATAGCAGCTTCATTTGTTAGAAAGGACTTAGATGTATTAGAGATAAGAAGAATATTAGAAGAAAATAATGGTGAATATATTGAAATAATTTCTAAAATAGAAAATCAAGAAGGCGTAGACAATATAGAAGAGATATTAGATGTATCTGATGGAATAATGGTAGCAAGGGGTGATTTGGGAGTAGAGATACAAACTGAAGAAATGCCATTGGTACAAAAACATTTAATTAAAAAATCAAATATGTCAGGCAAACCAGTTATAACAGCTACACAAATGCTAGATTCTATGATGAGAAACCCACGACCTACAAGGGCAGAAGTGACTGATATTGCTAATGCAATCATAGATGGAAGTAGTGCTATTATGCTATCTGGAGAAACTGCTGCTGGAAAGTATCCTATAGAGGCAGTAAAGACAATGTACAATATAGCTACTAGAACTGAAGAGTCACTTGATTATTCTAAGAGGCTAAATTCAGATATTGTATTAAATCAATTATCTACAACAAATGCAATTGGAAAAGCTACTTGTAATACTGCTATGGATTTAGGTGTAAGAGCTATAATAACTGCAACTTCTTCTGGATACACATCAAAGGCAATATCAAAGTTTAGACCAAGAACTCCTATTATTGCGGCTACGACTACAGAACGAGTAATGAGGAGATTATCCCTAGTATGGGGAGTATATCCTGTCTTATCTCCATATAGTGAAAACACAGATGATGTAATTGAGTTATCTATTGATTCTGCAGTTAAAAAGGGATATGTTGATGAAGGAGATTTAGTAATAATTACAGCAGGAATTCCTGTGGGAACTGCAGGTTCAACTAACCTTATTAAAGTTCATACTATAGGAAAGGTTTTAGTAAGAGGTATGGGTATAGGGAAAGATACAATACTAGCAAATGTTTGTATTGCTCATACTGTTAAAGAACTTGAAGAAAAATTTAAAGATGGAGATATAATAGTAACTGAGAGTACTGATAAGGATATGGTAAAATTCATAGAACAATCATCTGGTATAATTACTGAAGAGGGTGGTTTGACATCTCATGCAGCTATAGTAGGTCTTCATCTAGGAAAGTCAACTTTAGTAGGAGCAAAAGATGCAACTACTATATTGAAAGATGGAGAATTGATTACACTAGATAGTACTACGGGACTTGTTTATAAAGGAGAAGCTAAGGTATTATAAATAAGGGGGGAGTAAATATGGAAAAAAGAAAACTAGGTAAAACTGATTTGCAGGTATCTGTAATTGGATTTGGTGGTATACCTATTCAAAGAGTAGACAAGGATATGGCAATTAAGATATTAAAAGAAGCATATAATCAAGGGATAAATTTTATAGATACAGCTAGGGGATATAATGAATCAGAGGAATTAATAGGAGATGCTTTAGCCGTAGTAGGTAGAGAAAAATTTTATTTAGCTACTAAATCTATGAAAAGAGATTATGATGGAATATTAGAAGAATTTAATGTTAGTTTAAATAATTTAAAGATAGATTATATTGATTTGTTTCAATTTCATAATGTAAAAACAATGGAAGAGTTAGATCGTGTAATGGGAGAAAATGGAGCACTTAAAGCTATCAAAGAAGCTAAGGCTGATGGAAGGGTTAAAGAAATAGGGATTACATCTCATAGCCCAGAGATATTAGATAAGGCAATAGATACAGGGGAGTTTTCAACTGTGCAATGTCCATATAATCCTATAGAACAACAAGCAGAAGGCTTATTTAAAAAAGCTAAAGACAATAATATAGGTGTTATAGTTATGAAGCCTTTAGCTGGTGGAGCTATCAAGGAAGCAGAATTATCACTTAGATTTATAGTGAATAATCCCAATGTATCAGTTGTTATTCCTGGAATGGAGAGTATAGAACAAGTAAAAGAAAATACATCAGTTGGTATAGATGTTAGAAATTTAAGTAAAGATGAAGAAGAAAAATTATTTAAAGAAGCAAATTCTTTAGGAACTGAGTTTTGTAGGAGATGTGGATATTGTCTTCCATGTCCTCAAGGAATAGATATACCTTCACAGTTTTTAATGGAAGGATATTATACTAGATATGATTTAAAGGATTGGGCAAAAACAAGATATGATGCCATGGAGCATAAAGCTGTTGATTGTGTAGAATGTGGTATCTGCGAGACTAGATGTCCTTATGATTTACCTATTAGAAAAATGATGAAAAATGTAGTTTCTATATTAGGATAGGTAAAGGTACAGTTAAAACTGTACCTTTTTTATATTAAGCTTTTAAAATATTAGTAAGTTAGTAGATAACTATGTTATAATGTATAATTAGTAAAACATAAGGAGTAATGAGACGATATGAACTTAATAAATATACAAAATATATCAAAAGCCTTTAGTGAAAAAAAGTTAATAGAAAATATAAGTTTAGGAATTAATGAAGGAGATAAGATAGGACTTATTGGTCTTAATGGAACAGGGAAAACAACGCTTTTAAAAATAATAGGAGGAATTATCGAAGCAGATGATGGAGAAATAATAAGAGCAAATAATATAAATATTGAATATTTGCAACAAAATATAGATTTTGATCCAGATGTAACAGTATTAGAACAAGTTTTTAAGGGAAATTCAGAAAATATAAAGTTAGTAAAAAGATATAGAGAAGCTTTAGATAAAGAAAATGTATCTAATAAAGAAATATTAAAATTGAGTCAAGAGATGGACAAAGAAAATGCTTGGACACTGGAAAGTGAAGCAAAAACAGTATTAACTCAATTGGGAATAACTGATTTTAAGGAAAAAATAAAAAACTTATCTGGTGGACAAAGAAAGAGGGTTGCCTTAGCTTCTGCATTAATCAATCCAGCAGACTTACTTATACTAGATGAGCCTACTAACCATTTAGATAATATAACTATAGAATGGCTAGAAACATATCTTATAAATAGAAAAGGTGCTTTACTTATGATTACTCATGATCGATATTTTTTAGATAAGGTAGTCAATCAAATTATGGAGCTAGATAGAGGAGAAATATACTCCTATAAGGGAAACTATAATTATTATTTAGAAAAAAAACTTGAAAGAGGAGAAATGGAAGTAGCTAGTGAAAGAAAAAGACAATCTTTACTTCGCAAAGAACTAGCATGGATGAAACAAGGTGCAAAGGCAAGAAGCACAAAACAAAGAGCTAGGATAGAAAGATATGATGAATTAAGTAGCGGAGGATTAAATTTAAATGAAGATAAATTAGATATTTCAGTAGCTACTAGAAGACTAGGGAAAAAGATAATAGAAGTAAAGGATATAGAAAAGTCTTTTGGGGAAAAGAAAATAATAGATAATTTTAGTTTTACTTTATTAAGAGATGACAGAATAGGTATATTGGGACCTAACGGTAGCGGAAAATCAACTTTAATGAATATAATTATTGGAAATATAGAAGCAGATAAAGGTATAATAGATATTGGAGAAACAGTTAAGATAGGATATTTCACTCAAGAAACTAAATATATGGATGAAAATATGAGGTCCATTGAATATATAAGGGAAGGTGGAGAATTTATTCAAACATCAGATGGAGAAAAAATATCAGCTTCACAGATGATGGAGAATTTTTTATTTCCTAAAGAAGAGCAATGGACTCCTTTGGGAAAATTATCAGGAGGAGAAAAAAGAAGACTTTATCTACTACGTGTGCTCATGGAATCTCCAAATATATTACTTCTAGATGAACCAACAAATGATTTAGATATAAATACTTTAACAGTTTTAGAAGATTATATAGATAAATTTTCGGGAGCAGTTATTGTAGTTTCTCATGATAGATACCTTTTAAATAAAGTAGTAGATAGGGTATTTGTTTTTGAAGATAGAGGGAAAATAGTAGAGTATACAGGTAATTATGATTATTTTAAAGAGAAAAATCTTTTAAAAGAAGAAAATAAGATAAAAGAAGAAAAACCTGTAAAAAGACAAAGAGAAAAAGATAGAACTTTAAAATTTTCTTATAATGAACAAAGGGAATGGAATAGTATAGATAATATAATAGAAGATCTAGAAAATGAATTATTAGATATAGAAAAGAAAATGGCAAAAATAACAAGTGACTATACTAGCTTACAAGATTTATTAAAAGAAAAAGAAAGAATAGAAATAGAATTAAATGAAAAGATGGATAGATGGATATATTTAAGCGAGTTAGCAGAAAAAATAGAAGAAAATAAAAAGTAGAGAAAGGATGTTTGTATGAGTAAATCATTAGTTTTAGCTGAGAAACCCTCAGTAGGTAGGGATATAGCAAAGGTTTTAAATTGTAGAAACAAAGGTAATGGCTATATAGAGGGAAATAAATATATAGTTACTTGGGCCTTAGGACATCTAGTTACTTTAGCTGAGCCTGACAAATATGATAAAAAATATAAAACATGGAACATGGAAGATCTTCCAATGTTGCCAGATAAAATGAAACTTGAGATAATAGGGCAAACTCAGAAACAATATAATGCAGTTAAAAATCAAATGTTAAGAAAAGATGTAAATGAAATTATTATTGCTACAGATGCTGGTAGGGAAGGAGAACTTGTTGCAAGATGGATAATAGATAAAGCACATGTAAAAAAACCATTAAAAAGACTTTGGATTTCATCAGTTACAGATAAGGCAATAAAAGAAGGATTTAATAAACTAAAGAATGGGAAACAATATGAAAACCTTTATCATTCAGCAGTTGCAAGATCAGAAGCAGACTGGATTGTAGGTATCAATGGAACTAGAGCTTTAACTGTGAAATATAATGCTCAATTATCCTGTGGAAGGGTACAGACACCTACTATAGCAATGATACAACAAAGGGAAGAAGAAATAAAAAGATTTAAGGCAAGAGAATTTTATGGAATAGTTGCAAATACAAAAGATTTAAAATTTACTTGGCAAGATAAAGAATCTAATAGTAATAGGACTTTTGATAAGAAGCGAGTTGAAAAAATATTAAATACTATTAGAGGAAAAGAAATAAATATAAAAGATATAGAAAAGCAAGATAAAAGGTCCTATCCTCCAGGTTTATATGATTTAACTGAATTGCAAAGAGATGCAAATAGAATATTTGCTTATTCAGCGAAAGAAACATTGTCTATAATGCAAAGATTATATGAAAATCATAAAATACTGACTTATCCTAGAACGGATTCAAAATATATATCTGATGATATAGTGCCAACACTAAAGGATAGGGTTAAGGCATCAACTACAGAAAAATATGGAAGAATTACTACAAAGTTATTAAGGGGAAATATTAAGGGGAATAAATCCTTTGTAAATAATGACAAGGTAACAGATCATCATGCCATAATACCTACAGAGGAAAGAGTAATATATTCAAATCTAAATGATAATGAAAAGAAAATTTATGAATTAGTAGTTAAAAGGTTTTTAGCAGTATTATTGCCAGCTTATGAATATCAGCAGACTACTATAAAGGCTACAATTGGAAATGAAAATTTTCTTGCTAAGGGAAAAAGAGTATTATCCCTAGGTTGGAAAGAAATATATGAAAAGGATTATTATGAAGATGATGAAGAGGATAATGAGGATCAAAGATTACCTCTTATAAAAAAAGGAGACATAATAAAGGTAAACTCTATTATAGAAACAAATGGGAAAACAAGACCCCCAGCACCATTGAATGAGGGAACATTGCTTCAAGCTATGGAAAATCCAGTTAAATATATGCCTGAAGAAAATAACAAACTTAAAAAAATAATAGGAGAAACTGGTGGAATAGGTACTGTAGCTACTAGGGCTGATATAATAGAAAAGCTTTTTAATAGTTTTTTAATTGAAAAAAGAGGAAAAGATATATTTACAACATCAAAAGGAAAACAACTTTTAGATTTAGTACCAGAAGAATTAAAATCACCTGCATTAACAGCAGAATGGGAGCAAAAGCTAGAATTAATATCTAAGGGTAAACTAGATAAGGATAAATTTATAAATGAAATGAAAGAATACTCTAAAAGTGTAGTAAGAGAAATAAAAAATAGTGAAAAGACTTATAGACATGATAATTTAACTAGAAATAAATGTCCAGAATGTGGAAAATTCATGTTGGAAGTTAAAAATAAAAGAGGTAAAATGAATATTTGTCAAGATAGGGAATGTGGATATAGAAAATCTATATCTAGAACATCAAATGCAAGATGTCCAAGGTGTAAAAAGAGAATGGAAATTAGGGGTCAAGGAGAAGGCCAGACATTTGTCTGTAAATGTGGATATAGGGAGAAATTGGCTTCTTTCAATGAAAGAAAAGCTAAGGAAAAAGATAAAATGTCTAAAAGAGATGTAAATAAATATCTAAATAAACAAGATGATAAAAATTTAAATACAGGCTTGGCAGATGCATTATCAAAGATTAAATTATAAAATTTTATATTTTTTATAATTTTCTTAGATAAATTATTGTTATTGTGGTAAAATATAGTTATAAAATTAATTAGAGGAAGTGAAAAATGATAGAATTAGGAGTAGTACAAAAATTAAAAATAAAGAGATTTACTTCTGTAGGAGCTTTTTTAAATACAGATGAATCTAAGGATGATGATGTATTATTACCAAAATCTCAAGTACCAGAGGATCTTAAAGAGGGTGATGAGATTGAAGTAATGGTTTATAAGGATTCTAAGGATAGGGTAATAGCAACTACTAATAGATCAAAATTAGAAGTTGGAGAGATGGGACATCTTACACTAGTTAGTCAAACAAAGATTGGTTCTTTTTTAGATTGGGGATTGGAAAAGGATTTATTTTTACCATTTGCAGAAACAGTAGGTTCTGTAGAAGAGGGAAAGTCATATTTAGTAGGTGTCTATCTAGATAAATCAGATAGATTATGTGCAACTATGAAGGTAAAGGATTTATTAAGAACAGACCCACCTTATGAAGTTGATGAAAGAGTAGAGGGAACAATATATAGCATTAATAGAGATATTGGGGCCTTTGTAGCTGTAGATGATAAGTATGATGGGTTAATCCCAAATAAAGAATTTATTGGTGCTTACGAGGTAGGAGATTTAGTACAAGTAAGAATAACTAATATCAAAGAAGATGGAAAGTTAGATTTATCTTTAAAAGATAAGGGATATGTTCAAATGGATATTGATGGAGAAACCATATTGGATAAATTAAAGAAAAATAAAGGATATATAGCCTTAAATGACAATAGTTCTCCAGATGAAATAAGAAAAGAGTTAAAAATGAGTAAATCTGGATTTAAGAGAGCAGTTGGAAGACTTTTAAAAGGTGATATGATAGAGTTTTATAATGATGGTATAAAGATAAAAGAATAACTTAGAGGAGATGTAGGGACTAAATGATAAAGACAATTACAGTAAACTTAGATGTAGTAGAAATGATGCTTTTTTTCTGGCAATCAGTTGCAGAAAGGGAAAAAGTAGGCGAAGGATTTATGAAGGAAATAGCAAATAAAAAAGATATGAAATGTTTATATAATGAAAATTTCGATCAAGAATCTGTAAGAAAAGTATTGTCAGCAATATCAAATAGAGAATTATTAAATAGCCCTACTAAAGAAGAAAGTAGATTTTGGAACTATAATATGTGGATGTTGGAAGATTTAGATAATATGAATAATATGGTTAAGCCAGTAAAGACATTAAATTTAGATGATGTAAAAGAAAGAATAAAAAAAGATAGTCTTGATTTTGAAAAAATAGAGATTGTGTTTATACCAGGGCATTTGGAAGAATATTATATTGATGAAAACAAGTTAGTAATAAACTTTTTTAGACTTATGGTTGACTTTATGGATGAAACAAAGGTAAATATAGGGGGAAAACCATTAAAAGAATATATAGAAGAAAAAATAGTTGAAATCATAAAATAAAAAAGGGGAAATAAGTATGATAAGCACAACAACACCAAATTTAGAAGGAAAGACTATTGTTGAATACAAAGAAATAGTTTTTGGAGAAGTTATATCAGGTGTAAATTTTGTAAAGGATTTTGCAGCTGGATTATCTAATTTCTTTGGTGGTAGGTCTGGAAGTTATGAAGGAGAATTAATAAAAGCCAGAGAAGATGCTATTAGAGAAATGGAAACACGTGCATCTCAAATGGGAGCAAATGCAGTAGTAGGTGTAAGCATAGACTATGAAGTACTAGGTCAAGGTGGAAATATGCTTATGGTAACAGCTTCTGGCACAGCGGTTATAGTAAGTTAAGTGAATTTATATCAATGTGAGATTGGCTTTTGTCATCCTGATTAAAATGAAGGATCTTAAAATCAAGATTCTTTGTTGTGTTCAGGATGATATTTTTATAAATAGGATTTTAGGAGGATTTTATGGAAATCAAAGTAGGTAGTATAGTTGAGGAAGAAGTAATTGATTTTACACATGAAGGCAAGGGTGTAATTAAAGTAGATAATTTTGCTATATTTGTTGAAGGTGGACTAATAGGTGATAGAGTAGAAGCAGAAATAAATAAGGTTAAGAAAAATTTTGCTATAGGAAAAGTAACTAAGATAATAGAGCCTTCAGAAGATAGAATAAAGCTAGATTTTCCAATCAAAGAATCAATGGGTGGTATACCCTTAATAGAGTACAGATATTCTAAACAATTAGATTGGAAAAGAAACAAAGTTGAAACTGACTTAGAAAAAATAGCTAAAATAACTGATGTTAAAATAAATGAAACAATAGGTATGGAATATCCTTTTAGATATAGAAATCATGTACAGATACCTGTGGGAAACGAGGAAGGAAAAACTGTTACTGGATTTTATCAGTTAAACACTAATTATATAGTTGATATGGAAGAAAGTATTCTTCAAGCAGAAATAGGAAATAAGATATTAAGTATAATTAAAACTTGGATAGAAGAATATAATATACCTAGCTACGATAAAGATAAACAAGAAGGTGTCCTTAGACATATAGGTATAAGAACAAATAAAGACAATGAGGCTATGGTTATATTAGTAACAGCTAGTAAAAAATTGCCTAAGAAAGATGAATTGATCAATATGTTAACTTCAGAACTTAAAGAAGTTAAAAGCATTTATCACAATGTAAATACTACAAAATCTTCTCTTGTTTATGGTGATAATTATAAACATATATATGGAGAAGAAAAATTAATTGATAGCATAGGTTATCGTGAATTTTATATATCTCCAAATTCATTTTTTCAAATAAATAGAACACAAGCAGAAGTTTTATATAGCAAAGTAATTGAATATTTAAATCCAAGTAAAGAAGATATAGTTTTTGACTTATACTGTGGAATAGGAACAATATCTATATATATTGCAGATAAAGTTAAATATGTATACGGAGTAGAAAGTGTAAAACAAGCAGTAGAAGATGCAGATGAAAATAAGAAATTAAATAATGTAGAAAACACAGAATTTATATTTGCTAGATCAGAGATAATCTTAGATCGACTAGTAGAAGAAGTGCCAGAAGCTAATAAAATAATACTAGATCCACCAGCAAAGGGTTGTGAAAAAGAATTATTAGAAACAATAGTAAAAATGTCTCCAGAAAAAATAGTATATGTATCTTGTAATCCAGCAACAATGGCAAGAGATACAAAAGTATTAGTAGGTAATGGATACAAAATAAAAGAAGTTCAACCAATAGACATGTTTCCACACGGAACAACTGTTGAAGCCGTAACACTACTTGTGAAGGAGTGAAACGACTGAAGAAGTAGATGTACGTCTCATGCAAGGAATATCCAAGAGCACGAGCGACAGCGAGATGTGATTGGGTATAATAAGCACCTTCAAATTGAAGGTGCTTATTTAATGTTTATAAGGATTAAATAAACATATAGTATATAATAATGTATATGTGGATGTCAACAGTAAATTTGAAATATTTTTCTTTTAGTGGTATAATTGTATTAGTATGAAAAATTAAATTTAAACATCAATAAGATAAAATTTTATTTTTTAAATTATAGTTATTTAGAAGGGAGATAAATTAATGAAATTAGTCAATAAAAAAGTAAAGCATAAAACTTTTGGTAAAGGCAATGTAGTAGATTACAACGATTCCTATATAAACATAGATTTTGAATCAGGTATTAAAAAATTTACTTTTCCTGATGTATTCAGCAAATATGCAACCCTTATTGATGAAAGAGCGGCTGATTTAGTAAGAAAAGAAATAGAAGAAAGAGAAGAAGAACGTAAAAAAGAAGAAATAATTATGAAAAGAGAAAAGAAATTAGAAAAAGAACGTCAAGAAATTTTAAGACAGAAGAAAAAGATGGCAAATAATAAAATTCATCCTGAATTACAGTCTGTATTTTGGTGTAAAGAAGGAGAAGAAGACGAGATTTTTGCAGAGAATAAGGTATTTATTGGAAGAATTAAAAGTGGCAAGAAAAAAGGTGAACCTAGACGATTATCTAGAATGAATCAAAATAGTGCGTGTCTTTTAACCAAAAGAGAACCGGATATGAAAGAAGAAGATCGATATATTTTAGGTGCCTTTTTAGTAGAGGAATCATTTAATGGAAGGTCCAACGAAGATGGATATATTCCAGCTCATCCAAAATATATAGTCCATTTAACAGAAGAAGAGTCAAAGAAAATGTTGTTTTGGAACTATTATGTTAATCGAAAGTTTCCTGATAGATTGATATGGAATTCAGGAAGACAACGTTATTTTGATAATACATGGATGGCTCAAATTTTACAAGATATCGTTTGTTTAAAGGAAGACCCTAAAGAAAAAGAAGAAGTAGAATTGTTTTTTAAACATTTTTGCGATATAAATCGTATAGATATAAATGAGTTACCAAAGCCAAATGGTGGATTAAATTTTATTTAAATTAATATAAAATTAGATTTAATTAATAAATTATTGAATAATAATGGTTAGATTAGAAATGCTATCTTTTAGGAGGTGCTTTAATGACAAAAATAAATTTATCTCAAAAAGAAAGAATGTTATTAGAAGATCAAAAAAGCCATGAAGAGATATGCATTGAAAAGTATACTAACTATTCTAATCAGGTACAGGATTCAGAACTAAAACAATTACTAAAAACATATGCAGGTGAAGAGCAAGAACATTATAATACAATCAATCAAATTTTATCTGGAAGCATTCCTGATATGAACAAACAAGGCCAGCAGCAAAATAATCAAAATAAATTTAAAAACATAGGCAATACAGGCAATACAGATATGTCTAATACTAATGATGCTTCAATTTGTAGTGATTTATTGATGACTGAGAAGTATGTATCTGGAACTTATGATACAGCTATATTTGAATGCACAGATACAAAATTACGTGATACACTTAATCACATACAAAAAGAAGAACAGCAACATGGAGAAGGTATTTTTAATTATATGGAAAGTAAAGGAATGTATGATGTAAAATAACATATAAAACTTCTTGTATAAAATATTTAAATTAAGATTTCCCTAAACTTTTAGTTTAGGGAAATTTAAATTTAAAAAA
>CAZMMV010000010.1:3275-4576 GCA_964567475.1 uncultured Tissierellaceae bacterium | reverse complement strand
CAGAGTTAAAATATGTGATAACACCTGCTAGTGGGGAAATAGCAGAATCAGCTATTTTATATGGGTCATTTATACAGTCAGTATTTGATTTTTTAGTTATTTCACTTTCAATATTCTTGTTTATAAGGCTTTTGACATCATTTAAAAAAGAGGAAGCTATAGTAGAAGATACACCTCCAGCACCTAGTAAGGAAGAAATGCTTCTTGGAGAAATTAGAGATTTACTTAAAGAAAAATAGACTCTAAGAATTAATCAACATATGTTAGATAGCTTGACAATTTTTGAATAAACAAATACTATATAAGATATAAAAGAGGTGTAGTTTTGCTTACAAAAGTGTATGAAGATATTTATATGATAGAAGTAAAATTGCCTAATAATCCTTTAAAGGCACTGA
This sequence comes from uncultured Tissierellaceae bacterium, assembly GCA_964567475.1. Lineage (GTDB taxonomy): Bacteria > Bacillota > Clostridia > Tissierellales > Tissierellaceae > CAZMMV01. The sequence continues at coordinate 4,178 of CAZMMV010000010.1, read as the reverse complement.
ATTCATATGTAATAAAAGGAGAAGAAAAATCATTAATAATAGATACTGGTTTTAATCAAAAAGAGTGTATAGATATACTTTTTAATGGATTAAAAGAATTAGATATTGATATTAAAGACACTGAATTATTTATCACGCATTTACATTCAGATCATTCGGGTATGGCTAATTTGTTTGAAAAAGAAGGAGTAAATATATATACAGGTGAAATAGATGGTAAGATAATTAATGATATGACTAAAGATTCTTATTGGAAACAATTTGATGATTTTAAAATATTATTTGGTTTAGAAAAAGATAATACAAGCTTTCTTCAACATCCAGGATATAAGTATTCCTTAGAGAAAGCTGTAGAATTTGATTATGTAAAGGAAGGTCAGATAATAAAAATTGGTAAATATGAATTTGAAGTAGTATTTATACCAGGACATACACCAGGACATATGGGATTATATGAGAGAAATCATAAAATATTTTTTGGTGGAGATCATATTTTAGATAGTATAACTCCAAACATAGGATTTTGGGAACTTGAAAATGATATCTTATCTACGTATTTTAATAGTCTTGTTAAGATTTATTATTTTGATATAGATTATTTATTTACTTCTCATAGAAGGATCATAAGAAATCATAAAAACAGGATTGACGAGCTACTATTGCATCACAAAGAAAGATTGGATGAAGTAATTGAGATTTTACAGGGTGGAGAACTTACTGCTCGAGATGTAGCAGCCAATATGACTTGGAGAATTAGAGCAAAGGATTGGGATGACTTCCCTGCTCCTCAAAAGTGGTTTGCATCAGAGGAAGCTATGTCACATTTACAACATTTATATTCTATAGGGAAAATAGATAGGGAACTCAGAAATGATAAGCTTTATTTTAAATTAAAATAATAAA
>CAZMMV010000010.1:0-3175 GCA_964567475.1 uncultured Tissierellaceae bacterium | reverse complement strand
TTTTATCTATGGGTATTTTCTTGGGGATAAATATAATAACTATATTATTTATTAGAACACCATTTAAAGATAGATTTTTTATGAATTATTTAATGTTCTTTGGATTAGGATTTTTATTAGCAGATTTAAAACTTAAAGGATTTCAATCTAAATACTTTTTAAAGGCAACAATTTTTACAGTATATTTAATTTTTACAGTATATTATTTTATAGATAGGTATAGTACTATTGTAGGGTTACCCTTTATATTTAAAGAATTGCATAGATATGTATGGTGGATTTTTAGCTTGATTTCTATATTAAATATATATTTAATAGCAAATATGTTTAAGGATAGAAGATTAAGTTTAATTGAAAACAAAATAATAAAATCATTAAGTAGTCATTCATTTACCATATATTTATCTCATATGTTTTTTATAATATTACTTAGGCAATCAAGGTCATTTAATCAATTAAAGAATTATTCTATGACTTTAGCATTTATTTTTGAGTTAATAGTAATTATATGTATTTCTTGGTTAGCTAGTATTATTTTTGAAAGATTGAAGAATATGATAAGTTTACATATAAAAATGGAATACTAAATATTTAGTATTCCATTTTTATATTTTTATTAAGATTTTCTAGTTATTTTACTTTTACATTTAGGACATGTTATAGTAATTCTTCCTTTTCCCCTTGGAACACGAAGTGTTTGCTCGCAATTAGGACATTTATAGTATTTATTGTGTTTCATATCCTTTACTCTATTTAATTTAGATTTAAATTTCTTTTTTAAAGGACTCCAGAAATTTAAAAATTTCTGATTTTCATCATATCGTTTTCTTATATCCTTAGAGAACATTCTAAAATAAGCTATAAGGGGAATTATTAGAAGAATAAAAGAAATAATAGGACTATTAACGAATCGTAATATAATAAAGAGAATTAAAAAAATCACTAATAAAAAGTTATTTAGTTGGTCTCCTCCATATCTTCCTGCCATAAATTTTTTGAACCAATTCATTGAAACTCCTCCATTCAATACTAACACCATATATTAATTTATAGATTTGTATCTTTCGATATTTCCATCACTTAAGAATTCATAAGCTTCATTTATTTCTTGAAATTTTCTTGTTGCATCAGGTGATTTGTTTAAATCTGGATGATTTTCTTTAGCTTTTTTTCTATAGGCTAATTTAACTTCATATTTATCTGAATCATAGCTTATTTCTAATAAATCACAACTTTTTTCATATTTATTTTTAAAATCAGTAGTAGGATCTCCAAATGTACTTCCATATCCTGATTTATTTTGTTGCCATTGTCCATTTTCATAGTTTTTGTAACTAGATTGAGAATTTTGATACTGATACCATTGATTAAATCTTTCTTCCCACTGTTTTTGTTGCTCAGCTCTTCGCTTTTCTTGTTCCTGTCTTTTTCTTTCATATTCCATTTTTTTATATTTGTTTCCATATTCATTAAATGATCTAAATGTACTTTCTTTTCCAGACATTAAATAGTCAGATCTGTCATATAAGTATTCGGTAATAGTATATCTTATATATTTTAAATATGAAACAAATTTAGTTCCTAATATGGGGATTATGATGAATGATAGTATAATGAATATTACCACTGGATTGAATAAAAATAAAAAGCCAAATGGGCCCATGAAAAGAAAGATTAATATGCATCCTCCCATACTTAATAGTGCTCCAAATCCTTTCGCAATACTTCTTACAAAGACCACTATAGTATTAACAATAAATATTAAAAGATCAAAGACAAAAGAAATAAAAGATGTAATTCCATACAAAATATTACCTAATAATTTTTTTAATGAATTCATCTAGCATAAACTCCTCTACTATAAGTTTGTAACAAATAAAACACGTCAACATTATAAATATATCAGAAAATTACTATCATATCAATAAAAATTTCTTTAATATACTTGAAAGATTGAAAAATAAGGATTATACTTAAAGAGTTGGCTTTTTATAAAATTAAGTATTTGACAATTATTATAATAAATTTTAATATAAAACATTATTATAGGAGATGAGTTTTTATGCACATATTGTATTATGTAGCAATTATAATTTTTTCAGGACTAATTATGGCAAAGTTAGTTTCCAAAGTAAAACTTCCACATGTAACGGGTTATTTATTGGCAGGTGTGTTAATAGGACCGTCTATACTAAACTTAGTGCCAATAGAGGCTAGTTCTAAATTAAATATATTATCAGAGATAGCTTTAGGATTTATAGCTTATAGCATAGGTAGTGAAATAAATTTTCAAGACTTAAAGAAAATTGGTAAGTCAGTAATTACAATAAGTTTATTTGAAGCATTGACACCTGTAGTATTTGTTACTTTAGCTATGATATTTATATTTAAACAGTCAGTTGCATTTTCACTTGTAATAGGATCAATTGCAGCAGCAACTGCACCAGCAGCTACTATAATGGTAATAAACCAATATAAGGCAAAGGGACCAGTTGTAGATACTTTACTACCAGTTGTAGCTATTGATGATGCTATAGCTATTGTTTCATTTGGAATTGCATTAACAATAGCGAAATCACTAGTTAAGGTAGGGGAAAGCTTTTCTGTTGTAAAAGCTGTATTTGTACCTGTATGGGAAATAATATTTGCTTTAATTATAGGTCTAATAGTAGGGATAGTATTATCTTACATTGTTCCTAAGATTAAAGGAGAAGGTGAACTATTAAGTGTACTTATAGCTAGTATATTTATTTCTATTGGATTTGCAGAGATGGTAAATGTCTCCACATTGTTAGTATGTATGATGATAGGTGTTACTATATCAAATCTATCAAATAACAGTTTGAAAACATTAAATATTATTAATAAGTTAACACCTCCTATCTTTATTGCTTTTTTTACATTGGCAGGTATAGAGTTAGATCTAGCTGCACTTAGATATGCAGGATTGATAGGTATTGGTTATATAATATTTAGATCACTTGGAAAAATCATAGGAGCATCTATTGGTTCTAAGATATCGAAAGCACATGAGAAAGTTCAAAAGTATTTAGGATTTACACTCTTGCCTCAAGCTGGTGTAGCTATAGGATTATCGATGATAGCCCAGACATCTATGCCTTCATTAGGTACTAGTATAAGAACTATTATATTAGCATCTACAGTAATTTATGAA
>CAZMMV010000009.1:25242-39038 GCA_964567475.1 uncultured Tissierellaceae bacterium | reverse complement strand
CCACTACCAGTCGGACCTGTTACCAATAACATCCCATAAGGTTGACTTAAAACCTTATCAAATATATATAAGTCTCTTTGACTAAATCCTAGTGATTTCTTAGTAAAATTAAAATTAGTTTTATCTAATAGTCTAATTACGGTTTTTTCACCATATACGGTTGGAAGTGTTGATATTCTCATATCTATATCCCTACCATCAATATTTAATTCTACCCTACCATCTTGAGCTACTCTTTTTTCTGCAATATTCATTTTACTCATTATTTTTATTCTCGTAATTATACCTGATAAACTATTTTTAGAAAGAGTCATTATTTCCTTTAAATCTCCATCTATTCTAAAACGAATTCTTATATTTTCTTGATAAGGTTCTATATGTATATCTGATGCCCTGTCCCTTACTGCTTGTTCTATTATGGAATTTAAAAGTTTAACTATAGGAGCTGTTGCTATTTTCAATTGTTCTACATCTTCTATGTTTGATGTATCTACTGGGTCAAATGCACCTACAAATTCTTCTAAAACCTTTTTAGTACATTCCCCACTATAATATTTATCTATGCTTCTTGTGATTTTTTCATTATCAGATACAACTGGCTGAATTTCCATTTTCACAGAAAATTTTATATCATCTAATGCAAATATATTTAATGGATCAGCCATGGCAACTATTAACAATCCATCCTTTTTATCTATTGCTATTAATCCATATCGTCTAGCTATATTCTCTGGTATTATAGTTACAACAGATTTATTAATAGAATATTTATCTAAATCTACATAGGGAATTGTAAGCGGAAATTTTAATTTATCATTCTTCATTTAATCACCTCTATTTTAATTTCTTTAGTTGTTTTTTGCATATATTATATTATCTATTGTATTATTCTACATACTCATACAAAACTCCTTCTTTTTTTATAAAGTTTTTTAATTTATTTTTTATTACTAAAAACTTGTTTTTTCTAAAAACAACATAATAATCCATATTACAACTCTATATCTTACTTTAAAAAACATTTTTTAATTCTTTTACCTTATTTTTTCAATTAATATAAAATTTAGTCATAATAATATATCAGTTATGTGCAAAACTATTTTTAGGAGGTGGAAGATTTGAAAAAAAGTAAATTAATATTTTTAATATTAGTAATAGCTTTAATTACTGTAGCAGGAGGATGTGGTTCAGGAGATACAAAGTTTAGAAATATGGAAACAAAATTAAACAATGGAAACAAAGATAATGGTTGGTTACAAACCGATAAAAATAGATTAAATACAAATCTAAACAATGGTATGACTAGAAGAAATATGGGTTTAAACAATGATAATTGGGATGGCAAAAATAATTCCAGAGTAAGGAATAACAATAATTCAAATAATGATATGATAAGCAAAGACAATGTTAACAATAATGATAATATTAATAATATGAGTAAAACAAAAAATTTGTCTACACGTGCAAATGATATTGCTAAAAGAGTTGCTGCTTTAGATGAAGTTGATAATGCTTCAGTTGTTATCAATAAAAATACCGCCATAGTGGGTATAGAAACAAATGATAAAAATATGATAGATAATAATATTAATTCTAAGCTAAAGCAAAAAGTTGAAGCTGCAGTAAGAGCTGGAGATAGAAATATAAAAACTATTAAAATAACTTCAGACTCTGATATTACATCTAGACTTAAAACTATGACTACACAATTAAATAAAGGTAATCCTATATCAGAATTTACTAGTGATATAAAAGATATTCTTGAAAAGATAGCTAATCCTAAAAAATAAATAAAAAAATTAATCCAGGATTTTATTCCTGGATTAATTTTTAAATAAACTAAGATATTTATAAAATATAATATTTCTTTATCCCATTTATAAGTTCATCAACTGTAGAAAATATACCAGCTTTTGTTTGTTTGATCAATCCAACTACAAATAGATTTCTATACATAAATTGATTTTCAGTGCCATCACTAATTAATGCTTCTATTTTTTTATTGTTATTTCTTCCTTGTTGACGAACATCTGTATAGAGTGCGAAAATAGGTTTATCAAGCATTGAAAAAGCACCTATTTCTGCTGCAACACCACTATCAATTTCAACTCCATCTATTATAGCGATTAAAAAATCACTATCTTTAAGTCTCTCCATATCTGATTGTGCAATCGTAATAGAGTCAGCATATGAATTTTTATCATTGATATCAGAATTTTCTTGCGGAATATATAAATCAATACTTTGTATTTCTTTTCTTATTCGTGATCCTACTAATGAATTTAATAACCTATCTCCCATTCCAAATAATCCATTGGCTAAATATGCTTTCATTAAATCCCTCCAGATTAATATATATATGTTTATATATATATTAATCTAAAGTGATAAGAAAAGCTAGAATATTAATTTTAAATTAATCTTTATTTTTCAAAAGTTGCATTCAATTTATCCAAAGCTTTACTTTCAATTCTAGATACATAAGAACGTGAGATGTCTAATATAGATGCTATTTCTCTTTGAGTCTTGCAAACTCCATCTATAAGTCCATATCTAAATTGGATTATAACCTTTTCTCTATCAGTTAAAACTAAGTCTATAATTTTAAAAAGTTTTTTTGTTTCTAGTTTTAAATTTACTTCATCTAATATTAAATCTGGGTCACTTCCTAGTATATCTAATAAGCTTATTTCATTTCCTTCTTTATCTATGCCAATAGGCTCATGCATAGATTGTTCATACTTTATTTTTTTAGTAGATCTTATTGTCATTAATATTTCATTGGCTATTCTATCACTAGGGAAACATTTTATTATGATTATTATTTTTTAAATATTGTTTATTTTTATGAATTAATCTTTTATATGGATTAGTAAAAAGAATACAATTATCATTTATGATAACATCTATTAAGATAATATAGTATCCATATGCATATAAAATTCATAAAAATAAAAGCACAGTAAAATTCTAATTGAATTTTACTGTGCTTTTATTTTTATATCTGGATTCTACAATTATATATCAAATTACAAATCCACCATTTGGACTTATTATTTGCCCAGTAATAAAATCTGAGTAGGATGATACTAAGAAAAGTGCACAACCAGCAATATCACTTGGAGTTCCTAATCTCATCAAAGGAGTATCATCCTTAAGAACATTTAATTCATCTTCAGTATGTAAAGAAAGCATGTCTGTTTTAATAACACCAGGTGCAATGCAATTTACTTGAATATTTGATGGGCCTAACTCCTTTGATAAGGCTTTTGTAAATCCTATTATAGCTGCCTTAGAAGCTGAATAATGAACCTCACAAGAAGCTCCAACAATTCCCCATATAGAAGAAATATTAATAATCTTTCCTCTTTTTTTAGGAAGTATGTATTTCAAAGCCTCTTGACAACAATAAAAAACGCCCTTTAAGTTGATATTTATCATATCATCAAAATCTTTATCAGTAATATCTGTAAATAATTTTTCTTGACTTATTCCTGCATTATTAATAAGTATATCAATTGAACCAAATTCTTTAACACAATATTTCATCATTGACCGAACTTCATCCCTTTTAGAAACATCTGCCTTAAACAGTTTTACTGATAAGCCTTCACTTTTTAATCTCTTGCATAAATCAACAGCTCTTTTTTCCGAATTATTATAATTAATTAATATATTATATCCATTATTAGCTAATAACTCTACAATAGATTTTCCAATACCTCTAGAAGCACCTGTTATAATAACAGTTTTTAAACTTGACATTTATTATGATCCCCTATCTATATTTATATATTTATATGTAAATTATATCATATTTTTCTATTCTTTAATGATTTTTTATTTTTAATACATCCAAATAATAAGTTTTATTATTTGGATGTATTTCCATCTTATTTATTCTTTTTATAACTTCTTCCAATATTTCTAACCTTTTTTCATAACAATAGGGAAGTTTGTTTATTTCATTAATTATAAAGTCTGACTGAAATTTTACTAATCTATTATTTAAGATTTCCCAGCCTTCATTTGTACTTGGTAAATGAACTCTAATATTCATTATCTCTCCTCCCTACTTCTATATATATGAATCTATTGATTTGTCCTATTACTGCATTTAATTCTTTAAATTATCCTTTTTGCCTAACAAAATATATTAAATTAATAAAAATACTACTGATTATAAAATAATTGTTAAACAAATAGAATATAAAGTATTGAGGGGTAAATCATGCAGCAGGTTTTTAGGAAAACAACTATTAAAAGGTTTTATTCTGTTAAATATAAACTTAATAATCTATACATCAATGAAAAAATCTCAGAGTTCATTTATAAATAATAAAAGAGGTGATACCATGAAAATAGCAATTTACTCTCGTAAATCTAAATTTACAGGAAAAGGTGAATCTATAGACAACCAAATAGATATGTGTAAAGAATATGCTAATAAGCATTTTGAGAATATTGAAGAGTTTTTTATCTATGAAGATGAAGGGTTTTCTGGTGGAAATACTCATAGACCAGAATTTCAAAAATTGATTCTGGATGCAAAAAAGAAAAAATATGATGCATTGATTTGCTATAGATTGGATAGAATTAGTAGAAATGTTTCAGACTTTTCTGGGACAATTGAAAGTCTCAATAAATATAATATAGACTTTGTATCTATCAAAGAACAATTTGATACCAGTACTCCTATGGGTCGTGCTATGATGTATATAGCAAGTGTATTTGCTCAATTGGAAAGAGAAACTATAGCAGAACGTATTAGAGATAACATGGTTCAATTAGCTAAGACTGGTAGATGGCTTGGGGGAATAACTCCTACTGGATTTGATAGTAAAGAAGTTATATTTATTGATCCATCTGGAAAAGAAAGAAGAATGTTCAAGCTAAGTCCTATTCCCGAGGAAATAGCAATAATTAGACTTATATTTACAAAGTTCTTAGAATTAGATTCATTGACTCAACTTGAAAGCTTCTGCATACAAAATAACATAAAAACTAAAAACAACAAAGATTATTCTAGATTTTCCTTAAGAAATATCTTAAATAATCCAGTTTATGCCATGGCTGATAAAGATACATATAATTATTTTATAGATAATGGCTATGATATTTACTCTGATTCAAATGCCTTTACTGAGAATAAAGGTATAATGGCATACAATAAGACTATACAAAAGAAAAACACTAGCAATAAGTTGCGTAATCGTTCTGAATGGATTATAGCAGTAGGTAAACATCCAGGAATAATAAGTGGTAGAGATTGGATTAAAGTGCAAAATATGATTGATAAAAACAAGTCTAAAACCTTTAGGAAAGTTAAAAATACAGAATCAGTATTATCAGGTGTTTTGAAATGTAGTAATTGTAATAGCTTTATGAGACCTAAAATGGGACGAATTAATAGAGATGGAATTCAGGTCTTTTATTATCTCTGTGAAATGAAGGAAAAAAGCAAACGTAAAAAATGTGATATTAAAAACATTAATGGAATTAAGTTAGATCAGTTGGTCATAGATGAGCTAAAGAAGCTATCATTACAAGGCTCTAATCTCACGTCTATGCTCTTAAAAAACAAAGTTAATATAACTAGTACTGAAAGTAGCTTAGTATCTGAAATAGACCAGTTAAGAGTTAATATAAGAAATAATACTAAGTCTATAAATAATTTAGTAAATAATCTTTCTAAATATGAAGAATCTAGAGCTGCTAAATACATTATTAATCAAATTGATAATCTTGATAAAAATAATACTAAGATAAAAGAAAGATTACAAGGATTAGAAGAAAAAGCTAATATTAATAAAGTTAAAGAAGAAAATATAGAAATAGTTAATGATATTATAAATAAGGTTGACCATATAATAAGTTCTGCTGATGTAATTCAAAAGAGGAATTTAATTAGATCTATAGTCCATAAGATCACATGGGATGGGAAAAACATAGATATTCTTATGTTTGGATCTAAGTCTAGAAAAATTCAATAAAAACGTTTCCCTTATGTGAGTATAGCATTTTCTATACATCTTGCTGCATATGTAGCTAGCCTTGTATTTTTATTTGGATTAAATGTTGATATTCCTTTTATTAATCCTATTGTACCAATAGATATTAAATCTTCTGTATCCGTGCCTGTATTATTATATTTTTTAACTATATGAGCTACTAATCTTAGATTTCTTTCTATTAATACCTTTCTAGCCTCCTCACTTCCTTGAGAATAAAGTTTTAAATATTTTTTTTCTTCTTCTCTAGATAAAGGTTGAGGAAAAGAATTTGAACTTGTCATATAGCCACAAAGTATAACAAAAGGTTTTACTATAATACTAATTAATAAAAAAAATGCATTTTTCAATTTACACCCCTCCATACATATAATATTATATGTATGAAGGGGTGTAAATGTGCAAGTCCTGTTTATATAATTCTTATATTCCTTATGCATTCTTACAATTATCTTTAACTATTTCCCTCATATTAAACTAATTTATTTTTTTACATATTTCTTCAAAGATAGGAGCTGCTGATAATGAGCCAGACCTTCCATCTTCTACTAAAACAGTTATTACATACTGAGGGTCATCCTTTGGATAATATCCTGTAAACCATCCATGTACAGCCTTCTTACCATTTAAGGATCCTTCAGCAGAGCCTGTTTTTCCACCGGCAGCTCCTATTTCATTTAAATCTAGTCTCCTTGCTGTTCCACTTATTAATACTTCTTCAAGTGGTTTTTTTATTGTTTGAACAATATCTTTTGCTACTATAAATTTATCTTCTTCCTTATTATAAGGTTTTATAATAATTCCATCTTTATTAGTTATTCCCTTGACTATACTCATATCTTTTTGCATACCATCATTTACTATTGTTAAAAGCATATTGGTAATCTGTAAAGGTGTTACCTGTATCTTACCCTGACCTATGGAAATATTACCTATTGCAGCTCCTAAAAGATCGTCATCCTGTGGCAATAAACCTTCTATTTCTTCTGTTAAACCTATATTTATCTTATTTCCAAATCCTAATCTTTCTGCCATATCTATAATCTTTTTACTGCCAATTTCCTTACCCATTTGTATAAAAACAGAATTACAAGATTTAGCAAAACCTTCTGTTAAACTAAGGTCTCCATGAAGACTATTGCATTTTATTTCTACATTATTTATAATTTCATTTCCCTTGCAATGAAATTCTTTATCCAAAAAATTTAAATCCTCTTCTACAGCTGCTAAGAATACTACTATTTTAAATATTGAACCTGGAGGATAGGACACTTGTATAGCTTTGTTGTATAAAGCCATATCATCTCTTGTAAAATAATCTTTCATATGATTTTGATCGAAATTTGGCCTACTTGCTAAACTAAGGATTTCTCCTGTTTTTGCTTCCGTGACTATAACTGCCCCTTTTATTTTCTTTCTATCTAGTATATCTTCAACTAAACTTTGAATATTATAATCTATAGTCAGCTGAACTCCTGTTGGATCAGTAGGTAATGTAGAATTATCTACATAGTACTCGTTACCTAAAATTACAGACCTATTTTTATCATACTCTACAAATAATGATTTTTTATCTGTCTTATTTAGAAATTCATCATAGCTTTTCTCTATTCCAGTTTCACCTTTATTTTGTGAATCATTAATATATCCTATTACATGAGATAGCAAGGCTTTATCTGAATATCTATTTACTTTGTTAGTTGTTAATATATCTTTATCTTCTGCTATTATTAAATCTTTATTAATTGGGATTTCTATTAAAATATTAGGAGAATTTAATACACTTCTTAGCTCTCTACTGGATAAGCTTGTATTCTCTTTTATTGTTCTCAATAATTTTTCATCTTTTAGCAATTTTTCTTTTTTAAATATAAGAACTCTAAATACATTATCATCAGTCAAAGGCACTAAATTTCTATCAAATATAGGTCCTCTTTTTGAATTCAATATTATTTCCTTACTTCTTTGTTTTAAACTTGCTAATTTCAAATTGTTTTTATCTAAAATCTGTATATTATATAATCTTACCAGTAATCCTATAAAAACTATAAAGGCCATAAATTTACAATACTTTATTCTTTTATGTATAATATTTCTTTTATATCTTTTCAAAATAAAAAACCTCCCTAATATAAGTGTCTCCACTTTTAGAGAGATTATAATTTAATTTTCTAAAATTGATTTTATTTTTGTAACTAAAATATCTATAGCAACTTTATTATATCCACCTTCTGGAATTATTATATCTGCATATCTTTTAGAAGGCTCTATAAATTGAAGATGAGAAGGCCTTACTGTATTCATATATTGCAAAACAACAGAGTCTAATGTCCTACCTCTATCCTTAATATCCCTCAATATACGTCTTATTACTCTAACATCTGAATCAGTATCTACAAAAATCTTAATATCTAAAAGATTTCTTAATTCTTCTTGATAAAGAATTAAGATTCCTTCTAGAATTATTATATCCTTGGGTTCAACAGTTATTGTTTCTTTTTTTCTATTATGATTTTCAAAGTCATAAATAGGTTTTTCAATAGATTTATTATCTAATAAATCCTTTAAATGTTGTGTGAGTAATTTATTATCAAAAGCAAAAGGGTGATCATAATTCGTTTTCACTCTTTCATCAAAACTTAAATTTGATTGATCTTTGTAATATGAATCTTGCTGTATAATTGTAATCCTTTTTTCATGTATACTCTTGAGAATTTCTTTGGACACCGTTGATTTACCTGAGCCTGTACCTCCGGTTATTCCAATAAGCAGTGGTCTCTTCAAAATACTAGTCCTCCCTTTCTTTTCTCATCATATCCATAGCTTGTACAGGATAATCCATTAAGATTTTAATCTCTTGCTGTGGATGAGGAGCTACATCTATTTTATCCATATTTTTATCCCACATTTGTTGAATAACTTGAGTAAAATGTTTTTTGTTTGGTCCAAAAACTTCAATTTCATCCCCTACAAACATTCTATTTCGCTGCTCTACTGTAGCAATTTTTGTTTTTTCATCATAATCCAATATTAATCCAGTAAAATCATATCCTCTAAGATATGAAGAAGTATCATATACTTGTGCATCACTAGTAGGTTTTCCAAGATAAAAACCTGTGGTAAAATCTCTGTGACTAGCTTTTCTTATTTCTTTTAATAAATCTTCATCCATCTTATAGTTTTCCGGATCTTTATAATATTCATCTATAGCCATTCTATATGCTCTAATAACCGTAGCAACATAGTATGAACTCTTTACTCTACCTTCTATTTTAAAACTTTTAATACCTGATTTCACAAGTTCTGGTATGAATTTTATCATACAAAGATCCTTAGAATTCATAATATAAGTTCCATTTTCATCTTCAAAAACAGGAAAATATTGACCTGGTCGTGTTTCTTCTACTAAGTTATATTTATATCTGCAAGGATGAGCACAATCTCCCATATTTGCATCTCTTCCTGTCATATAATTACTAATTAGACATCTTCCTGAATAACTCATGCACATTGCACCATGAACAAAAGCTTCTAAATCTAAATCCTTTGGTAATTTTTTACTTATCTCTTCTATTTCTTTAAAAGATAACTCACGAGCTAACACTATCCTTCTAACTCCTAAATCATACCAAAACATTATTGTTTCATAATTAGTTACAGATGCTTGAGTACTTATATGTATAGGCATATCTGGAATTGTTCTTTTAACTACAGCAAAAATTCCTGGATCTGATACAATGACTGCATCTGCATTTATATTTTTCAAATCTGTTAAATATTCTTCTAAACCTTGCATATCTTTATCATGAGGCACAATATTAAGTGTTATATATACTTTTTTACCTCTTTCGTGAGCAAAATCAATAGCCTTTTTTATTTCATCAATAGAAAAATTTTTAGAAGACTTTCTTAATCCAAAACTTTCTCCACCAAGATATACTGCATCTGCACCATAGGCTATTGCCATTTTTAATTTTTGTAAATCTCCTGCTGGTGCCAATAACTCTATCTTTTCCAACGTTTATTCCTCCTTATATGTTATCGCTAGTCCATCACCAATTGGTATAACAGAGGATGTATAACCTTCAATCTCATTTATATAACGTAAAAATTCCCTCAGTCTTTTTACTATAGTCTTCTTTCTCCTAATAACTAAATTATCAGAAGCTACCATTCCTTTAAATAAGACATTATCTGATACGATAATCCCCCCTACTTCTAACAAACTCATGGATTCAGTAAAAAAATCCATATAATGTCCCTTAGCTGCATCTAAAAATATAAAATCATATTTATTTTTTAAAGTGGGAATAACTTCTATTGCATCTCCTTCTAAGATTTCTATCTTATTAGAATAATCATGTTTTTTTATATTTTCCTCTGCTAATTTCACCATATCATTTCGTCTTTCGATACTAATAATTTTAGTTTCTTTAGATGTATTATTAGCCATAATTATGGCTGAATATCCAATCGCTGTACCTATTTCTAAGATGTTCTTAGGTTTATTTATTTTTAACAAGATCCTTAATAATTGAGCTACTTCCGGTTGAATAATAGGTACATGATTTTCCTCAGCATAATTTTCCATGATTTTTAAGCTTTCCTTCATTGGAAGTAGCATTCTTATATATTCATCTATATATTCCTCATTTATATTGACCACTAAATCAATCCCTTATCATGTTTTTCTTTGCATTTTTGTGCTCATCGTAAGTTCTAGAAAATGTATGCGAACCATCTCTTCCAGTTAGTAGAAAATATTTATAATCTACATCTGCTGGATTTACTGAAGCTATTAAAGATATTTCACCTGGTGAAGCTATAGGGCCAGGTGGTAACCCTGCGTTTTTATAAGTATTAAAGGGTGAATTTATTTCTGTATCTTCAGTACTTAAGACTGGCTTTCTCTCTCCTATTATATATTGCACAGTTGCACAGGACTGTAACAACATGCCATCTTCTAATCTATTATGAAACACTGCTGACATAATAGGCCTTTCCTTGTCCAGTTTTCCCTCTCTTTCGATTATAGAAGCTAAAGCTACTATTTGATTTAATGTTAAATCAAATTCTTTAGATTTTTCCTTTATTTCACTATTATATATTTTTTCAAATTGGCTTAACATTTTTTCTATAATCTCTTCTTCACTTGTACCTATATATATTTCATAAGTAGAAGGAAATAAAAATCCCTCTAAATTTTGCTCCTTATCTAATTCTTTTAAAAACTCATATTTATCTTCAAAATTTTCTTTTCTATCTACTAATTCTAAAAATACTTCTTTGTTTATTAATCCTTCCTTCTCTAGTCTATCCGCTATTTCTCTCATTTCATAACCTTCTGGAATAGTAAACCTAACAGTATCAGTGCTTTTTGTACCTTTTACAATGACATCTATTATTGTATCTAAATCCATATCAGTTGATAATGTATACTCTCCAGCCTTTAACCTACTGGCTACATTTCTATTTTTGATTTTATACTTAAACACAAGAGTATTTTTAATTAAACCTTCATCATGTAGTATATCAGCAATATAATTTGTAGTACTGGATGCGGGTATATTGACATTAACTTCAGAAGGATTTTCTTCATTCATAGGTCCAATAGCTTCTTCATAATAATTCCTAGCCATAAAAAATCCTACTATAAGAAGCACAATAAGAATAGCAAATTTGTTTTTAAATTTATTTGTTTTTCTTTTCTTAGTTTTTTCCATAATACACCTCTAGTTATTTTAATATTCTTTTAAGTTAGTTGCCTTTTTATATACTGATAATATTATGTTACCAAATACAGCTACAGAAATAAATTCTCCTACTCCTATACCAAGTACTGTTAATAGATAGGGAACCTTTGTAAGATATGATACCCATATAGATACAATTAATCCATTTAATAGTACAGGTGGAATCATTCCCATAGTTTTGCTTTTCATTTTACTAGTTAAATAAGCAGCAACAAGAGTTACCAAGCTACCCCCTACTATATCTACTAATCCAAACCCAGCATAAGGAGTTAATAGTAAATTAGATATTAAACATCCTACAAATAATCCTGGCACTGCCGCAGACTCTACTAAAGGTAAAAGAGTCAAACCTTCTGCTATTCTCAATTGAATAGGTCCAAAAGTTAACCCCATTATTGGAAAAGGTAACATTTGTATTAAAATTAAAATTATATATATTGCAGCTATTAAACTAGCCTTAGTTAAGTATTTTATATCCATTTCTTGTCTCCTTTTGTAAATTCAATCTAATCATTTTAAAATTTAAAATTTAATATAATTGGTAATAATATAGGTACACTTGAAGTACATATTACACCTGTTATAAAAGATACAATTGTAGTTTGAGGATCTGTAGCTTTAGATATTACTGGCAAACATGTATCCATACCCATAGCTGCCGCAGGAGCTATGGCTTCTATATTTCCTATGTACTTTGCTACTAATGGAATAGAAACTAAAGCTATAATTTCTCTAATAACATTAGATAAAAAGGCTAATGCACTAAGCTCTAGATACCCATCTGCCAACAACATAGTTGAACTTAGGCTATACCATCCCAAACCTGCTCCTACAGCACCTGCTTCATTGATAGGCATCTTAAGAAATAGCACACCAGATAACATAGCTCCGCCTAAACTACCTATTATAATTGCAACAGGTACTAATAAAACCTTAAATCCTATTTTTTTTATTTTCTCATATATACCTTTTTGTTTTCCTATATCAATTCCTACAAAAAATAATAATAACATAAGACCTAGGTCAATTGCTATTCCTAAACTAGACTGAATACTAGCTGGAAGAAACAAATAACCCAAAATCGTACCAGCAAATACTGATGCTAATATTTTAAGACTCACTTTTATCTACCTCCAATTTAAATATCTTATTGACTACATATACAGCTATTATACTAAATACTACTGTAAATACTGCTATGATTCCTGCTTTAAATCCAATAGAAAGTAAATTAGAAATAATTTCATCATTTATTCCAATAGTAACTCCCATGAAGAATAATAAAGCTAATAGGAAAAAAGTTTGTATTCTACCTAAATTCTTTTCAATCTTTTCGCTCACTTTTCCCTTATTCCCTATTATACCACCTAATAATAATAGTCCTAAATATAATAATAATCTTAAACCCATAATACACCTCCTTATCATCTTTCAAATAGCATCAATTTTATTATCTACATTATTATACCAAAAACCCTGGCATAAATCTATACCAGGGTTTTTTTAAACTTCCATTATAATTGGCAGTATCATTGGATTTCTTTTAATTTTACCATAAAGATGGTTTCTTAAACTATCTCTTATATTAGATTTTAAAGTTGCCCAATCTGTAATTTTCCTCTTTTCACAATCAAGAAGAACTTCTTTTACTCTATCTCTTATTTCTTCCATTAAATCTTCAGATTCTCTTACATATACAAAACCTCTAGAGATTATATCTGGACCAGATACTACTACTCCCTCTTTTTTGCTCATAGTAACTACCACTACTATTAAACCATCCTCAGATAAATGTTTTCTATCTCTTAAAACTATATTTCCTACATCTCCTATACCTAATCCATCAACTAATATATTTCCTGAAGGTACATTTCCAGCAAGATTAGCTTTATCTTTAGTAAACTCTAAAACATTTCCATTATTAAGAATGAATATGTTTTCATTAGGCATACCAAGTGACTCAGCAATTTCTGCATGTTTCTTCAAATGTTTATATTCTCCATGAACTGGCATAAAATAAACATTTGAAGAA
>CAZMMV010000009.1:0-25232 GCA_964567475.1 uncultured Tissierellaceae bacterium | reverse complement strand
TCTTGACAAGCATGACCAGATACGTGGACATCCGCCAATGATTCATATATTACTTTTGTTCCTTTTTTAACTAAATTATTGATTACTTTAGAAACTGTTTTCTCATTTCCTGGAATAGGTGTTGCAGATATAATAACTAAATCGTCTTCTTGTAGTTCTATTCTTCTATGCTCAGAAGCCGAAATCCTAGTTAATGCGGACATTGGTTCTCCTTGACTTCCAGTAGTTATTAAAGTTATCTTATCCTTAGGATATTTATTCATTTCTTTTATATCTATTAGGGTGCCTTCTTTTATATCTATATATCCTAATTCTAATGCTACATCAATATTATTTAGCATGGATCTTCCAGAAAGTATCACTTTTCTATCATTTTCTTCTGCAGCGTTTATGATTTGTTGAATTCTATGGATATTAGATGCAAAAGTAGCTACAAGTATTCTTCCTTTATGACTAATAAATATATCTCTGAAAGTATTTCCAACGGTTCTTTCACTCATTGTATATCCTGGTTTTTCAGCATTTGTACTATCAGCCATTAAAAGCATTACGCCTTTATCTCCTAATTCTGCAAATCTATTTAAATCTATTACATCTCCACTTATAGGAGTATAATCTATTTTAAAGTCACCAGTATGAACAATAACTCCTACAGGTGTAGTTATAGCTAATGCAGATGCATCAGGTATACTATGTCCTGTTTTTATAAATTCAACTTTAAAACAGCCTAATTCTATTACATCTTTATGTTTAACTACATTTAGACTAACATCATTTAACTTATGCTCTTTAAATTTTGCTTCTATCAATCCTAAGGTTAATTTAGTACCGTATATTGGTATATTTAATCTCTTTAATACATAAGGTAATGCTCCTATATGATCCTCATGTCCATGAGTTAATACTATCCCTCTTATTTTGTTTTTATTTTTAAATAAATAGCTTATATCTGGTATTACAATATCAATTCCAAGCATTTCATCTTCTGGAAATGTCATACCACAATCTATTAGTATTATATCATTTTTATATTCCAATACAGTGATATTTTTACCTATTTCCCCCAGTCCTCCTAAGGGTATTAATTTTAATTTATTTGGTTTTCTTCCCATATCAACTCTCCTTCTATATTAGATTTTCCATTATTTTATTTTTTAATCTCATTTAAAATTATCCACTCAAAAAATAAACCCCCTATAGGGATTTATTTTTACATTCTCTACAATATCCATAAAATTCCAAATTGTGATCTACTATAGAGAATTCCTCTTCCCTTTCTATTGATTCCTCTAAATACTCTAGTAAATCAAGCTTTACTTCAATAACCTTACCGCAATCCATACAAATCAAATGGTGATGTTGATGACTTTCTGTTCCCGGGGCAAGTTCGTATCTACTACACCCATCATCAAAGTTTAATCTATAAACTATATCAAGTTTTTCAAATAGTTGTAATGTCCTATAAACCGTAGCAATTCCTAAATCCGGGGATTCTTTTATTACGATCTGATGTATTCCATCACAACTTAAATGTTCATCTGGATTATTTATTATAACTTTTAATATAGCTTTCCTTTGCTTAGTAAGTTTATACCCTTCTTTTTGAAGCTTTTCTTTTATTATATTAAATTCCATGCTATCACCCGTTCAACAAATCTATTTTAAGAATACTACTATTTTACAGTTTTGTCAACTACTTAAGATTTTCCTCTTGTATTTCTTCATAAGCATCTATTGCAGCTTCAAGTTCTTTGTCATCTTCTATTCCAATTAAAAGTAGATTTCCCTCATTATCTTTTTCCATTCTTAAAATATATATAGAACTTTCTATATCATCTGTGGGTATAAGTGCAGCATAGTTTTCATCGTCTAATCCAAAGGTTGCCAATATAGTAAACTCTTGTTCTTTGCCTTTTTCATCAAATAAAATTATTTTTTCATCCATTTGCAAGTCTCCTTTTAAAACAATGTATTTTTAAATTTTTTAAAATATCATTTCTAAATAAGTTTGTAATATTATTGTAGCAGCCACCTTATCTATCACAGTTTTTCTCTTATTTCTTCTAACATTTCCTTCTATTAACATTTGCTCAGCTGCTTTTGTACTAAGTCTCTCATCTTGATAAATTATTTCTACATCAAATTTATTCTTAAGTTTTTTTGCAAAATTAATAGTTTTTTCTCCCTGAGGTCCTATAGTTCCATTCATATTTTTAGGCAATCCTACTACAACTTTTTTTATATCGTATTCTTTCATTATTTCTTCTAATGCACCATAATCTTTTACTTTACTTTCTCTTCGTATAGTAGTTAGACCCTGAGCTGTTAAACCTAATAAATCTGATATAGCAACTCCAATAGTTTTATCTCCAACATCTAATCCCATTATTCTTTCCATATATTTCTCCTAACTTAAATTACTTTAATACAAAATTCCGGACAAACCTTAGCACAATATCCACATAGAATACATTTTTTATTTGGAGTAGCTTTCCCATTTATAACTTCTATACCATTTTGTCTACATCTAGCTACACATTTTCCACATCCTATGCAATAATCTGCAACTATTAGTTTTCTCTTTTTATTTTTCAACTTATCTTTTATATTTTCTGCTATGTATCCATTTTCCAAAAGACTTATATTGGCATCAATCTCTATAGTTGATTGCATACCTATAGCTATTGAATCAATATAATCTATTGACTTAACATAATTAAAAGATGACTCTACATCATTTATTAAATGACCACCGCCTAAAGGCTTCATAGCATAAATTCCTTTACCCATTGCATTTATTTCTTTTAATTCTCTTAACATATCTTCTCTGCTACCATCTTGTATTCCTATACCACGCTTATTTATTATGGGATGAAGAATCTCAATTTCTTTTACTTCCTTCGCTGCAATAGCACCTGAAACTCTATGAGTCGATATACCAAAAGCTCTTATTCTACCTTTTTCTTTTTCTTTTAAAAAATATTCTATGGCTTCAAAATGGCCTCTTACTGTGTGAATACTTTCTTGTTCGTGTAATAACATTATATCTATATAATCTGTATCTAGTTTTTTTAATGCAAGTTCTAGACTCTCCCTTGCCATATCTTCTGTATACGCATAGCATTTAGTTGTTATTACAAAGTCCTCTCTTTTTATACCCTTTAAGGCAGTTTTTATATAATCATAATTCTCATAAATTTCTGCCGTATCAATAAAGTTAATCCCTTTATCATAAGCATACTCTATTAAATATGCCCCTTCTTTAACACTTAAATTAGCTTGAAAGGGAGTCATTGTTAAAGATCCAAAACATAGTCTTGAAACCTCAATATCTGTACTTCCTAATTTTACTCTTTTCAATAATTTCACCTTGTTCCAAATATAGTATTTAATTAAAAAACATATGTATTATAATACTTTTGCTTGTTGATTATAATATCATATGTTTTTTAAAATTTCTTTTAAAAAAGATTTAAATAATTTTCTATTTATTATATTTTAAATAAGAATTTAATAATTCTTCTAATAACTCATCTCTTTCTATATTGCATATTATAGACCTAGCATTGTTATAACTAGTTATATAAGTTGGATCTCCAGACAAAATATATCCTATTATTTGATTAACAGGGTTATATCCTTTTTCTTCTAAAGAAGAAAATGTAGAAAATATTATTTCTTTTACGGTTTTTATATTTTCTTTAGGTGGTTCAAATTTCATAGTTTCACTAAATTTATTATCCACACAAACACCCCCTAATATACTATTATATCATAAGTCTTTATTTGTTTTCTATTAATCCATAAACAATTGATAATGCCTCATCTACCTTAGAAACATCTTTTCCACCAGCTTGAGCCATATCTGGTCTTCCTCCACCTGAACCACCTGTTACCTTTGCTACCTCTCTAACTATATCTCCGGCCTTTATACCTTCTTTTATTAAGTCAGATGTAACCATAGATACAAAGTATACCTTATCGTCTTTTACACTAGCTAAAACAATAACTCCTTGGCTTAACTTATTCTTTAATTGATCTCCTAATTTTCTTAATTCATTCATATCCATATTATTTGCTTTATAACTAATTACAGAAATTCCACTAACTTCTTTTTTAGTTTCTATTATATCATCTGCTATATTAGTAGCCATCTTGGATTGCATTTCTTCTATTTCTCTTTCTTTTTCTTTTATATCATCTATTAAGGATTTTATCTTATCAGATATATTAGTCTTATTAGTTTTTGTTATATTTGCAATTTCTTCAATATCTTTTTCCATACTATTTATATAATTATACAAAGAACTTCCTGTTATTGCTTCAATCCTTCTAACACCAGATGCAATACTTGATTCAGAAATTATCTTGAAAAGTCCAATATTTCCTGTATTAGATACATGAGTTCCTCCGCACAATTCCATAGAATAATCACCAATTGCAAGAACTCTAACCATGTCCTTATATTTATCCTCAAATAATCCTACTACACCTAAATCTTGTGCTTTTTTCAAACTAGTTTCTATTGTAGTTACTTCTAAATTATCTAATATTTTAGAGTTAACTATTTCTTCAACTTTATTTAGTTCTTCATCTGTAACAGCTTCAAAATGAGTAAAATCAAACCTTAATCTACTATCCGTTACTACTGAACCTGCTTGATTTACATGTTCACCCAATACATCTTTTAATGCTCTGTGTAAAATATGAGTAGCTGAGTGATTTCTTTTTATATCATTTCTTCTTCTATCTTCAATAGTAGCAATAACTTCGCTATTTAAACTAACACTACCCTCTAAAATTTTAACTATATGAATAAAATGATCTTCTTTTGAACGTTTGGTGTCTATTACCCTAGCTTTAAATTTATTATTTTCTATTATTCCAGTATCGCCTATTTGTCCACCTGATTCACCATAAAAAGGAGTTTCTTCTAAAATTATTATTCCTTCATCGCCATTATTAAGGCTTTCTCTAGGTTCATTATCTACAAATAATCCTATTACTTTTGTCATTAAACTTATAGTTTCATAACCCTTGAATTTAGTATTAAGACCTTCAAATAAATCACTTGAACTATTAGATACCCAACCACTATCTTTTTCTCTAGCTTGTCTGGCTCTATTTCTTTGGTCTTCCATATTGCTGTTAAATACTTCTTCATCCACAGTTAATGATTTTTCTTCTAGTATTTCCCTAGTTAAATCTAATGGAAAACCATAAGTATCATACAGTTTAAATGCCTTATGACCATCTAATTGTGTTTGATTATTTAAATTCATATCCTGCATGTAAGTATCTAATATCTCTATACCTTGATTAATAGTTTCTTGAAACTTATCTTCTTCTGCTTTAATTATTCTTTTTATTTGGTCTCCTCGTTCTTTTAATTCTGGATATTGAACCTTCCAGGATTCTATTACAACATTAACTATATCAGTTAAAAAAACCTTTTCTGTTCCTATTAATTTTCCATGTCTGGCTGCCCTACGAATAATTCTTCTAAGAATGTATCCTCTGCCCTCATTACTTGGCAAAACACCATCGGATACTAAAAAGGTCATGGCCCTACTATGATCAGTAATTATTCTAATTGAAGTGTCATCATTCTTATTTACTCCATATTTAGCTTTAGAGACCTTTTCTACTTCTCTTATTATTTCTTTAAATTCTTCGGTATCAAAAATAGTTGTTACACCTTCCATAATAGCAGCAATTCTTTCGAGTCCCATTCCTGTATCTATATTGGGATGTAATAATGGATTATAAACTCCATTTTTATCTTTATCAAATTGAGTAAAAACTAAATTCCAAACTTCTATAAATCTATCACATTCACATCCTGGCTTACAATCATCAGATCCACAACCATATTCTATACCTCTATCAACATATATTTCAGAACAAGGTCCAGATGGTCCTACTTCTAACTCCCAAAAGTTATCTTCTTTACCAAGCCTTACAATATTTTCTTCAGGTATTCCTATATCATCTTTCCAGATAGCAAAAGCTTCATCATCATCTAAATATACGGTTACCCATAGATCTTCTTTTTCAATTTCTAACCTTTCAGTTAAAAACTCCCAAGCCCATTGACATGCTTCTTTTTTAAAATAATCTCCAAATGAAAAGTTTCCTAACATTTCAAAAAAAGTAGCATGTCTATCAGTTTTACCTACATTTTCAATGTCTCCAGTTCTAATACACTTTTGACAAGTTACCATCCTTTTCTCTGGTGGAGTTGCTTCTCCTGTAAAAAATCTTTTTAATGGTGCCATTCCTGCTCCTACTAGTAGTAATGACTTGTCATTTTTAGGTATCAAGGAAAAACTTGGAGCAAGCAAATGATCCTTTTCTCTGAAAAAATCTAGAAATTCTTTTCGTATTTCATGTAATCCAATTTTTTTCATTTTATTCACCTCTACGTTAAAATTTACTTATAATATATTACAAAAAGTCCCTCTAAATAGGGACTTTTTTCCTTCTTAAGTATATATCTAAATTATAATTTAATATTGAAGATTTGTCAATGTTAGGCCCTTAAATTAGCTAATATTAGTATTTTTAAATTCATCACTAAAAAAATCAAATAAAATATTAGAAACTGCAACTACTGGAACTGCTAATATCATACCTACTACTCCAAATACTCCTCCACCAATTATAATTGAAAGCAATATCATAATAGGATGTATACCTGTTGTATCTCCTATTATCTTTGGCGCTAATATATTGTTTTCTATCCATTGAATTAAAACAAATAATATAGATACCCATATAGCTTTAATTGGACTGCTTAGAAAAGCAAAAAATACTGCTGGTAAAAATCCTAAAAATGGCCCTATATAGGGTATAACATCAGCTAAGGCTGTTATTATACCTATAAATATTGCAAAATCTACACCTATAATTAATAAGGCTATAGTTGTTCCTGCACCAACAGAAATAGCAAGTATTATTTTACCCCTTACAAATTTAGAAAGAGATTCATCAATTTTTCTAAATAATTCTAAGCTTTTATCCTTGTATTTATTTGGAATTAACTTTTTTATTCTTTTTAAAAAATAATCTTTATCTGCTAAGAAATATAATGTTAATATTGGAGTTAAAACCAATGAAATAAATTTTGCAAATGTATTTATAATACCTGTTACAAATGATTTCAATGCATTTACTACAATATTTTCTATTCCTACAATATTTTCCATAATTACTTGTTGAACTCCTTCAAATATAGGAGGTAACTCTCCTATTGTAGTATAGTATTTATTATATATATTATCTATAATTCCTGATATAGTCTTTAAATACCGGGGCATATATATTGCCAGTTTTTTTATTTCTCTACTAGATCTTGGAATCACCAAAAAAGCTAATATAAATATTACAGCTAGTATGAGTAAATACAAAATTAGCACTCCATATAACCTTTTGATATTATTTCTTTCAAAAAAATTAATAATAGGATTAAAAAGATAAGCTAATATTGCCGAAAGAATAATAGTATAGAAAGTATCAGTTAAAATAGGATATTTCTTTAAAAGATAATAAAAGGCAAAGGTAAACAGCAATCCTATAACAATTATTAATATCTTTTTATCTTTTAATTCTATTCTTTTATCTTTTGGAATAAACTTATTTCCTATATTTATTAAAAAATATATTATTAATGCAATTAATAATATTAATAAAGTTAATATACTTCTATTTAAAAATGATTCTGGGATCATTTTATACCCCCTTAATTTGTAAAAAAAGGCAGCAAAAGCTGCCTAATTTAACAAAGAATCTAATCCTTCTTTAATATTTTCTGTTGTTGTTTTTGCCTTTTTCATTATTTTTTTCTTATTGCTGGGCACCATTTGAGAACCAATAATCATACCCATAGATCCACCTATAATTGTAGCTAATAATTTTTTATTACTATTTTTAGTATCCAATATTATCATCTTTCCTTTCTTTATAAATATTTAAGTGTAACTGAGTTTAGCATATCACTAATGAAAGATAATAATTCTAGCAAATTATAGTATAAATACTATAATTTGCAATTTTATGATTGTTTAATTATGATCATCATGTGGATCATCAAAGTTTACATCTTCTAAACCTTCTATATGAACTCCAGATTTTTCAGAATAATCTAGTAAAGCTGATTTTATAGCTTGTTCTGCTAATACAGAACAATGTACTTTAACAGGAGGCAGTCCATCTAAAGCTTCTACTACCGCTCTATTAGTTATTTCCATTACCTCATCAATAGTCTTTCCCTTTATTAACTCAGTTGCCATACTTGATGAAGCAATAGCTGAACCACATCCAAAAGTTTTAAACTTTACATCTTGTATTTTATTATCATTTATTTTAAGGTATATTTTCATTATATCTCCACATCTTGCGTTACCTACTTCTCCAACTCCATCTGCATCTGGAATTTCTCCCACATTTCTTGGATTTTTAAAATGATCCATTACTTTTTCAGAATACATTATATCTCCTCCTTAATTTTTTCATATAATGGAGACATTTGTCTCAACCTGTCTACAATACCTACAAGTTTATCCACTATATAATTTATTTCTTCTTTTGTATTAAAATCCCCTAAAGTCAATCTAAGTGATCCATGTGCAATCTCATGAGGTAATCCTATAGCTAACAACACATGAGAAGGATCTAATGTTCCTGATGTACATGCAGACCCACTAGAAGCAGCTACACCTACAATATCTAAACTAAGAAGTAATGACTCCCCTTCAATAAATTTAAAAGAAATATTTACATTATTTGAAAGTCTTTTAGTAGGATGTCCATTTAATTTTATATAATCTATATTAGACTTAACTTTTTCTATTAAATAATCCCTTAATTGTCTTAAGTTTTCATTTCTCTCTTCAAAATTTTCATAAGCTAATTCAATAGCCTTACCCATACCAACTATAGCTGGCACATTTTCAGTACCTGCTCTTTTATTTCTTTCTTGTCCTCCACCAGAAATAAGAGAATCTATCTTTGTACCTTGACGTATATATAAAGCACCTATACCTTTTGGTCCATAAAATTTATGACCTGCCATAGATAATAAGTCTATATTTAATTCATTTACATCTATTTCTACATGACCTATTGCTTGTACCGCATCTGTATGAAAATATATATTCTTTTCCTTTGCAATTTTTCCAATTTCTTTAATGGGTTGTATTGTTCCTATTTCATTGTTTGCAAACATAACTGATACAAGTATAGTTTTTTCAGTTATTGCATCCTTTAAATCTTTTAAATCTATAAGTCCATACTCATCAACATCTAAATAAGTTACTTCAAATCCTTTTGTCTCTAAATATTGACATGTATGAAGTACTGCGTGATGCTCAATTTTAGTAGTTATAATATGATTTCCCTTATCCCTATTTGCATATGCAATCCCTTTAATAGCCCAGTTATCAGCCTCTGACCCACTTCCTGTAAAATAAATTTCTCTCTGATTGCCTCCAATAGCCTTTCCGATTTTTTCCCTTGAATCCTCTACTGCCTTTTTAGACATATTTGCTAATGAGTAAATAGATGAAGGATTTCCATATCTTTCTGTAAAAAAAGGTATCATTTCATCTAAAACTTCTTTTTTAACTGGAGTAGTAGCTGCATTATCCATATATATATTCTTTCCCATATCTTTCCCTCCTAATCTTTTTGTTTCTTACTTTGATCATTTTTATCATCTACCATATCTTGAAGAGTTATAGAATCTACTACACCATCTATACTGTCTTTTATTCTCACCCAAACGGTTTTAGTTATACAATGAAGCTCTCTATCACATTCATTGCCATCAACACAGCTTGAGGGAGATAACTCTCCTTCTAATGACCTTAATATATTCCCTACTGTTATTTCATTAGGAGCTCTAGATAATAAGTAACCTCCTTGAGCACCCCTTACACTATCTAAGAGACCATCTTTTCTTAAGGTGGAAAATAATTGCTCTAAATAGTTTTCTGATAGATTCTGTTTCTCTGCAATTTGTTTCAAAGGAATTGGCCCTTGACCATGATCTAATGCTAATTGAAACATTGCTTTTAAACCATATCTTCCTCTTGTAGATAATTTCATCTTCTCACCTCTTTTAATCCCAACCTTTTTGGTTGGTGTTCAAAGATTATTATAGTATACCCTAGCAAATTTGTCAACATTAAATAATAAAAACATAAGCAACATTTTATTTGCTTAAAATGTTGCTTATGTTTCATTAAATTAACTCTTTCATCCATTTTTTTGACAAAACTCTAGGAATACCTATTATAAATTTCACTACTTCTTCTGACACCACTAATAGGAAAACATATTCTACTGGCCACTTAAATATTAAAGCTCCAGTAAATGCTAAGGGTACACCTACTAACCAAACTGCACCCATCTCTAAAAACATGGAAAACCTTGTATCTCCTCCACCTCTTAAAATTCCTACAATTATAGTAGAATTTGAAGTTCTTATAAAAAATGTTAATCCCATTACTACTAATATATTTCTAGCTATACTATAAAGATTGGGATCCAGATTTCTAAATAACTTTAATGTTAAATCTGGAGTAAATGCCATTATTAATCCTAATATTAATCCTAAGAAACTTGACATAATTAGAAAACTAATAGCATAATCATATGCTTTTTCCTTCTCACCTTCACCTATTTTATTTCCTACTAAAACAGCGCAAGCACTTGCTAAACCTCTAACTAAAACAAAAAATACATTTTGGATTGTTACAGTTAATTGTACTGCCGCAGTTGCTTCTTCTCCAATGCGTGCATACGCTACTGAATAAAGAACTTGTCCCAATGACCAAAATCCTTCATTTATAACAACTGGTGCAACTGTAACTAAATATTTTGTTACAAATTCCTTATTCCAATCTAATAATTGTTTTATACTAGCACTAAGAGGTCCATGATCTTTATATACTGCATATAATATAAGTAAAATTTCTACAATTCTAGCTATTAAAGTACCCAGTGCTGCTCCTTTTATACCTAACTCTGGAAAACCAAATTTACCAAATATTAATAAGTAATTGAATATAGTGTTAACAATAAAAGAAATACCTGATATTCTCATAGGGAGCTTTGGCCTTCCCGTACTCCTCAATGCAATACTATATGAAAATCCTATTGCTGTAATTATATAAGATAAAGAAACTATCTTTAAATATTCACTACCCAACTTAATAACCTCTGGTTCTTTTATAAGTAGACCCATGATAAACTCTGGGAAGAAAAATCCTGCAATAGTAAATATAATTCCAGCAAATGTGCTAAGTGATATAGATAATCCTAAGACTTTTCTTATACTAGGAATATCTCTCTTTCCCCAATATTGTGATATAAATATTGATGAACCACTATTAATTCCAAAAGTAATCAGCGTATAGAAAAAGAATACCTGATTAGCAAGACCTACTGCTGCTATGGCACTAGATTGTCCTAAGCTAGTTATCATCAAAGTATCAACCATATTAAGAGATGATGTTATTAAATTTTGTAATGCTATAGGTATAGCTATAGCAAACATTGTTTTTAAAAATACCTTGTCCTTCCAAAACTTCATTTTTTTACCTCCTATAAAAAACATTCTATCATAACAACTAGAATATCATAGCATAATAGAATGTTTTTGTATAGAATTCTTTGATTTTTATTTTATAGTTATAATAACTTATTTATTTTTTAATGATATTAGTATTTATTGAGGTTCTAAATCTCCCATTTGAATAGGGAAAAAATCTGGAAATTCAGAATCATTAAATACTTCACATATATCCTCTGGATTAAATTCATCGCAAGGAGGTGGAGTAGGACAATATCCATACACTGGTATCTGTAGTTGTACCGTTCCCACTACTTTTATTATAATATAAGTTCCTACTGTAAATATTACAGTATCATTTATTTCTTCTGGTGCTAATACTTCTGATTTAGTTTCTACAATAATTCTAAAATCAAACTCATCTCTTGAATCAGGAATAAATATTATAATATCTTTAAATATATCTGGTAAAAAATCTTCTACTATTACATTTCCAGCAGGATTTAGTACTTGATAAGGGATCCTTATTGTAAATCTTACCCTTCTAAAGTTTTCCATATCAGTATCAGTAACTATTAGTGTGTTTGGAACTATAAATCCTGGTCTAAATTGTATTCTTCCAAATGTTTCTTCTTCTATATCAATTTCAACTTCTGGAAAACATTCTCTTTGTTGACAACTTGCAAATACTTTATCTACAATAATACAATCTCTATCAAAACATTGATTGTTTTGAATTGTTTTCTTATCTTCCATTAATGACACTCCTTTTATTTAATATATTCTTTATCACTAACATAGTATGTATATATATCTTATTTTGCTACTAAATAAATTAATGAGGTGAATTTTATGATTAAAGAAAATATGCGTATAGCTTTAAAATCTAACAAAGAAGTGTTATTATTTAATAAGTCACAAGACAATAAACTATTTTATGATATGTATGATTCTAAACTTAATTTCTTAGAACACAAGATTCTATCAAATAAAGGCATAATATTTTATGATATATATATTGATAAAAATGATACTTTGCATTTAGTATTATTAGAAGAGTTTGGCAATCTTCTTTACTATAAACTTATTGATAATAAATGGTCTAGTGGAGTAATAGGAAGATTTGACTTGCAATCAAATATATATAAACAAATAGAAATACTATTTATCTCTGATAAGTTACATATTATATATAATTTCTCAAATCTCATAAATTCTAATGTCTGGACTATTCAACATATAATTTATAGTGATAAAACAGAAGAAGCTAATATTATATCTAGATATATATCAACTAAAAATCCTAAGTATTTTTTAATTGATGTAGATAGTAAGGGGACTATCCATTTATTATATAATACTAATATGAAAAAATTCGAGATATTTCATAGTTTCTATAATCCCTATACTAATTATTGGTCTTCTAAAACAAATAAAATTTCGGAAAAGGACTCAATTAATTTATTCCCATATATATTTATAGACACTAAAGATAATGTTCATGTAATATGGTTAAAATCAAATATAAATAAATACACTATCGAATATTTAAAAATGAATGCTAATGGCAAAAAAAAATATATATGGAGACATATTAAACTTCCAGATATTAATATTTCTAAATATCCAGCAATAATTTTTGAAGAAGATAGTAAACTCAAATTATTGTATGTATATAATAATTCTGTTAAATTAATTAAATCCACTGATTATGGGGATTCCTGGTCAATAGAAGAAAATAGTTATCCTATAAATAATAATACAATATTTACTAAAATCAGATCTAATATATTTTCTAAGACTAGCAAATCAAATCATTTATATTGTCAAATTAAAGATAAACCTAAGTTTTATTTTTCAGAAATATTCAGAGATATTTTTGACCCTATTAATAAAAATACAAAAATAGAGAAGACAGAAGAAAAAGATGAAACAATTATAGTTGAAGATCAAGATTTCAATTTAAACTCAACTATATATAATAATTTAAATAAAAAACTTAATAATATATTAAATAATCAAAACTATATTAAAGAACATATACTTAAAATATTAGAATATGAACAAAGTATAAATATAAAACTAGATAAAAGAAGTTTCTTAGAAAAGATATTTAATTCCCCAAAATAATAAATTAAAACCTAGACTTCCATTTAAATGGAAGTCTAGGTTTTAATTTTTATAATTCTAATTTAATTTTTAATTTTTCAAGCATATCTTTAGTCATTTTATCTAAATCGTACTTAGGACTCCAGCCCCATTCTTCTCTGGCAGCTGTATCATCCAATGAATTTGGCCAAGTATCTGCAATTCCTTGTCTTTCTGGATCTACATCATAGCTTAGTTCAAACTCTGGAATGAATTTTTTAATAGAGTTAGCTAACATTTCTGGTTCAAAACTCATAGCAGTTATATTAAAAGCATTTCTATGAATTAATTTAGATGAATCTGCTTCCATAAGTTGAATTATAGCATCTAGTGCATCTGGCATATACATCATATCCATTTGTGTACCTTTATCTATAAAACTCGTATATTTTTTATGTTTTAATGCATCATAGTATATATGAACTGCATAGTCTGTAGTTCCTCCACCTGGCAATGTTTCATAGGATATAAGCCCTGGAAATCTAACTCCCCTAGTATCAACACCATATTTTTTAAAATAATAATCACATAATAATTCTCCTGCAACTTTAGTAACACCATACATAGTTGTAGGTCTTTGAATGGTATCCTGTGGCGTATTATCTACTGGAGTACCTGGTCCAAATGCTGCAATTGAACTTGGGGTAAATATCATACAATTTTCTTGTCTACCCACCTCCAGCACATTATATAATCCATTCATATTTACATCCCAACATCTTTCTGGATTTTGTTCGCCTACTGCTGATAAAAGTGCAGCTAAATTAATAATTGTGTTAATATTATATTTTTTTACTACTTGCGTTATTTGTTCCCTATTTGCAATATTTACTATCTCAAAGGGTCCTGATGCTATTAACTTCTCATGTCCATCTTTTACCCTTCTACCACTTGCAACTACATTGTCAACACCATAAACTTCTCTTAGTTTGTTTGTTAATTCTGAGCCAATCTGTCCTAAAGCTCCTGTAACTAATATTTTTCTCACATCTACACCTCCGTATAAATTGAATATAAACTATTCACCATAATTATATCATAATACATATAAGTTTAGTACTTAATTAGGGGAATCTATTTAATTATTGTGAATTTTCTTCTTTAGATTGAAAGTTATAATTATATTATTATCAATTATGATAAGATTTATTATGATACATTACAAGATATAATAGCCTGCTAAAAAGCAGGCCATTATCTGTTTTAATTATTTTACAACTATATTATATATCTTTCCAGGAATAAATATTTCTTTTATAATATTTTTACCTTCTAAATATTTATTTATGTTTTCATCTGATATTGCTTTTCCTTTTATTTCTTCTTTAGTTGCTTCTGCTGAAACTTCAACTGTTCCACGTACTTTACCATTTACTTGAACAGGCATTTCAATAAATTTATCCTTTGTCTTTTCTTCATCATATACTGGCCATGTAGTTTCATGTAAATATCCTTCAATTTCTAATATAGTCCAAAGCTCTTCTGTTATGTGAGGAGCTACTGGATTAAGAAGAATTATATATGTTTTCAAGTCTTTTTTTGTAATCTTTCCATAATCATTAAATTCATTTAATAAAGACATTAAAGCTGCTATTCCAGTATTATATTTAAGATTTTCGTAATCATCAGAAACTTTCTTTATAGTCTTGTGGATACTTGACTCCAGGTCCTTAGTATATCCTTCTCCTTTCACTATAAGTTCTTGCAGCTTCCAAACCCTTTCAAGATATCTTCTGCATCCTCTTACGCCATCTTCTGACCAGGAAACAGACTTTTCAAAGTCTCCTATAAACATTTCATAAGTTCGCAAAGTGTCTGCTCCAAATTCATTTACTATATCATCAGGATTAATTACATTTCCACGAGATTTAGACATTTTTTCATTATTTCCTCCAAGTATCATACCATGAGAAGTCCTCTTCTCATAAGGTTCCTTAGTAGGTACTACTCCTATGTCATATAGGAACTTATGCCAAAATCTTGAATAAAGTAAATGTAAAGTTGTATGTTCCATTCCACCATTATACCAATCTACTGGAGACCAGTATTCTAAATCTTCCTTTGATGCTATTGATTCATCATTGTTAGGATCCATATATCTAAGGAAATACCAAGATGACCCAGCCCACTGAGGCATAGTATCAGTTTCTCTACGAGCTTCACCACCGCATTTAGGACAAGTAGTATTTACCCACTCTGTAATCTTAGCCAATGGTGATTCACCTGTATCTGTTGGCTCATAATTTTCTACTTCTGGTAATTTAACAGGTAGTTCACTTTCGTCTACTGGCACCCAACCACATTTATCACAATAAACTAATGGTATTGGTTCTCCCCAATATCTTTGTCTAGAAAATACCCAATCCCTAAGCTTAAAGTTTGTTTTTTTAACTCCTAGTTTCTTGTCTTCTAACCATTTTGATATATGTTCTATTCCTTCATTTACTTCCATTCCATTAATAAATCCTGAATTTACAATAGTTCCCTGGGAAGTATCTGTATATGCTTCTTTATCTACATCCCCACCTTCTACTACTTCTACTATAGGTAATTTAAATTTCTTTGCAAATTCCCAGTCACGAATGTCATGCGCTGGTACTGCCATTATTGCCCCTGTACCATAACTAATCAATACATAATCAGATATCCAAATAGGCATTTCTTTTCCATTCACAGGATTTATTGCTTTTAATCCTTTTATCTCAACACCAGTTTTTTCCTTAGATAGTTCAGTTCTCTCAAAATCTGATTTTTTACTTGCCATGTCTTGATATTCCCTTATTTCATCTAAGTTTGTAATGTCTTCTTTATATTTTTCTATCAAAGAATGCTCCGCTGCAATTACCATATAAGTCGCACCAAATAAAGTATCAGGTCTAGTAGTAAATACTTCCAAACTTTCTTCTTTATCCTTTATGGCAAATTTAACTTCCATTCCATAAGATCTACCAATCCAATTTTTTTGCTGAAGCTTTACTCTTTCTATATAATCCAAATCATCTAGATCATCTATTAATCTATCTGCATATTCTGTTATTTTCAGCATCCATTGATTTTTAACCTTTCTAACCACTTCACTACCACATCTCTCACAAGCACCAGCTACTACTTCTTCATTGGCTAATCCTACTTTACAAGATGTACACCAGTTAATACTCATTTCTTTTTTATAAGCTAATCCCTTTTCAAATAGCTTTAAAAATATCCACTGAGACCATTTGTAATAATTTGGATCTGTAGTGTTTATTTCCCTTGACCAATCAAAAGAAAATCCAATAGACTTTAATTGAGATTTAAATTTTGCAACATTTTGTTCAGTTACCTTAGCAGGATGTATCTTATGTTGCATTGCAAAGTTTTCTGTAGGCAGTCCAAAGGCATCCCAGCCCATAGGAAACAATACATTATATCCTTCCATTCTCCTCTTTCTAGATACTATATCTAAAGCTGTATATGGCCTTGGATGTCCTACATGTAATCCCTGGCCTGATGGATATGGAAATTCTACTAAAGCAAAAAATTTAGGCTTTTCACTTTTATTTTCCGCCTTAAAAGGTTCCCTTTCATCCCAGATTTCTTGCCATTTTTTTTCTATTTCATGCGGTCTATACTCCCTCATATCTATTCCTCCTGTTGCCAACTCAATTGGCAAAATTTTAAATTATTAATTAAGATTAAAAATTGATTACTAAATTTTTACAAAAAATAAACCTTTCATCTCTTATATAGAGACGAAAGGTTTAGTTCCGCGGTACCACTCTTGTTGATATTAATATCCACTTAATAATATAACGGCATTAAACCGACTAAGATTCTAGCTTAGTTACTCAAGAACAAGTTCAATTTTAACTGATACTATCTCTCACCCCAAAATAGCTCTCTTTAATCAGTATAGAATCTACTACTTTCTATCACAGTATTTATTAACTTGAAACTATTATAACCAATATATTTTATAAAATCAAGAAAAACTTTTAAAATTCTGCTGAATTTACTGTTCTAGGAAAAGGTATTACATCTCTTATATTAGTCATTCCTGTTATATACATAAGAGCCCTTTCAAAACCTAAGCCATATCCAGAATGAGTAGTTCCACCATATTTTCTTAATTCTAAATACCACCAATACTCATCTTTATCCATTCCATTATCTATTATTTTTTGCTCTAAAACATCAAGTCTATCTTCTCTTTGGGAACCTCCTATGATTTCTCCTATTCCTGGAACCAATAAATCCATTGCAGCAACAGTTTTATTGTCCTCATTCATTTTCATATAGAAAGCTTTTATTTCCTTAGGATAATTTATTACAAATACAGGTTTTTTATATATTTTTTCAGTAATATATCTTTCATGCTCAGTTTGTAAGTCAATACCCCATTTAACTGGGTATTCAAATTTTTCTCCTGATTTTAATAATAAATCAACAGCTTCAGTATATGTTATACATTCAAAATCGTTATTTACTATATTTTCTAGTCTTTCAATTAATCCTTTATCAATAAAACTATTGAAAAATTCCATTTCTTCTTTAGCATTTTCCATTACATATTTAATTATATATTTAAGCATATCTTCAGCCAATTTCATATTATCATTTAAATCTGCAAAAGCTATTTCTGGTTCTACCATCCAAAATTCTGCAGCATGTCTTGTTGTATTTGAGTTCTCTGCTCTAAATGTAGGTCCAAAAGTGTAAATATTTCTATAAGCATGAGCAAATGCTTCTCCTTGTAATTGTCCAGAAACAGCTAATCCTACTTTATCTCTAAAGAAGTCTTTAGAGTAATCTATTTCTTTTTCCTCAGTTAAGGGTATATCATTTAAATCTAATGTAGTTACATGAAACATTTCTCCTGCTCCCTCAGCATCAGATGCAGTAATTATTGGAGTATGGACATATACAAATTCTCTTTCCTGAAAAAACTTATGTATAGCATAGGAAAGAACTGACCTTACTCTAAACACTGCGTTAAATGTGTTTGCCCTAGGTCTTAAATGAGCAATTGTTCTCATATACTCAAATGTATGTCTTTTCTTTTGAAGTGGATAATCAGATGATGAATATCCTTCAACCTCAACCTTTGTAGCCTTTATTTCAAAAGCTTGTTTTGCTCCTGGAGTTTCTACTAATTTACCTTGAACTTTAATTGAAGAACTAAGGGCCAACTTACCGATTTCCTTAAAATTTTCTAAATCCTCATCAATAACTATTTGTAAATTCTTAAAAAATGTTCCATCATTTAATTCAATAAATCCAAAAGATTTTGATGTTCTTGAAGTTCTAATCCAACCTTCTAGAATTACTTCTTGATCTAAATATTTTTCTGTATCTCTGTAAATATCTTTAATTGTTGCTTTCATATTTTCTCCTTTCTTGCTACAAATTTTATAGTTTCTTTATACTAGATCATAAAAAAAATAAAACCTTCATCTCTTTTATTCATAGAGACGAAAGTTTGAATTTCGCGGTACCACCCTAATTGCTAATGCCACTTTAAGACACAATAATGTGCTTCACATATAAGGGTGTGATGCCCTCTAAATGTACTCTCTTAGATTTCCATTAGAAACTCAAGGCTGTTTTTCAATATAAGTTTCATATCCATGTTCCACTATCATGGACTCCCTATAATTACATCTTATATCTACTCTTCCCATCAAAGTTTTTCACTTTACACTATTATAGATATTAAAATACTAATTGTCAACTATTTTTCTAATCTTCTTTTTATTTCTTTTTCATAACCATTATCAGTAGGATTATAGTATTTTTTCCCCACAAATTCATCTGGTAAATATTGTTGATTTACCATGGCATCTTCATAATCATGAGGATATTTATAGCCTTTACCATGTCCTAATTTTTTAGCACCTGGATAATGTCCATCTTTTAAATGAGAGGGAACCTCTCCTATTTCTTTAGATTTTATATCTGCTAAAGCCTTATCTATTCCCACATATGCTGAATTGCTCTTTGCTGCTGTTGCCATATAGAGAGCTCCCTGTGCTAGATTTATTCTTCCCTCTGGCATCCCTATAATATTAACTGCATTGAAAGTAGATATAGCTATATTTAATGCATTAGGATCTGCATTTCCTATATCTTCTGATGCAAATATTATTATCCTTCTAGCTATAAATTTAGGATCTTCCCCTGCATTTATCATCTTAGCCAGCCAATATAGAGTTGCATCCGGATCTGAGCCTCTCATACTCTTTATAAAAGCAGATATAGTATTATAATGTTCATCTCCGCCCTTATCATATTTGGCTGTTTTAATTTGAATAGATGATTTTATTGTATCTAAATCAATTTGAATTATACCCTTATGGTTTTCTGGTGTTGATAAAACCCCTATTTCTAAGGAATTTAAAAGGGTTCTTCCATCTCCCTCTGATATAGTGATCAGATAATCAATAGCATCTTCACTTATATCTACCTTATATTTGCCTAAACCTTTTTCATTGTTATTT
Organism: uncultured Tissierellaceae bacterium; assembly: GCA_964567475.1. GTDB lineage: Bacteria > Bacillota > Clostridia > Tissierellales > Tissierellaceae > CAZMMV01. The sequence goes on along the minus strand of CAZMMV010000009.1, from coordinate 5,033 downwards.
AGTGCATATTTAGAAAGTTTTTTTAAATCTTCTTTTTCCAAAGGATATAGTTGTAATACCATAACCCTAGATAAAAGGGCCTTATTAACTTCAAAATAAGGATTTTCTGTAGTTGCACCTATTAATATAATAATACCTCTTTCTACAAAAGGTAAAAGTGCATCCTGTTGAGATTTATTAAATCTATGAATCTCATCTATAAAAAGAATCGTTCTTTTATTGTTTAATTTCAAGCTTTCTTCAGCCCTTGTCATTACTTGTCTTATGTCCTTTACTCCAGAAGTAACTGCTGATATCTTTTCAAATATCATATTTGTTCTATTAGCAATAATCATAGCCAAAGTAGTTTTTCCAGTACCAGGAGGACCATAAAATATCATAGAAGTAATTCTATCAGCTTTTATTGATCTATTTAAAAATTTACCTTGTCCAAGAATATGATTTTGACCTACAAATTCATCTACCACTTCTGGTCTCATTCGATCTGCAAGAGGAGCATTCTTTTTTAATTTTTCTTTCATGCTTAATGTAAATAAATCCATTTCATCACCCATTTTTTCTAATTTATATGTAATTTTATAGTATATATTTTTATTAGTCAATTATATACCTTTAAAAATAAAATATAAAAAACTGAATTTATATAAATTCAGTTTTTTACCTAATAATTATTACAATATTAACTTTAATCTAATAATTCCTTAGATATATATTCAGAAGTCATGGCTCTTAATATACTTACATATGTCATTCTAAATTCTATTATATCTCCAATTTTATAATCTATTTCACTATCTGAACCATCTAAAATTAAGTGATCAGAACTTCCACCTAAAATTATTATACCTTCATCCATTGGATACAAACCATCAAAATCAGTATCTTGTTTACCTACAGCACAAATAATTCTTTTACGACATCCTCGATCTACAAAAGTAGGAGTCTTTCCAAATGCATCCTTACCTATCTCACCAGTAGGAACAGAAGGTTTCTCCTTTATTTCTATTACTTCTACTTGAAGATGAAATGCATCATTTTTAGTTCCCTTCATTTGTTTACCGTAAGCTGCTTCAGTTCCAAGTATTAAAGTTTCCCCTAATCTTAAATTGTTAATTCCTTCCATTTTAGATTCCTCTAATAAATACACAGAACTTGAATTACCACCAGATACTATTTCCAAATCTAAATTATATTTTTCTTTTATTTCTTTATTTATTTCATTTAACCTACCTAGATTTTTCTCATTGGGAATAACTCCACCATAGCAAGTTAAATTAGTTCCTATTCCTATTAATTTAACACCTTTTAATAATATAATTTCTTCAACTGCTGAAAATAATTCTTCTTCATTAAAAAATCCTTCTCGCAAATCCCCCAAATCTACCATTAATATTATTTCATGAACTTTTCCCTTTTCAATTGCCTTTTTAGAAAGTTCTCTTATTGTATCTATTTCAGAATTCAATGATATATCTGAATATTCAACTACCATTTCTGCTTGAGACTTCATAGATAATCTAAGCATTACTTTAGGAATATCAAAATCCTTTAATTTTATTAAATTTTCTATTCTTGAGTCTGCTAAATAGCTTAAACCCCCGTCAATATATGCCTTGGCTATTTTGGGATTTCCACAAAAAACCTTAGTTACTCCAGCAACTTTTATATCTCTCTTATTGCATAAGTCAACCATAGATTTTGTATTATTTTTAATAGTGTCTAGATTTACTGTCATTTTAGGATAAGTCATTATTTTTTTCCTCCAAGCTTTTATTTAATAGTTGTAAAGCAACTTCTGGATACTTTTTAGACATTACTCCTAAAGAAGCCATTATATAATGATTGTCTATCAATACTTTTACTTGAGTACCTGGAAGCAAGTAATTGCCTTTATTTGATAATGGAATCTTTTTAAGTATCTTATTTCTATTAGGCAATCTAGTCAATGCTCCACCGGTACCTATTATATATTTTACTTCAGTTAAATCCTTTCCTTCTGCAATAGTTTTTTTACCACTTGGACCATATAAATCCTTTAGTCGACCTGCATGTCTTCTGACTGCTGTGATTGTAGCATATGTTGTTAACTCTTCTACAAACTTCTTTTCCAAATCATTTACAGGAATAGCTTTATGATTTTCTATCAATTCATCTAAATCATCTAAATCAATATTTAAGTTTTGTGATAGACCATCAAGTCCTAAGGATTTTACAATATTTTTCATATTTATATAAACACCCAAATCACCTTCTACTGTACGCTTTGCTTTAGGTTCTGGATTTAATAATATTCTTGAAATTTCATCACTATCCTCAGTAACAGAGTGAACATCTGTTGTAGCTCCACCAACATCTATAGTAATTAAATTTCCTATGTTATCATGCAATAACTTTGAAGCTTGCATTACTGCACCTGGCGTAGGCATGATATTACCTGTAACCATTTTTCTTACATTTTCCATTCCTGGAGCATGTATTATATGTTTTTCAAAAACATCTTGAATTACTTTCCTGGTAGGCTCAACATTTAATTCATCTATTCTTGGATAAACATTATCTACTAAATATAATTCTGTATTTTTTCCCTGAAATATTTCTTTTACTTCTTCATGATTTTGAATATTTCCTGCATATATAATTGGAATATTTAAATCCATTTCAGCTATAAGCTCAGAATTATAAAGTGCTGTATCTCTTTCACCATAATCTACTCCGCCGGCTATTAAAATAATATTAGGTTTTACTTCCTTGATTTTCTTTAAATCTGATTTTCTAAGTTTACCTGAAGTGATTTGCTTTATATTGGCACCTGCACCTAATGCAGCTTCTTTAGCAGCCCTAACTGTCATGTCATAGACTAATCCATGGACTGTCATCTTAAGCCCTCCTGCAGCAGAGCTAGTAGCTATCAGTTCAATATAATCTATCGTATCTTCTGAAAGATTTTGTCTCAGATCATCTATTGCTTTTTCCAAACCAATATTTACATCACCTTCTAATACAGATGTAGCAGCTTGACCCTGCCCAATAAATATTGGGCAAGTACCAAGCTTGTCAAAAGCATTAACCACAGTAGTAGTGCTACCTATTTCAGCTACTAAAAGATCAATCCTCATTTTTATTTCTCATCTCTCTTCTTTTTTCAATTAAAAATGTAGCAACTTGAGCTCCATTGGAACCCCTTCCAAATCCTGCATCCATACCTGCTTTAACGGCCATTTCATTAGATACCTGTGTTCCTCCACCTGCAATCATTACTGTATCTCTAATGCCTTTTTCAATAGCTAATTCATTAAGTTTTTTCATATTTTTATAATGAATATCATCATGAGAAATAATGGTTGATGCTAAAATAGCATCTGCATTCAGCTCTATAGCTGCATCTACTAATTTTTCTACTGGAACTGAAGTACCTAGCATATGACATTCAATTCCATATCCTTCTATTCCTCCATGTTTGATATCAATAATCTCTCTCATTCCTACAGAGTGTTCATCTTCTCCCACAGTAGCAGCTACTACCTTCATAGGATGTTCTTTTACATCTGCTCTTATTTCATCTTCTGTTAATACTTTTGGTTTTGGTGGTATAACTAATTTATCTAAATCTATTGAAAAGTCCACTGTACCTTTTAATTCTATTCGAGTACCTTCGGCTTCTTGCATTATTTCCTTATTAATCACTTCTACTTCTTTAAGTCCCATTTTTTTACCTATTTCTATAGCTGCAAATTCAGCTGTTCTTTCATCAGTAGGTAAAAATAAAGTAATCAATATTACACCATCACCAAGCCATTGTACTTCTGGTCTAATTTTTGAAGAATTTTTAAGATCTTCTACTTCTTTTAGTCTAACATTAACATTATCAGTTTCATCTAGTTCGTCAATAAAGATTATCTTAGATGGATTTTCAAATGTTCCTCCACCAATTAGCTTAGATGGATCATCTACTGCATCTTCATCATATTGACTAACATTATTGTATCCAAAATGAGCAGTAACAGGTGCCATATAATCTTCATCTCTTTCATATACAGTTCCTACACCTACACCACCATCTATTTTTCTAATAATACCATCACTATTTCTTTCTGGATATTCTCCAGAGTCAACAAAGAATCCTTCTTCTACTGACTTGAAATATCCACCTACTTCTAACATTTCTTCTAAATAAAGAATAGCTCTTTCTTTTAATTCTCTTACTTTATCAGCTAATTCTCCATGGTCTCTTTTTATCTCTAACATATCTGTTAAACCATCCATACCTGCAAAGGCTTGTTTGGCTGTATCCACTGCTTCTATGTTATATATATGCCATGGTACGTTTCTTCCTTCATCAGGAGTTATCGTTGATTGAATTTCTGCCCTAGTCATCTGAGAAATCAATAAGTTTAATACATGAGTTACAGTTGCTTCTCTTGTAGAAGACTGCATATACTTTGTATTCATTTGTGCTCTCATCTTATAATCTGCAAATAACTCTCTTAAGGCAACAGCATATGGTAAGTCTAACCTCATGCAAGGTGCCGGTGGTGCAGTTGGTGGCACTGTAGAAAGACATATGTTTTCTTTCTTTATACCACATTTTAGTGAAAATATGGAGTTAATACCATGTTGTACCATAAGTTCTGGCATTACCTTCCAAGCTTCTCTTGCAGTTGCATTTGCATTATGAGCCCCATCTATCTGTGCTATATCTGCCCAACCCATTATATTTTTAGCTTCTGCAGCATCTACAAAAGAACGAATCATATTTATATTTCTATATAAAACATTATATTGAGGGTCTTGATGGGCTCCATTTACTCCTTCTTCAGCAAACATTACAGCAATTTCAGGTCCTGCTACACCAGATACATAGGAGTGATAATTAATTGGTCTTCCTACTTCGTCTTCAATATAGTCTAAAGCTTTTCTTTGCGCTCTAACTTGCTTTCTTGTAATAGGTATTCCACCTACACCTTGAGGTGTACCTTCTATAAGACTTTCAAAGTGAGATTGTCCTGCAGTTCTAATAACCATCAGATGATCTG
>CAZMMV010000008.1:27552-39150 GCA_964567475.1 uncultured Tissierellaceae bacterium | reverse complement strand
ACTTGTAATTATTATTCCTTTTTTCATATTATCGCCTTCTTTCTTTTTGTTTTATAAATTCCTCTTCTGTTCTATATAAGGGAGTATTAAGATTTTCATGAATCTTAACCAACCAAGGTTTTTCCAACAAAGCCTTTTCCAATAACTCTGTTTTTAAAAATATTTCCTGTGGAGTACCTTCTCCTAAAATTGAACCTTTATCTAGAACATAAATATAATCACAAACTTCATAAATAAAGTCCATATCGTGACTAGATATAACTAATTTCTTTTCCTTTCCCTTTTTTAAATCATTTACTATATTCTTTATCTCTTTAGTCATGTAGGGATCTAAACCGGATGTAGGTTCATCTAAAAGTAAAACATCCGTATCCATTACAAGAATACCCCCTATAGCAACTCTTTTTTTCTGTCCATAACTTAAAAAATGAACTGGTTTTTCTTGTAAATCTAAAGCTTTTACTTTATCTAAGGCTTCTATTACTCTTCTCTTGATTTCCTCTTCTCCTACATTTAAATTCCTTAAAGAAAAAGCTATATCATCATAAACCCTAGAATAAAATATTTGCTTTTCTGGATCTTGAAATACTATACTTACTTTTTTTCTATATTGTCTTAAAGACCTTTTATCATATTTTATTGGTTTTCCCTTATATTTTATTACTCCTTTATTAGGCTTTAATATTCCTAATATATTTAAAAATAATGTTGACTTTCCAGAACCATTGGCACCTATTACCCCAATTACATCGCCTTTATCCAAATCCATATGTATGTTATCCAAGGCCTTTGTTCCATCTTCATATATATAATCTAGTGCATCTATTTTTATCATCTAATCACCTATCTTAAATTCCCCATCATATAGTTTAGCATCTAATGCATTTACCATATCTTCATACCTTAAAAACATTCTAATAAATAATGCTTTTATCAGTAAAGATGTTGAATTAAATGTATTTTTAAAATTACAGTATCCAAACCTTATCTCTTGTGCTATGTATATTTCATTTGCTTCTTCTAGAAAAACAAATATAAATCTATATATTAATACCAACAATTCAATTATAATACTTGGTAATTTCATTTTATTAAATACAATTATTAATTGATTTAAAGAAGTTGTCAATCCCAAGAAAAATGTTGCAGATACTGAAGCAAATACTCTAATTGTTATATTTATAGATTGTAATATAGATTCATTTGTTATGCCCATATATTTACTTCCTACTTTTAGGCTATAAATATATACATCCTTACTAGAAATACTAATCAATATGCTAATAGTGCTAATTAGTAAAAATGACATTGGTAGAATTAATATCTTAATATAATTTTTAAATGGTATTCCTGCTACAAAAGTTGTTAATACCATCATAGTAATAAATATAATCACATTTATGTAGTTATTATTAATAGTTGTAGCTATGATTAAGGACATAGCTACAACTATTAATTTTATCATTGGATTTAATTTAGCAAGTTTATTTGTATAAGCATATTTATCTATTATCAGCAATTCTTTTCTTCTCCTTAAATGTTCCTAATACATAGCCTATAATTCCTGCTCCTATTGCTACTTGTAATGAAAATAAAAGAGATTCAACTTCTCCACTTGGTGGTTCCCACAAAGGTTCTGCCCAAGGTTCATATCCTGGACTAATCTCACTTATTACATCACCAGCTTGATTATCTGCTCCTTCAAAATCAGATCCACTTTTCATTACTAATGGAAATACTATTATTATAACAGCTAATAAAACTAATAGTATATTTTTTTTAGATAGTGTCAAGGCTAATCACTCCTTCTTTTTTATATTCTACTAAGAAATTATAAACAATTACAGTAATAATTCCTTCAACTATGGCTAATGGAATTTGAGTTACAGCAAATACTGTTAAAAAGCTAACTAAAGATCCGATTAATCCTGATACTGGATCTGGAAAAGCTATAGCTAATTGTGTAGCGGTAACAACATATGTCAATAAATCACCTAAGGCTGCAGCTAAAAACACTACAAAACCTCTGTTTATATTTTTATTTTTAAGTGAAATATATATACCATAAGACACTAAGGGTCCTACAATTGCCATGGAAAATATATTTGCTCCTATTGTTGTTAAACCACCATGAGCTAAAAGCAATGCTTGAAACAATAAAACTATTGCTCCCACTACTGTCATTATAGTTGGTCCAAATAATATAGCACCTAATCCTACTCCAGTAGGATGTGAACATGATCCTGTAACTGATGGAATCTTAAGAGCTGAAAGAACAAACACAAATCCACCTGCAAGTCCAAGTAATACTTTAGCATCTGTATTTCCCTTCATTACTTTATCCAAATTTTTTATACCAACAATTAAAAATGGTATACAAGCGACACCCCAAATTATTGCCCATTTTCCCGGAAGATACCCCTCCATAATATGCATTGCGTTACTAATGCTAGGAGTTAAAAATAATATTAGTCCTAATAATCCTGCTAAACTAGCCCCTTTTTTAAATCCGTTCTTAATCTTTTTCATTTAAATCTCTCCTTTCTAGTAAGCTATCAAATGCTTTTAATAGCTTCATATTATTTTTTCTATCTTTAATGGCTACTCTAATATGAGTATTGCCCAAAGATTCAAAGCTAGAACATTTTCTAATCATGATTCCCTTTTTCAAAAAGAAATTAAATACATCTTCCTCATCCCATTTCAAGAGTTCTATGAGTATATAATTAGAATGTGTTTTGTAAGGCTTTATACCATCTATTTTAAGTAATCCTTCAAACAAATAGTTTCTTTCTATTTCTATATATTCTTTGCTTTTCCTAATATAATCTTCTTGATTAAATATAAATCTACCTGCAAAATCTGCAAAGCAATTAATTCTCCAGGGCATTTGAATATTTTCTATTTCTTCCTTCAAGTCTAATGAAGTACATCCATACCCAAGTCTCAAGCCAGGTAATGAAAAAAACTTAGTTGCTGCCCTTATAATTCCTATATTTTCGTAATTATATTTTTTAAAAATTTCTATACTATCGTAATCTTGCGGCACAAATTCAAAAAATGCTTCATCTAAAAGAAGATTTCCACCCTTAGATTGTATTATTTTATATATTTCTATTAAAATATCCTCTTCTATTCTAAGTCCTGTAGGATTGTTAGGATTGCCCAATATCAATAAATCATCTTTTTCTATTAAGGATTCCATCTTAAGAATATCAATAGTAAAATCTTCTTTATATTTAATCTCAACTACTTCCTTTTCATGAACTAAAGCCCTATCTTTATATTCTGAAAAAGCAGGAGTCATTATTAGTATTCTTTTTGCCATCTTAGTAAAACTATCTATTATGTCAACTGATCCATTACCCACTAAAACATTGTCATCTTCACATCCAAGATATTTAGATATAGATGTCTTTAACTTCCTATACTTTATATCTGGATAGACTTCTAGATTGTCTAAATTATCTATTAGAATCTTATCTAATCCCTTAGGAATTCCCATTGGATTGATATTGCTACTAAAATCTATTAATTGTCCATCATAATGTTTCTCATAAGATAATAAGTCTCCACCATGTCTCAAAATTTTCCACCTCCTATATAATTTGAATAACTTTTATTTATTTCCATCTTCTTTTCTAGCTAAAATTAAAGACATATAATTGTTGTTTTTTAAAATACCTTCTTTATCTTCTATTATCTTTTGATCTTCAAAACTAATTTTTTCTATGTACTGATATTTAAAATTATTTTCTTGAAGTATGTTTAATATATTTTCTTTATCTTTTGAAGTTTTAAGAATAGCTATAGATTGGCATTCATCAAGTTTCTCTTGATTTAATTCATCACACAATAAAAACTTATCACCTTTTAAAGTTAAAGGCATCTTCATTTCTCCTGCTGCAGCTAAAAATGAAGGTATTCCACTTATAATTTCAGTTTCAATCTTATCTTCATCTAATTCTTCCATAATATAAATAAAAGTGCTATAAACCATAGGATCACCTATAGTTAAAAATGAACCTTGTCCATTTTCCGGTATTTTATTTGATATTATCTCTGCTGCTTTCTTATAATCTTCTATTGTTACTTTCCCCATAGGAAAGTCTATTAAAACTATCTCTTTATTAGCTATAAAATCCTTAGCAGTATCAAGTGCCATATTTTTCCCCCTATTATTTGGAGCAAATATAACTGATGATTCTTCCATTGCTTTAACTGCTTTTAGTGTAAGCAAATCTCTATGCCCTGGACCTGTACCTATCCCATATAATTTTCTCATATTTGTCCTCCTTCTATGCATTAAATAAAATTAAAAACAAGCTCTATAAATATAAAAAGCCCCTAAACCTCCATGGATTAGGGACTTAACTAAACAAAATTATACAAATAAATTTAAAACAGTATAATATAAGTTATCCTTCCCTCCGAAGGTAATTTCACTATATATACTATTAGGCAGGTCTCCTGACTTGTGATATTTATGGGTCAACGCCTTCCCAGATAAATTCCAGTGGCATAAGTTGACTTTATTTTCACTTACAGTAGCGGGGGCTGCATAGGATTTTAACCTACTTCTCTTTTAATGTTTACAACCTAAAGTATCTATATTCAATTTTCATACTGATTTTATCATATTCTTAGATTAAATACAATGAAATCATATATATAAATAATAGTAATATTTCACTTCTATACATTATATGTATTGTATTTATAACATCTTTCCTTCTTATATTTCTTTTAAAATCACCTAAGTTTGGCTTCTTGATTAATTTTCCATGATAGTAATTATCTCCACCTAGCTGAATACCTAATAATCCTGCAACTGCAGCTTCTGGATATGATGCATTTGGGCTTTTATGATTTTTCCTATCTCTTATCATTATTTTAAATCCATCTTTTACATTAAATTTTCCTATAGAACTTAATGACATTAAAACTCCTGTCAATCTAGCTGGAATAAAATTAAATATATCATCAACTATTGCAGGAAAATATCCAAGATTTATATACTTTTCATCCATATACCCTAGCATAGAATCCATAGTATTTATAAACTTATAAGCTAGTCCACCTGGTGCACCTAATACCATAATAAATACTAATGGTGCTATGACTCCATCAGATGTATTTTCTGCCACTGTTTCCACAGTTGCCATAATAATTTCTTCCTCATCTAAATTGGCAGTTTCTCTACCTACTATATAACTAACTCTTTTTCTAGCATAATCAAGTCCTCTATTCATTGCTTCATATACTTTCATAGCCTCATAATGTAGTGACCTTGCAGCTATACATGTATATATTAAATAAGTATTTATTATTATGTAAATAGTCTTATAGGGTCTTAAATATTTCAATATAATAAAAGGCATAAAAAAGCCAAGTAATATATTAACTATTACAATAACAAATCCTCCTAATTTTAATCCTGATTTACTATCGGTAATTTTTCTAAGCCACTTTTCTTCTAAATTAATAATATTTCCCATTAATTTTACAGGATGAGGAAAACTATAGGGATCTCCTATTATAAAATCTAAAATTACAGCTATAATTATAAACATAATCTATCTCCCTATTTCTTATCTTTTATTCCTGTTAATTCATATATATATTCAATATCCATATTTTCTCTTAATACCTTTGCCAATTTATTTAGCTCTGCTTCCATTTGCTCTTTACTTTGCTCTATATGATTACATTCCTTTTCATAATCAATTAAACTATCTTCATCTACAAGCTCCAATTCTGTAAAAGGTATAGTTCCTATAACTGGAATATTTAGCAATTCCTCTATCATTTTAATACCTGGATCAAGTAAAGTCTTATCTCCTCTAAATTTATTTATTATAAGTCCTTTAATCCTAGCTCTTTCGTGATCTTCAAGCAACATTACAGTGCCATATAAAGATGCAAATACTCCTCCCCTATCTATATCAGCCACTAACAGTACATTAGCATCTGCCATTTCTGCCATTCCCATATTAACTATATCATTTTGTTTTAAATTTATTTCAGCTGGACTTCCAGCTCCTTCTATGACTACAAGATCATTTTTACTTTCTATTTCCTTATAAGTTTCAAGTATCATTGCTTTTAATTTGTTTTTATATTCAAAGTATTGTCGGGCTTCCATATGCTCATTTTCTTCACCCTTTATAACCACCATAGAACCTGTGTTAGACTTTGGTATAAGTAATATTGGGTTCATCTCTGGACTTGGGTCTATCCCTGCGGCAAAAGCCTGTAAAGCCTGTGCTGTGCTTATTTTATGCCCTTCTTTTGTTAGATAATACTTTGAACTCATGTTTTGTGATTTAAAAGGATATACATTATATCCATCATCCTTAAATATTCTACATAAACCTGTACACATAAGGCTTTTACCTGCAGAAGACGTTGTACCTTGTATCATTATATTAGCCATTAATCTTCACTCCTATATTTTTTCATTTCTTCTTCTAAGTTTTCCATCTTATACTCTAAAGATAATATTGGATTTATCTTATATTTATCTAGCAATATGTATAATTCATCTATCTCTTCCTTGCTTGGCATACTATGCATATCATATAAGCCATTATTAGAATGAATATGCATATATACAATATAATCTTTTAATTCTCTTATCCATTCTTCTAAACTAACCTTGCCTAATTTAGCATGACCTATATCTAAATTAATCTTAACATTAGGTAAATCTATGGTTTGAATTAATTCCTTTAACATCCTAGGTTCTTCTTCAAATATATTTTCTATAATTATCTTTCCTTTATAATCCGCTACTTCTTCCAGTAGCTTTATCAATGATTCCTTATGCTGATTATTATTCAAGTCATTCATCCAGGGTTGATCTAAATAAGGATTTATTTGGCTATGAAATATTATATAATCAACGTCTATTTCTACAGCTGCTTTTAATGTATCTAAATATCTTTTATAACTCACTTTTCTTATTTCTTTGTCTGGACTAGCAGGCCTTAAATCTAAAAATGGTCCATGAATAGACTTTATACCATTAAACTCTTTAAGTTCTTTCTTGTAAAATTTTACTATCTTTCTTTTTTCATCTAATGAAAGATTGGGCTCTGTAAAATCTTGAATTTCAACTCCCAACTTCATAGTCTTCAATTCATTTATATCTAAATTATCCATTGTAGCCACTGTTTTTAATATTTCTCTATTCATCATATCAAATCCTCTCCAACTCATTATATATAATAAAAAGGATTTTTGTCTAGTTATTTATATATTATAAAAATAAAAATTAGGATGAAAGCTATATCCATCCTAATCTTATGAATTTTATCTTATGAATTTTAATTTATAGATTTTTCTTTTTCCATTTCTATAGATTCTTTTAGATTATCTTGAGCCTTTGATAACATTAGTTTTAGTCTATTAAGCTGATTAACTGTACTAGCACCTGGATCATAATCTAGTGGTATAATATTAGCCTTTGGATATATATCCCTCACACCTTTTATCATACCTTTTCCTGTAATATGATTGGGTAGACAGCCAAAAGGTTGAACACATACTATATTTTCTGCACCTTCTTCTATTAGATCTATCATATCTGCTGTTAATAGCCAACCTTCTCCCGATTGATTTCCAAGAGATATCAGCTTCTCTGCTAACTCCCCTAGTTCTTCAATCTTAAGTGGTGATGAAAAACTTTCACTACTATCTAAAGCTTCTCTTATATATTTTCTATAATACTCTATATAATTTATCCCTATATCACCAGCAAGTTTAACTGCAAGAGATTTTCCTAAATGTTTGTTTTTAAAATTAGCATTATACAAACAATATAAAAGAAAATCTGTTAAATCTCCTATCAAAACTTCTGCACCTTCATTTTCTAATATCTCAATTAAATCATTATTAGCTGTAGGATGATATTTAACTAATATTTCTCCTACTATTCCAACCTTAGGTTTTACAATATCTAATGTTTCTAAGTCTTCAAAGGATTTTACTATATTATTAACATAAGCTATAAAAGATTTTTTATCTATATCTTTGATTTCTTGGCATATTTTTTCCAACCAATTCTCTAATAATACATTTGTTGAATTTTTTATCTTCTCATAGGGTCTAGTCCTTAATGACAATCTCATCAATAAATCACCTAAGAGAATAGCCATTATTGAATGTTTTACAATTTTGTAGGAAATTGTAAAGCCTGGATTAGTCTCTATGCCTTGTGCACTTACACTAATTACAGGTATGTTTTCAAAACCTGACTCTTTTAAAGCCTTTCTTAAAAAGCCTACATAATTAGATGCCCTGCACATTCCTCCAGTCTGACTTATTAGTAAAGAAGTATTTTCTAAATCATATTTGCCTGATTTTAATGCAGAAATAAATTGTCCTATTACTAATATAGAAGGATAACAAGCATCATTATTTACATATTTTAATCCTTCATTAACTATATTATCATGCATATCATCTAATACTTCTATTTTGTATCCCGAATTATTTAAAACCTTACCTAAAAGTTTAAATTGTATAGGAGCCATTTGGGGCATTAAAATCGTATGATTCTTTTTGTTTTCTTTTGTAAATGTAACTCTATCTTTATAAATAGAATTTCCTTTATATCTTATTTGTTTTTCTTTTCTTTCCCCAAGTGCAGCTACTAAAGATCTTAATCTGATCTTTGCTGCTCCTAAATTGCTTATTTCATCTATCTTTAAATTAGTATATATCTTACCATAACTTGATATTATTTCATTTACTTGATCTGTTGTCACAGCATCTAGTCCACAACCAAAGGAATTTAATTGGACTAGTTCTAAATTTTTCTGTCTTCCCACATAATCTGCTGCTCTATACAATCTAGAATGATATGTCCATTGATCCAATACCCTTATAGGTCTATCTACTTGTCCTAGATGCTCCACACTATCCTCTGTAAGCACAGCCATACCCAAAGAAGTTATTAGGGCAGGTATTCCATGGTTGATTGCTGGGTCAACATGATATGGCCTCCCAGCCAAAACTATACCCTTCATATTTTTTTCTTTTAAATATTCTACTGTTTCTTCTCCCTTTAATCTTATATCTTCTCTATAATTTTTCAATTCTTCCCAAGCTACATTTATAGCCTTTTTTACTTCTTTTAAAGGAATATCAAATTGCTTTAAACTATTAAATATTTCTTTTTCTAAACTTTTTTTATTATTAAAATTCAAAAAAGGATTTACAAATAATATTTCTTTTTCCTTTAACTCCTCAATATTATGTCTAATTACTGCTGGATATCCAGTAACTACAGGACAATTCAAATGATTATCTGTATCTTTATCCTCTCGTTTTTCATAAAATACGGAAGGATAAAATATAAAATCTACATCTCTATCTATCAAATCAATTATATGCCCATGAGCCATCTTAGCAGGATAACAAGCTGTTTCACTTGGTATAGAACTAAGTCCACTTTCATAAACTTCTCTACTTGAAGCCTTTGATAGCTCCACTCTAAATCCTAATTCAGTAAAAAACTTATGCCAAAATGGATAGTTTTCAAACATATTTAAGACCCTTGGGATTCCCACTTTACCTCTATGAGCCCTATCTAATGGTAAAGATTCATAATCAAAGATTCTCTTATATTTATACTCATATAAATTTGGAATCATATTTTTTCTCGGCTTAACTCCTGCACCTCTTTCACATTTGTTTCCAGTAATATACTTTCCTCCATCTTGAAAAATATTTACTGTAAGGGCACAGTTGTTTCCACACCTACCACAATTTGTTTTTATAGACTTATATGAAAAATTCTCAAGATCGTCTTTTTTTAATATAGTAGATTTTAGACCTTCTTTATAGTTCTCTTTACTTATTATTGCGGCACCAAAAGCACCCATAAGTCCTGCTATATTTGGTCTAATAGCTTCTCTACCAGATATCTTTTCAAAACTTCTTAAAATTGCATCTCCATAAAAAGTTCCACCTTGAACTACTATCTTTTCTCCTAAATTTTTAGGATCTCTTACCTTTATTACTTTTTGAAGGGCATTCTTAATAACTGAATAAGCAAGCCCAGCTGATATATCTCCAATAGTAGCCCCTTCTTTTTGTGATTGTTTTACCATTGAATTCATAAATACAGTGCATCTAGAACCTAAATCCACTGGATTTTCAGCAAATAATCCTGCTTCTACAAATTCTGATACACTCATATTTACAGAATGAGCAAAAGTTTCTATAAATGAACCGCAACCTGAAGAACAGGCTTCATTTAACAATATATCGTCTATTACTCCATTTTTCACCTTCATAGACTTCATATCTTGGCCACCTATATCCAGTATAAAATCTGCATCCTCTTGAAATAAGCTTGCTCCTTTATAGTGTGCTATAGTTTCCACTTGACCAATATCAACATTTAAAGCTGCCTTTATAAAATCCTCACCATATCCAGTAACACAAGAATAAGTTATTGGAATATTGGGCATTTTTTCATATATATCTTGCAATATAAGTATTGATTGATCTAAAGGTTTCCCCTTATTGTGACCATAACGTGAATACAAAATTTTATTATCTTCACTCATAACTACTGCCTTTGTGGTGGTAGAACCAGCATCTATTCCTAAATAGGCCCTTCCCTTGTAATTTTTAAAATCCACTGTATCTACCTTATGTTTATTATGTCTTTCTTTAAACTCTAAATATTCTTTTTCATCTTTAAAAAGTGGTGCTATATTTTTTATAGATTTTTTTTCCTTAGAACTATCATTATCTAGTCTTATCCTTAACTCTTCAAAAGATAAAACCTTTTCTGTAGATGAAGACACAGCAGCACCTATAGCAACATATAACTGAGAATTCTCTGGATAAATTACATCTTCAGTCTCTAGTTTCAATGTTTCAATAAATCTATCCCTAAGTGCAGATAAAAAATGTAAAGGTCCACCTAAAAATGCAACCTTACCTCTAATTGGTCTACCGCAGGCCAAATTAGATATTGTCTGATTGACAACCGCTTGCAATACAGATGCACTAATATCTTCCTTTGACGCTCCTTGATTTATTAGGGCTTGTATATCTGTTTTTGCAAAAACACCACACCTAGATGCAATTGAATAAATAGTTTTATGATTTAAAGCATAATTATTTAATCCTTCAGCATTAGTTTCTAGTAAAGATGCCATTTGATCTATAAATGCTCCTGTTCCACCTGCACAAATGCTATTCATTCTTTGTTCAAGTGCATCTCCAAAGTAAGTTATTTTTGCATCTTCTCCACCTAGTTCTATAGCAACTTCTGTTTCCGGTATAAAAGTTTGAATTCCCTTTGTAGAAGCAACCACTTCTTGAATAAAAGGTATATCCAACCATTCAGTTACAGATAAAGCTCCAGAACCCGTTACCATCATTGTCATACTCTCATTCTTGAACTTTTTATATCCTTCCATAACTATATCTCTAACTGATTTTTTTACATCTGAAAAATGCCTTCTATAACTTCCATGAACTATTTGAAATGAATTATTAAGAACTACTAACTTTACAGTTGTAGAACCAACATCTAAGCCAACATGAAATATTGACATCTTCGCATCTCCTTCT
>CAZMMV010000008.1:25146-27452 GCA_964567475.1 uncultured Tissierellaceae bacterium | reverse complement strand
ATACTTTATCATATTATATAGCATATTTTATTATAAGTAAATCTTAATAACTTACATATATTTTTTTATAAATATACAATAAAACTAGGGTACCCTAGTTTTATTGTATATAGATTCTATTCAATTTAAAAAAATATTACTTTAATTTATTCTTATGTTTTTCATATTAATTTAAGTACAATCGATGAACTATATATCAACCTTATCTAATTCTGCTAAATTATATGTGTTTATTAATTTAATCAATTTAATTGGATATTCAGGATCTGTTGCATATCCTGCCCTTTTAAGGCCCCATGCTCCTTTTGTATAGTCAAACATTACTTCTGTAAACGGCTTATATCTATCACGATTTAAAAGTAAGTTTTTATGATCCTTCCAGCTCTCACTTACACCATCATAAGCTCTAAAACCTGCATCTACCCTATATTTTTGCCCATTATATACTTCCCAAGTATTTGAAGTAACTGATCCTGTAGTTCCTTCTCCCTTTATACCAAATAAATTATTTGATAGTACTCCTTTATATTTATCCACAGGAACACTTTGACCCCATCCAGTTTCAAGAATTGCTTGTGCTGTTTGTAAAGCAGCTGACATTCCAATATCTTGGTAAGAATCTACTGCCAGTTTAGATGCCATTGGAATAAATTCATCCTTTTTTACTATGGCCTTAGGTCCAAAAAATTCTCCTTGATAAACTTCAAAGTTTATCTTTTCACTAGATATTTTCTTTCCCTTGTATTCTCCTTGAACTTCTATTGTCATGTTTCCTTTTTCATTTGCTATAGGCTTATATACAAGCTTATTATTTTCTTCATTTGATGTTATTTGTCTTTTTTTATTTGTATTTAAATCTGTAATTATATATCTTAAATTTTCTAAATCCACATTACTACTTGCAGTCAGTGTAACATCTTTATTTATAACTTGACCTGGTCCTATACCTTCTAAAAACACCTTAGGACTACCATCAACAGTAACTCTAACCGGCTTGCTTTCATAAGACTTTCCTTTTTCAACTACTCTTACAAATAATTCTTTTTTACCAGAATCATCTGGTCCTGGATTCCATGTGTATCCTCCATATGGTACCTTTGCCAGAGTAGATATATTACCTGTATTTAGATCCTTAATTAAATATTCTGTTTCACTTACATCAAAATTTCTATTAGCTATTAAATTTACTCCCTTATCTATTAACATACCTTCTTTTACCCCACCAAGAGTAAGTACTCTTTCCTTATCTACATTTACTATTACAGCTTCACTATAATAGGGATTGTCCATAGAATCATAAGCAATAACCCTTATTGAATGTAATCCATTGTCACTCATCATAGGGTTCCACGTAAATGTTCCCAATGGATCATTTACATCTGTTAAAACTGGTTTCCCTTCACCTGAATCTGTTATTCTTTTTATTTCATATTTCACATATAGTGGAAAGAAATTCATATTGGCAGATAAATCTACTGCAGTTTTTATACTATCTTCTTTATTTGAAATTGATAATTGAACTTTAGGTTCTACCTTTATTTCAATTGGTATTGCGTCCCCATCTAAATATACTCCATTTTTATCATATATTATAGCAACTAATATCTTATGTCCATTATCTTCTATTTTTGGAGTATAAGTATATTTTTTACTTATATCCTTACCTTTCTGTATAATAAAACCACTAGTTTGGCCCTTATCCAATAAAAGAAATTCGATTTTACTACCCTCTTCATATTCCTTTTTTGAATTTATTTGAAGATTAGTTTTTCCACTTATCTTTTCATTTTTATTTTGACTAATTATTTCAACTGAAGAGATAGCTTCCTTATTTATTTTTTTATTATTATCTATATAAACATTATTTTCTTCTTCATTCCATTCTATTCCAATATCTAATGCATTACTAATAAGTCTTAAAGGTACGTAGGTTCTCGAATTTCCTTCTTCATCTTTAGCCAACAATTTAGACTCAACATCACTTAACTCATAGTCTTCTCCATTGTTATAATTTATTAATCTACTATCTATCTTTAACAATACGGAATTTCCTTCTTTTTCTATTAAAATTGTTTTATCAGCATCATTCCAAGTAACCTTAGCTCCCAGCTCTTCTGAAATAAATCTAACAGGAACCAAAGTACGATTATTTTCTACAATTGGCATAGCTGTAGAAGTTATATCATGACCATTTACAATTAAATTTAGACTATCAGAAGCCTCTGGTTTTTCTATACAACTAATAAGGGATGCAGTAGCTAATACTATTGTAAGTAAAAATATTTTCATTTTAAATTTCATATATT
>CAZMMV010000008.1:23483-25046 GCA_964567475.1 uncultured Tissierellaceae bacterium | reverse complement strand
TACCTCCTACAATTACATAACTTATACCCTAATTATATCAGATATTAAACAATCCTTCACTTAAAATATTAAATAATTAAGAGTGAAGGATCCTTTTAATTTATATTTAATTTATACTATAACTTATTATTTTTATATTCATCTGCAGTTACTGATTTTATAAACTTAGCTATTTTATTTACTTGTAAATCAAATTTTTCTTTAAATTCTTTATATCTATTTTCATCCATAGATACAATTACACAAGTTGAAGGCCCTCCAGATTTTTTTAAATCTATATTTATATCATCTTCTAAAATAAAGTTTATATTATTTGAATTAGCCATTTCATTTAATTCATAGAGTATTCCCTTTGATCCAACTGGAAGTATTTCCCCTATATAGTTCTTTTCCTTTAATTCCATAAGCTTGGAGATATTCATTATTTCATTTCTTCCCTCTAATACCTCATCTCCAATCTTTGGAAGGCCCAAGACTACAGCTAACATTCCAGATTTAGTTACTGGCTTTTCCCAATTTTTCTTATCTACTAATCCAATAACCGTTATTCCAATACCTGTAATACTAACTGGAAAATTTTCCTCCGTACTTCCTGTCACTATCACTTCATCATCTAAATCTAATGGTTTTAAAGCTTTCTTTATTCCACTTATTATCCCCTTGCCAGTATTATCCATCTCTACACAAAGTGTATTGACTACTGTAATTACTTCAGCTCCAAATGATAGTAACTCCATCATTGCTACTTGTGTAGTAAAATATCCTATAATCTCTGGTTCAGTTTTCACTATATCATTTTTCTTATTTCCGATAGCTCCGCTAGAATCACATGATATCACTAATAACTGATTTTTATTTAAATCTACTAAAGTTAAATCCCTATATTTTTGTATTTTCATCAAATCACCTATTAATTATTTTAGACAATAGAAATATTTCTAATATCTAATTTAAATTCTCTTTCCTACTGTTTTATATATTACATACGCCAAGATTACATTTACTGCTGAAGCAATTGTTAGAGGTACTATCATTGCATATACAAATGCTTTCCCATGTAAAGGTAACCCTAATAAAGTTGTAACTGGAGCTAAAGCTAAAACTACCCCTATACCATTCAATAATATCCCTGATATACAGGCAATTGTTCCATTAGTTCTTCTATAAATTATTCCAAATAAATATACCACAATACCCATTGCTAAAACTATTATCAAATGAATTGGAAGTGTAAGTGGAAATCCACTAAACATAGCCGTAATCAAGTGACCAATGCCTCCTACTATAGCACCAGCTACAGGACCTAAATAAAGTGCTGCAAAAAATCCTGGCATTGAATCTAAGGCTATTGTTCCTTGGATTTTAATAAATGATCCTATAAATGAAATAGCTATAAGAATTGATATATATACCAGCTTTGTTGTTGCACCTTTTTCTTCT
This sequence comes from uncultured Tissierellaceae bacterium, assembly GCA_964567475.1. Classification (GTDB taxonomy): domain Bacteria; phylum Bacillota; class Clostridia; order Tissierellales; family Tissierellaceae; genus CAZMMV01. The sequence continues at coordinate 23,606 of CAZMMV010000008.1, read as the reverse complement.
ATACTTTTAGAATCCATCTTCTCCCTCCCTTCTTTTATCTAATTATCCAACTTCTTATTCAACTTCTTTTATTCTATCAAATATATCAAAACTTTTCTATCTTTTAAATTAAATATATAAAAG
>CAZMMV010000008.1:15857-23383 GCA_964567475.1 uncultured Tissierellaceae bacterium | reverse complement strand
CTTCTATTTTTTATTTAATCTTCTAATTTAATTAATAATTCTCCAGCTACTATATTCTGACCTTCTTCTACAACTACTGAAGATACAGTTCCGCTAACAGATGAAGTAACTTGAGTTTCCATCTTCATAGCTTCTATTACAGCAACCAATTGCTTCTCTTCTACCTTATCACCAGGCTTTACTAATAGCTTCGCTACTACTCCTGGAATATTAGATGCAATTTCTAATTTGTTTTCTGGATCCACCATATGTGTAAAAGAAGATTCTTTTGTTATTTTACTATCTTTATCAAAGATTTTTATAGCTCTTCTACTATCGTTTACTTCAAAGTATAAAGTTCTATATCCCTCATCATCTAATCTTCCTATTTCTAGTAATTTTATAACTAAAATCTTACCCTCTTCTACTTCTACTTCTCCTATTTCTCCTTCTTTTAATCCATGGAAGAATATATCACTGCTCATCCTACTAAAATCTCCATCTTCCTCTATCTTTTTTAAATAATCTTCATATACTTTTGGATATAATGCATAGGATAATACATCTTTTCTTTCTACTTTCTTATTATATTTTTCACTTAAATACTTGTCTATCTTACCAAAATCTTCCGCTTCTAAAAGTTCACCTGGTCTGCAAGTAATAGATTCTTTTCCTTTTAAAACTAAATTTTGAAGTTTTTCAGGAAAGCCTCCCATTGGCTGACCCATCATTCCTTGGAAATATGATACAACTGAATCTGGAAATGCCATATTCTTAGCTTCATCATAAATATTATCTGGTGTTAAATCATTTTGAACCATAAATATGGCCATATCACCTACGACTTTAGATGTAGGCGTAACTTTTACAATATCACCAAACATTTCATTTACAGTTTTATACATTTCCTTTACATCATTAAATCTATGACCAAGTCCAAAACTTTCAACTTGTGGCTTAAGATTTGAATATTGTCCTCCTGGAATTTCATACTTATATATCTCTGCTGTACCAGATTTTAGACCAGATTCAAATTTACCATAAATAGGTCTAATAGTACTCCAGTAATCAGATATAAGTTGTAAATCATCAGAATTCAATCCAGTACTTCTATCTGTATGTTCTAAAGCTGCAACTACTGAGTTAAGAGCAGGTTGAGATGTTAATCCAGCCATACTATTGAAAGCAGTGTCAACTATATCTACGCCAGCCTGAGCTGCCATTAAAACTGTGGCCATACCATTTTCACTAGTATCATGAGTATGAAGGTGAATTGGAATTTTAATCTCAGATTTTAATGCACTTATAAGTTCATATGCTGCTTGAGGCTTCAACAAAGAAGACATATCTTTGATACCAAGTATATGAGCTCCTGTATTTTCTATATTCTTAGCAACTTTTACATAATAATCTAAAGTATATTTAGTTTTGCTTTTATCTAAAATATCTCCAGTATAACAAACACAAGCCTCTGCTATTTTATTTTGTTTTAAAACTTCATCTATTGCTACTTTCATTCCTTCTAACCAGTTTAATGAATCAAATATCCTAAATACATCTATTCCTCTATCAGAAGATTCTTTAACAAATTCTCTAATTACATTATCAGGATAATTTTTATAACCTACAGCATTGGCACCTCTAAGAAGCATTTGGAAAAGTACATTAGGAATCTTTTCCCTTAATAATTCTAATCTAGTCCAAGGTGATTCATTTAAAAACCTATAGGCTACATCAAAAGTAGCTCCTCCCCACATTTCCAAGGAAAATAAATCATTACCAAGCACAGACATAGCCTTAGCAATCCTCATCATATCTGTAGTTCTCATTCTAGTAGCCATCAAAGATTGATGAGCGTCCCTAAAAGTAGTATCAGTTAGAAGTAATTTATTACTATCTTTAATCCATTCAATTAATCCATCTGGACCTTTTTCATCTAATATTTGCTTTGTTCCTCTTTGTTTCTGTGGTCTCTCTATCTTTGGAACATATGGATAATCAAAATCTGCCTTATTGCCTTTAGTTTCATTGACTACTTTTTCTCCAATAAAGTTAAGTACTTTAAGCTCTATATCAGCCTTTGGAGTTATTTCAAGCAATTCTGGATTCAATGTTATAAAACCAGTATCACATTCCCCTCTTAGAAACTCTTCATGATTTAATACATTTATTAAAAATGGAATATTAGTTTTTACTCCTCTAATCTTTACTTCTTTCAATGCCCTACTAACCTTTTTTGCAGCATCTGAAAAAGTTCTAGATAAAGAAGTTACCTTTACAAGTAAACTATCATAATAAGGACTTATATTTGCACCTGTAAATCCACTTCCTCCATCAAGTCTAATTCCAAAACCAGAACCCGTTCTATATATGTCAATAAGTCCTGTATCTGGAGCAAAATTATTTAATGGATCTTCTGTAGTAACCCTACATTGAATAGCAAATCCTCTTGTTTGAATATCATCTTGATTCCTTATTCCTATCTTTTCTGAATCTAGGGAATATCCCTCTGCTATTAAAATTTGGCTTTGAACTATATCAATTCCAGTAACCATTTCTGATATAGTATGCTCAACCTGTATTCTAGGATTTACCTCTATAAAATAATGATTTCCATTTTTATCTAATAAAAACTCAACAGTTCCTGCATTATAATAATTAACAGCTTTTGCAATTTTAACTGCATCATTACATATATTTTGTCTCTGTTCTTCAGTAATAGAAAAAGCTGGTGTATATTCAATAACCTTTTGATGTCTTCTTTGTATAGAGCAATCTCTTTCAAATAAATGCACTATATTTCCATGTTTATCACCTAAGATCTGGACCTCTATATGTTTTGGTTTTTCAAGATACTTTTCAACAAATATATCATCAATTCCAAAAGCCTTTTTAGATTCATTTTTAGCACTATAATATTCACTTATTAAATCTTTTTCTTCTCTAACCACTCTCATACCTCTACCGCCACCACCAGCAGAAGCTTTCAACATAACAGGATAGCCACAATTATTTGCAAATTCTATAACTTCATCTTCAGAAGTTGCAGCTCTTTCTACCCCTGGAATGGTTGGAACTCCTACACCACTTGCAACCTTCTTTGATTTTATCTTATCTCCTAAACTTTCCATCATATCAGAATTAGGTCCTATAAATTCAATACCTACTTCCTTACATTTTTTTGCAAATTCAGGATTTTCAGATAAAAACCCATATCCTGGATGTATGGCGTCTACACCTTTTTTTAACGCTAATTTCACTATTTCATCTATATTTAAATAAGCATCTATAGGACTTTTATTTTTTCCTATTAAATATGACTCATCTGCTTTTATCCTAAACAAGGAATTCTTATCTTCAGCAGAATAAATAGCTACAGTTCTGATTCCAAGCTCAGCGCAAGCCCTAAATATTCTTATGGCTATTTCCCCCCGATTTGCAACCAAAACCTTTTTAAAATTTTTCTCCATATTACTACACCCCCAAATTATTAATTATTTCTATTGTAAATTCTTTAGTTCCTAATTTTCCTCCTAAATCAATAGTTGTAGTATCTTTATTTTTCAAAACCTTAGCCAAAGCTTTTTCTATTTTTATTGCAGATTCATATTCTCCAATATGCTTTAGCATCATAATTCCAGATAATATGGCTGAAGTTGGATTTGCCAAATTCTTGCCTGAAATATCTGGTGCTGAACCATGAACTGGTTCAAACACTGAAATATTTTCACCTATATTAGCTCCAGGAGCTAATCCTAGACCTCCTATCAATCCAGCACAAAGATCTGATAATATATCTCCATATAGATTAGGTGCCACTATTATATCATAATCTTGAGGAAATTGAACAAGTTTCATACACATAGCATCTATTATTATATCTTCAAATTCTATATCTGTATATTCTTTAGCAATCTTTTTTCCCGATTCTAAAAATAAACCATCAGATAATTTCATAATATTCGCCTTATGAGCTAATGTAACCTTTTTTCTACCTTCTTTTCTAGCAAATTCAAAAGCATATCTACATATTCTTTCACTTGCTTTTCTAGTTATAATTTTAATACTCTCAGCTGCATCCTCACCTACCATATGTTCTATACCAGCATATAAATCCTCTGTGTTTTCCCTAACTATTACAATATCTACATCTTTATGTATACTATCAACACCAATATAAGATTTTATAGGTCTTATATTAGCAAAAAGATTTAAAGATTGCCTTAACTCTACATTAATACTTCTAAAACCTTGACCTATAGGGGTTGTAACAGGTCCTTTTAATGCTATTTTATTCCTCTTTATACTATCTACAACATTTTTAGGTAGAGGTGTACCTTGACTTGCCATAGTCTTATTTCCCGCTTCTACACTTTCCCAATTGATTTCTACACCTGTAGCTTCAATGATTTTTATAACAGAAGATATTACCTCTGGTCCTATTCCGTCTCCCTTTATTAAAGTTATATTATGTCTCATATTTGCTCTCCTTTCAAGTTTAAAAGACCACCTGCTTTAAGCATATCTCTCTGTCTTTCTGTTATATTTAATTTTAATCTATATTTTTTATCCTTAGTTTTATTATTTACAATAATCGTATCTTTATTAATTTGATTTTGCATATCTAAAATAACTAGCTCATCTAGTATTTCTATATCATCAAAATAAGATTCATCTTCAAATACCAAAGGAATTATTCCATTATTAATTAAATTTTGTTTATGGATTCTGGCAAAAGATTTAGCCAAAACAACTTTGATACCTAAATATAAAGGAACCAAGGCAGCATGTTCACGACTTGATCCTTGCCCATAATTAGATCCAGCAACAATCATACCTCCACCATATTCTTTGGCCCTTCTTGGAAATTCTTCATCACATGGAGCCAAGCAATAATCTGATAAATATGGAATATTGGATCTATAAGGTAATAACTTAGCATTGGAAGGCATTATATGATCAGTTGTTATATCGTCTCCAACTTTTATCAAGGCTTTCCCTTCAATACTTTCACCTAGTGATTTTCCTTTTGGAAAAGGCTTAATATTGGGACCACGCACAATTTCTACATCTTCACCAGTTATAGCTGGCTTTATAATTAAATTATCATTTATTAGAAATTTTTCTGGCATAGTTACTTTTAAATCTTTATCGTATTCTGATGAACTTGTGATATATCCATTTATAGCTGACATTGCTGCTACTTCTGGACTTACTAAATACACATCTGCAGAAGAAGTACCACATCTTCCCCTAAAATTCCTATTAAAAGTTCTCAAAGACACTCCATTACTAATGGGAGCTTGACCCATACCTATACAAGGACCACATCCCGATTCCAATATCCTTGCTCCAGCAGCTATAAGTTTAGAAAGCCCACCATTTTCAGCAATCATATTCAATACTTGTTTTGAACCTGGTGATATAACTAAGGATACATCTTCAGCTATAGTTTTCCCTTCTAAAATTTCTGCAACTTTCATCAAATCCATATAAGAAGAATTAGTACAACTACCTATAGCCACTTGATTTACTTTAATATTCTTTAATGTAGATACTGGAACTACATTGTCAGGACTATCTGGACAAGCTACCATTGCTTCTAGTTTATCAAGATCTATTATAATTTCTTCATCATAAATAGCCCCATCATCTGCCACAATGTTTTTATATTCATTTTCTCTTCCTTGAAGTTTTAAAAATTCATAAGTTACTTCATCTGAAGGAAATATAGATGTTGTAGCTCCAAGTTCTGCACCCATATTAGTTATAGTTGACCTTTCAGGAACAGATAAAGACTTGACGCCTTCTCCAGTATATTCAAATACCTTATTCAATCCACCTGTAACTTTATATCTTTTTAATACTTCTAAAATTATATCTTTAGATGATACACCATTATTTAACTTACCTTTTAATTCCACTTTAACAATACTTGGCATAGTTATAAAATACTCCCCACCAGCCATAGCTATTGCAACATCTAGACCGCCAGCACCTATAGCTAGCATGCCTATACCACCACCAGTAGGTGTATGGCTATCTGAACCTAAAAGTGTTTCTCCAGGTAGGCCAAATCTTTCTAGGTGTACCTGATGGCATATACCATTACCTGGTTTTGAAAAGTATATACCATATTTTTTTGCAACTGTTTGAATGTAAAGATGATCATCCGCATTCTCAGGTCCAGCTTGCAACATATTATGATCAATATAAGCTACAGATTTTTTTGTTTTAACCCTATTTACCCCAATAGCTTCAAATTGTAAATATGCCATTGTTCCAGTGGAATCTTGGGTAAGAGTTTGATCTATTTTTAGTCCTATTTCAGTTCCTTTTATTAATTTGCCAGAAACTAAATGACTTTTTATTATTTTTTCTACAACAGTTAATTTCATATTTTACCCTCCAATATACGTCTAAATAGCTTTAATTTCTTTTTCTTCTAAAATATTTGGAACATATTTATATACTAATTCTTTAAGTTCCTTGTTACTAATACTAGCAGTTCTTCCTTTAGAATATTCTTCATCTATCCATTTTTTTATTAATGTTATTCTCTTATCAGCCTTACCTATTTTCTTATCTCCTTCTAAATTAAAATATCCATTTATCCAAGCTGCAATTCCCGCCAAGCCAGAATATGAGTTTATGGCAACAATTGCGGGTCTACCCAAAACTTTTTTAGTATCAAAACTATTATATATTTCCTCATTCTTCAATATCCCGTCTGCATGAATTCCTGCTCTTGTAACATTAAAATCACTACCTACAAAAGGTGTACGAGCAGGAAGAATATAATCAAATTCTTTTTCAAAATAATCTACTATTTCAGGAAGTATTTTTAAATTCATATTTTTAGTAGTACCCTTTATTTGCCCATATTCAAATAACATAGATTCTAGAGGGCAATTTCCAGTTCTTTCACCAATACCAAACAATGTAGCATTTACTGAAGATCCTCCGTATAACCAAGATGTAGTTGAATTTACAACAACATTATTAAAATCATTATGTCCATGCCATTCTATAGCCGAAGATGGAAGATTACAATAGTATCTTAAACCATGAATAATTGCAGGAACTGACCTAGGTGCCTCTACTCCTGAATAAGGACTACCAAGACCCAATGTATCACAAGCCCTGATTTTTATATCTATCTTATATTTATCAGATAAGTCCATTAAATTTTTAGTAAGAGGTACAACAAAGCCTAAAAAATCTGCACGTGTTATATCTTCAAAATGACATCTTGGCTTAATTCCATTTTGTAAAGCAGCCTCTGCAATAGAAAGATAATTTTTCATCGCTTCCGCCCTAGTCATTTTAAGCTTATTAAATATATGATAATCAGAACAGGACATAAGAATTCCAGTTTCTTTAATTCCCATGTCTTTCACTAACTTGAAATCTTCCTTATTAGCCCTAATCCAAGAAGTTATTTCTGGAAATTCATATCCTCTTTTCATACATTCCTTTACTGCTTTTCTATCTTTCTCTGAATATAGAAAGAACTCTGTTTGCCTTATTATCCCAGAACCATTATC
>CAZMMV010000008.1:0-15757 GCA_964567475.1 uncultured Tissierellaceae bacterium | reverse complement strand
CTATTCATATTTCTCATTGAACACATTTTGCCACACATAGTACAGCTATCATCATGCTCTGGAGTAGACTCTTTTCTATATCTTCTTGCTTTTTCTTGGTCTATACTCAGATTAAATACCTCTTCCCAATCTAATCTTTGTCTAGCTTTACTCATTTTAAGATCCCATTCATCTGCTCCATCTACTTCTTTAACCAAATCTCCTGCATGAGCAGCTATCTTTGAAGCTATAATTCCTTCCTTCATATCTTCTAATGTAGGCAATCTTAAATGTTCTGCTGGCGTTACATAACATAAGAAGTCTACACCATGACTAGCAGCTATAGCTCCACCTATAGCTGATGTTATGTGATCATATCCAGGTGCTACATCTGTAACAATTGGTCCCAACACATAGAAAGGTGCTCCGTAGCAAAGTTTCTTTTCTAATAAAACATTTGCTTCTATTTCATTTAATTTCATATGACCTGGTCCTTCTATTATAATTTGTACATTTTTCTCCCAAGCCCTTTTTGCTAGCTCTCCCAATGCCATCAATTCTGCAATTTGTGGTGCATCTGTCCCATCTGCTATACTTCCTGGTCTCAATGCATCACCTATACTTATAGTCATATCATATTCTGCACATATATCTAACAACTCATCATAATGTTCATAAAAAGGATTTTCCTTATTATTTAATTCCATCCATGCATATAATAAAGATCCTCCCCTTGAAACTATATTAGTAACTCTATTGTTTTTCTTAAATATTTTAATTGTGTCCCTATTCAATCCTGCATGAACAGTTACAAAATCAACACCATCTTCTCCATGTTTTCTAACTACATCTAAAAATTCCTTTTCTGTAATATCTTTTAATTCCTTATCATAAAATCCAACTGCATCATATACTGGAACAGTTCCCACCATTGAAGTGGACATCTTTACTAATTTTTGTCTAAATTCTTCTGTCTTACCAAAAGAACTTAAATCCATAATTGCTTCAGCATCCATATCTATTGCAATTTGTACTTTTTCTAACTCTTTATCTACATCACGACAATCCCTTGATATTCCTAGATTGACATTTATCTTAGTCTTTAATCCTTTGCCTACTCCTTGTGGGTCTAAAGATTTATGATTCTTATTTGCTGGAATAACAATTTCACCTTTTGCCATTCTCTCTATTAGTATTTCAATAGGCATATTTTCCTTCTTGCTAACTATTTCCATTTCCTTAGTTATAATTCCTTTTTTCGCAGCATCCATTTGAGTTGTATATTTCATTTTATTCACTCCTTGTCTTAGTTTTTATAATAGATTTAACCCTAGCTCATAGCTTTTCTATTAATCTAAACAGAACTATATTTCCCTCCCCCTTCAAAAACAAAAAAACTGTATACCAACAAAAGTATACAGCAAAATACAACTTCACTAGCTAAATCCCTTCGTTGGCATTATCCAAATCAGGTTCTTAGGGTCAAGAATAAAATTCTAATCTCAGACTATTAATATAGACTCCCCTATAACTTGATATTAAGTTTTTTGTTCACTACATATAAACATACCACAATATAATGGCTTTTACAAGCCGAGCTACAATTAAGATGATTAATTGTAGCTCGGCAATAGATCTATTTCAGATTTATATCCTAATCTATATTTTACTTTTTAAATTTTTTAAGATCTTCTATTGAATCAATTTCCATATATGATGGAACTGCTAAACCTATTTTAGCACCCTCTAGATTTGGTCCTAAATCTTCAATTTCATCTTTATAGTCATCTATATATACTTTATGTGTACCTGGTAACCAAGCTGCTACTAAAGCATCTGAATCTCCAGTTGCAACTGACGACCACATAGGACCTGCTTCTACTTGTGTTAATTTAACATCGGCTCCTAAGTTACTTAAAACTTCTCCTATTATATGTGTCGATGCTATTTCAGAGTCCCATGCTACATAAGCAAGCTTTACTTCTTCACCTTCTAATGAAGAAACACCATCTGTCCAAGTATCTACCATTTCTTTATTTTCTTTTACCCAAGTTTCTGCTATATCTTCTATATCTCCACCTTCATTTACTTTTAACATTACCTCTTCCATATTTTCTGGATTCCAGTAAAAATTATCTAATACACTAAAAACTTCAGGTGAATCTTCTCTAAGTCCTAATCTTGTTATTGTATGAATTTTTTCTTCAGACCCAAAAGTATTCAATGGATCTTCTAAATATTTCATATCATATTTAGCAAATTTCCAATGGGGACTCCAACCAGTAACTATTATTGGATTTTCATTTGAAATTGCATCATCTAACGCTTGAGTCATTACTGCTGATGAACTTGTTTGAACTTTAAAATCTAATTCATATTCTTCCACTGCTTTTTCTGCTGCCTGTACTACTCCAGCTCCTGCATCTATTCCTATAATTTTATAGTCTAATTGTTCTCCTAATGAAAGTGATTTATCTACTTCTTCTGATGAATCATCTCCATTACATCCTACTAAAAGTGATACTATCAATATTGATATTAATGATAATGTTATTATTTTATTCTTGTTTTTAAACATAAATTCCTCCTATTATTTTGTTATTTCTCTCTTATCTCTATTTAGAGCTTGAGTTAACCTATCTAATATTATTGCAAGTATTACCATTGCAAGTCCTGAAGCAAATCCTTCACCTGCTTCATTTCTAGTTACAGCTCTAAACACTTGCACACCTAAGCCATCTGCCCCTATCATTGATGCAATTACAACCATAGATAAAGCCAGCATTATTGTTTGATTTATTCCTGCCATTATTGTTTTCTTAGCAAGAGGCAATTGGACTTTAAAGAGCTTTTGACCTTCTGTTGAACCAAATGCATTAGATGCTTCTATTAACTCAGTAGATACTCCTCTAATACCTAAGTTAGTCATTCTAACTACAGGCGGCATTGAAAATATTACTGAAGCTATAATTCCTGGAACCATCCCTATACCAAAAAATGATACTGCAGGTATTAAATAAACAAAAGCGGGCATAGTCTGCATAAAATCCAAGATTGGGGTTAATATAGTTTTTACCCTATTACGTCTTGCCATCCATATGCCTAAAGGTACACCTATTAATATAGATATCAGACTTGATGTAACTACAAGCGATAATGTTAGCATAGTATCTTCCCAATAACCTAAGTTACTAACCAATGCTAAACCTAGTATAATAAATATAGGTAGATTCCACTTTTTTCTTTTAATTCCATCAGTTAAATATATTGCAATTAATACTAATGCTATAGTAAATACAATTGCTGGTATTTTAATTAATAAATCACTTAATCCATTTACAAATTTATCTAAATTATTTTTAATTGGATTAAAAAACCACTTACCATTATTTTTAAGCCATAGTTCCAATGTATCTACCCATCTTACTAATGGTATTGTTTCAAAATTAAACATTACCATTCACCCCATTTCCTGATAGCGCTCCAAGAACTGCTCCTCTTATAATTACACCTTTTAATATTCCATCATCTACAACAGTTACTGGAACTTTTGAATCATATATCAAATCGAAAATCTCTGATAATGGAAGATCTGAAGTTACAACTGGTACATCTTTTTCCATTAATTTTCTTAAATCTCTTTCCTCTTCAATTATGGCTTTTGATGCTGCTTCCATAGTAACTATCCCTAAAAATTTGTTGTCCTTATCTACTACATGGATACTAGATATACCTAGTTTTTTCATCTGTTTTAAAGCTACAAATGGTCCATGTCTTTCTATTTCTATATATTCAGCTCTTTTCATTACATGTTCTGCTGAAAAGACTTTAGACTTATCAATATCTTGAATAAATCTTTCAACATATTGATTTGCTGGATTCATTAATATTTCCTCCGGAGTTCCTATTTGTGAGATTTCTCCATCTTTCATCAATGCAATTCTATCTCCAATTCTCAATGCTTCATCTAAATCATGTGTAATAAATATTATAGTTTTCTTCATCTTTGATTGAAGATCAAGTAATTCAAATTGCATATCTTTTCTTATAAGTGGATCTAGCGCTGAAAAGGCTTCATCCATCAATAGTATATCTGGATTATTAGCAAGTGCTCTTGCAAGTCCTACTCTTTGTTGCATACCGCCTGATAATTCTTCTGGATATTTATCTTTATATCCTTCTAATCCTACAAGTCTTAATGATTCATATGCCTTTTTATCTCTTTCTTCTTTTTTTATGTTTTGTATTTCCAGTCCATATGCTGCATTTTCCAATATAGTATAATGGGGAAATAATGCAAAACTCTGAAATACCATACCTAATTTTTCACGACGTACCTGTCTTAACCTTTTTTTATCTATTTTAGATAAATCTTCACCATCTATTAGTACGCTACCATTTGTAGGTTCTATTATTCTATTTATTAGTCTTATCAATGTGGACTTACCACTACCAGATAGACCCATGATAACAAATATCTCTTCTTGATTTACATCGAATGATACTTGATTTACTCCTACTGTCATTCCTGTCTTTTCTAAAATTTCTGATTTAGAATTTCCTTCTTCTAGTAATTCTAACGCTCTAGAAGGGTTTTTTCCAAATATTTTAGTCAATTCTTTAATTTCTACTTTTAACATAAAAACCTCTTTTCTTTTAATCTTGTTTAATAATTTTCCCAATAAAAAAAACATGTTCACAATTTTAAATTTAGAACACGTTTTAGTGCGATAATATAAACAATAACATATATATAATTTTATTGCAAGTTAGAATGGCTATTTCAACGCATTTCAATGCTTGTCTATTCCTATAGCCATGGTAATTTGCTAGGTTTTTAATTTTTTTATAATTTAAGTAATATTATAGCTTAATGAGCTATATTTTTCCCAAGAAATAAAACTTAATTATTCTAAATCATGTATAAAAAGACCACTGCGAAGCTTTGGTTCAAACCAAGTAGATTTTGGAGGCATTGTACTTCCTTGATCAGATACCTTCATTAAATCATCTATAGCAGTAGGAAATAGAGAAAATGCAATAGCCATACCTTCATTTACTCTATCTTCAAGTTCTTTTAATCCTCTTATTCCACCAACAAAATCTATCCTTTTATTTGTTCTAGGATCATCAATTCCTAATATTCCTTCTAAAATATTATCTTGCAGTATAGAGGCATCCAAGCTCTTTACTAAATCCCTTTTATCAAAACTACCTTCTTTAGTTTCTAGCTTATACCATCTATCTTCCAAATACATACCAAAGGAATGTTTCTTATTTGGTCTATAGGGTTTTTCATTTTTAATTTCTTCTACTATAAAATTTTCTTTAACCTTTTCCAAAAAATCATTTATACTAAGTCCTTTTAAGTCTTCTACCACTCTATTATAGTCCATTACATGTAACTGATCATATGGAAATAATACTCCAAGAAAATAATTAAACTCTTCCTCCCCTGTAAAATCTATATTTTTAGACCTTCGCATTTTAGCAACATCAACTGCAGAAGCAGCTCTGTGGTGACCATCCGCTATATATAGACTATTAATATTTTTAAATAGATTTATTAATTTGTCTATTATATCATTGTCATCAATAACCCAAACTTCATGTCTTATATCATCTTCAGAAACAAAATTATAAACTGGATTATTTCTATCCATCCATATTTCTATAGTCTTGTTTATATCTTCTTTTGCTTCATATGTTAAAAATATGGGCCCAGTATTCCCATTACAATAATCAATATGATTTCTCCTGTCCTTTTGTTTTTCTTCTATTGTATTTTCATGTTTTTTTATATTGTTATTCATATAGTCATCTACAGAAACACACCCTACTAAACCAATTTGTTCTTTATCATCCATTGTCTGTTTATAGATATATATGTTTTCTTTTGTATCTTTAATTAACACTTTATCATCTATCATAGCCTGTAGATTTTCTTTAGCTTTTTCATATACCTTTAAATCATATATATCTATATTAGAATCCAAATCAATCTCTGCCTTATCTACATAAAGAAAAGAATATGGATTATTTTTAACCATTTCTTTAGCTTCTTTACTATTTATAACATCATAGGGTAATGCTGCAATCTTTGGTGCAAATTCCTTTGTTGGTCTTATAGCTTTAAACGGTTTTAATATAGTCATTTAATTCACTACCTTTCCAAAATTCTAGTATTGTATCAATTATTTCTTCTCCTATCTTTGTTTGAGCTTCTTTTGTTGAAGCTCCTATATGAGGTGTTACTGAAACTTTTTCATTGTTACAAAGTATACTATTTGGAGTTGGTTCATCCATAAATACATCAATAGCAGCTCCTCCTATTTTCCCAGAATTAAGCCCCTCTATTAATAGCTCTTCATCTATTACACCACCCCTGGCACAATTAATTAAATATACTCCATCTTTCATCTTTTCAATTTCCTCTTTACCTATTACAGCTTTGTCCCCTTTCTTATGAGGCACATGTAAAGATATAAAATCAGATTCTGCAAATAATTGTTCTAAATCACAGTATCTATATTCATCATTTACTATAGTTGGACCTGTTATATCATAAAAATTAATCTTCATTCCCAAGGCACTAGCTCTTTTAGCCAACTCCTTGCCAATTCTTCCAAATCCTACTATACCTAGTGTTTTTCCATCAATCTCCATACCCTTATACTGTTTCTTATTCCATTCTCCTCTTCTCATACTAATATTAGAATTATGCAAAAATCTTGCCATATTAAAAATATGACCTATAACTAATTCTGCAACAGAAACACTGCTGGCATTGGGAGTATTTCTAACTATAATTCCTCTTTTTCTAGCATATTCTACATCTATATTATCTAAACCTACACCCCCTCTAATAATAAGTTTTAGATTATTAGTTTTAACTGCCTCATCTATTATATCTGGTGTGATTTTGGTAGCAGAACGCACTACAATAATATTAAACCTTTTGATTTCATGTATTAAATCCTCTTTATCATAATGTTGATTAACAACATTGAAATTCATCTTTCTTAATCTTCCTAAACTAGTTTTTTCCATACCATCTGCAATTAAGATATTTAACATTTTTTATTCTCCTCCAAATTATATTTTTAATATATCATTTATAGTTTCTAGCAAAGCTTGAATATCTTCTATCCTATAATCTCCCATATGAGAAATTCTAAAAGTCTTATTTTTCAAATCTCCATAACCATTAGATATTACATAATTTTCTTCTTCTAACTTTTTAATTAAATTTGGCATATCTAGATCTTTTGTATTTTTAATAGCAGTTACTGTATTAGATAAATAATTTTCATTGGAAAATAGTTCAAATTTTTCTTTTGCCCATTTTCTAACACAATCTGCCATTTCTAAATGTCTTTTATATCTATTTTCTAAACCTTCTTTAAGTATCTTGTCTAATTGATAATCCAAAGCATACATCAATGATATGTTAGGGGTTGAAGGGTATTGATGATCTTTCTTTTTTATACATTTATAAATTGCTAGTAAATCAAAATAAAGTCCCCTATTTTCTACCTTTTCTGCTGCATTAACTGCCTTTTGAGACATAGATGCTATAGACATTCCTGAAGGAAGTCCCAGAGCCTTTTGTGTAGAAGTAATACATATATCTACCCCTAGCTTATCTACTTCTATTTTCGTAGCCCCCATTGAACTAACTGTATCTAAACACCATACTACATCAGGATATTTTTTTAATACTTTTGAAATTTCTTCTAAAGGGTTCATCACACCCGTAGATGTTTCATTATGAACAAGGGTTATTAAATCATAATCACCAGTTTTCAATACCTTTTCTACCATTTTTCCAGTAACTACCTCTCCTGCTTCAACATTAAATATATCTGCAGGCACATTATTACATAATGCCATCTTGTACCATCTATTTCCAAAGGCACCTGATGAAAATACAGCCGCCTTCTTTCTAGTACAAGATCTAATTGCGCCCTCCATCAAACCTGATCCTGATGAAGTAGATAACAATATCTGTTCCCTCGTATAAAATACTTTTTGAAGTTTTTCACTTATACTTTTTTGAAGTATAGATGCATCCTCTGATCTATGACCAATCATTGCTTTTGACATTTCTTTTAATACATCTTCACTTACATCTATAGGACCTGGAATAAATAATTTCTTATGCATTTTTTTACCTCCTCATTTTAAATACAAAAAAACCTCTCATCCCTACAAAGGGACGAAAGGTTACTCTTCCGTGTTGCCACCCAAATTGATCTAAAAGATCCACTTGATATAGTTAAGGCCTACTTACCTTTTGCTATTCACAAAAACCTCCAAGGCGGATTCAATGATAATAGTATCAGCTTTCACCAAACACTGACTCTCTCAAACTATTTGCCCATTTACTATTCCTTATCAAAGGTGTATTTAAATATAAAAAAACCCTTCATCCCTATACAAAGGGACGAAAGGTTACTCTTCCGTGTTGCCACCCAAATTGATCTAAAAGACCCACTTGATGTGGTTAAGGCCCACTTACCTTTTGCTGTTCACAAAAACCTCCAAGGCGGATTCAATAGTAGCAGTATCAACTTTCACCAAACGTTGACTCTCTCAAACTGTTTATCTATTTACTATTCCTTATCAAGTACTAATTCTTATATTTCTTATCATTATATACTATAGCATATAAAAATGCAAGTACTTTTTTAAATAATTTGTAAAAGAATATATTGGATAGTTTACATTTTGATATATTTATGCTATAATTCTATCAAAAGGGGAGCATAGTGCTGAGAGGAAGGAAGCTTCGACCCATAACCTGATTCAGATAATACTGACGTAGGGATATTCAGTCTATACATTCTGTATTAGAATATATCCTCGGATATATTCTTTTTTATGCTCAACCTTAATATTCTAGGCGAGCACCTAGACATATTTTGAAAATAAAACTAAATAGCGAGGGAACTTGTATTTCAAGGTGAGAGGAAGCAATTGAGCTTCGACCGTTCATTTTACATAGCTATAAGCTATGGGAAATTGCTATTTAGTAAAGATATTACCTCTTAATAGTTTTTCCCATACTTAAGCTAAAATATTAGGAGGTTTTTTTGTGGAAAAAAATTCAAAACTATTAAGATCAATAATGTTAGCTATGATGGTAGCTATAGGTGTAGTTATATCACCAATTTTAAGAGTTGAGGGACTATGTCCCACAGCACATTTTATCAATGTAGTCTGCTCTGTATTTTTAGGTCCTTGGTATTCGCTTCTCTGTGCAACTATGATTGGAATTATAAGAATGATTTTTATGGGAATACCACCATTGGCACTTACTGGAGCAGTATTTGGAGCCTTCTTATCTGGAGTCTTATATAGAATGTCTAAAGGAAATATCCTTGCTGCAGTTCTAGGAGAAATAATTGGAACAGGCATAATAGGTTCTATATTATCCTATCCAATTATGACCTATATTTGGGGAAGAAGTGGACTTACTTGGATCTTCTATGTACCATCATTTGTACTTGCAACCTTGATAGGTGGTTCAATTGCATTTCTATTCTTAAAAACACTAAGTAAAAATGGAATGCTTTTTAAAATTCAATATGAATTAGGAGTTAATATATATGATAAATCTAAAAGAACTATGGAATATAAAAAAACAAGCCAAAGATAATTCTCCTTTAATCCACTGTATTACCAATCCAATTTCTATAAATGCTTGTGCTAATATAGTTTTGGCAATTGGTGGAAAACCAATTATGGCGGAACACCCAGGAGAAGTAGAAAACATTACAAAAATGAGCAAAGCTTTAGCTGTGAATCTTGGCAATATAACAGATACTAGAATAGAATCCATATATCTCTCTGGACTAACTGCCTTAAAGTATAATATCCCACATATCATAGATTTAGTGGGCGTTGGCGCTAGTGCTATAAGATTGGAATTAGGAAAGAAATATATAAGAGATTGCAAACCTACTATAATAAAAGGTAATATGTCTGAAATAAAAGCAATTCTCGATCTACCATCCTCACCTTCGGGAATTGATGTAGGTAAAGATGATCAAATAAAACATGATAATCTAGTCGAGTCCATAAATATAGGAAAAACTTTAGCAAATAAATCCAAGTCCAATGTTGTTATATCAGGAAAAATAGATATTATAACAGATGGCAAAAATAGCCATATTGTTAAAAACGGAGTAGAACTTCTTTCAAATATAACTGGAACAGGATGCATGCTTGGCGCACTTATAGCCTCTCTTATGCCCTATGGAAATCCATTATCTGCTGCCTTAGCTGGAACTTTAATCATGACTATTTCAGGAGAATTATCCAAAGATGCAAAAGGTACAGGATCTTTTATGGTTGAGTTAATGGATAATATATATTCTATGAATCTTAAGCAATTTAATAATATAGCAAATTATGAAAAAACCTCTTGAAATCAAGAGGTTTTATTATATCAATATTATTGACTAATATTTATTTTTTCACCATTAACTAATATACTTTGTACTTTTTCAATTTCAATTATATCCCCTGTAAAAACAAGTGTAGATTCATTTTGATAGGTGTGAATTGACGATTCATCTAACTCAATTATACTTCCATCTATATATTCTACACAAACTATATCACTATGATTATAATTAGATGACATATCTTGATTTAAATGAACAGTGATACCAATAGGGGACAATGAAACCATATTTATTCTTAACTTTTCCCCATTTATATTCATCTTTCTATCAACTTTAAAGTCCGTTGTAATTTTTTCTGGAATCATAAAAGAAAATTCCCAATTACCTTCTGTAATTTTTGGCGATTTCATATAGTCAATTGTTAAAGATAAATCATTTAACTGCTCTGGTTTTCTTATGTTTTCATAAATAATTTCACTATATTCATCATGAGCTTCTTTACTATAACTTTCGTAGGCATATTTATCATCAATTATAAAGTTAATTCCTGCCGTTGAATCATAAACAATTTCTTTATCTGAATTTACAAATTTTGCATTGATGTAATAGCCATCAACTAAAGCAGCACCACTCAACTTAGCTTTGGCTTGTATATGAAGTAGACCATCTACAAATCCTATATTGGAAATCGAAAACATATCAACATTATCAAATTTAATATCCATCTCATTCGCTTTCAACAATCGGGATTTTTCATACAACTCGTGATTGTTACCACCACCTCCTCGCTTCCAAACTTTATCCTGAGATATAATTTTGGGAATATGGCCTTTCAGTAATTCCCCTATTTTAATTTCACTTTCTGGTAAATCTTCAAGAAATTCTCGTCCAGTTGAAAACCCATTTATTTTAAGACTTGCACTACCTTTATGATCATTTCCTAATGAAGTAATCATTAAAGTTGCTGTCTTTGTTTCATTATCATAATCAATTACACTCAAATTACCACCATTTCCTTGGCTTAATCCCCAGCTTGTAAAATCAAGATCTTTACCTAAGCGATCAGCTTTTGTATCCCTAACAGTTGCAAAAATACGCAAACTATTTTCATCATTAACAGCCGAAATTAATTTGATAACAATCCCATCATATTCACTCTCTATTGATAAAGGTATTTCCTTACCATTATTTTCATGTATCGGTTTAATATAAGGCTGAAGGTATTCAGAATTTTCTCCAAATATAATTCTGTATACTTTGTTTATATCAATAATCTCAGCATATACAAGTGTTGTAGTCAATACCATAACTGCTGCAACACCAGCTAAGGCCCATTTTTTGAATGAAAACCTTTTTTGTCTTATCTTTGATTTTTGTATGAATTTATCCTTTATATTCTTTGCGTTATCTTTTGTGTATTCTGGCACATATTTTAGCATCATTTCAATTTCTTTATCATCTAAATCATCAATTAAGTTCTTGTTATTCATCAAAATCCCTCCTTATTTATCAATATCTTTTTTAGTTTTAATTTCCCTTGATATAACTTATTTTCAACCTTTTTTGATGGTAAATTCATCTTTTCCGATATAAGCTTTACATTTTCATTGTAAAAATATCTTCTTATAATAATTTCTCTATCAGGCTCTTTAAGATTGTTCACTAGCTCTAAAAATTCCCCCCTACTTTCTTTTGTAATAATAGACTGAAGAATATCTTTATCATCATACATACTAGAATATTCATGAAACATATTAACATTCCCCCTGGAAAGTTTTCGATATTTATCAATTGCAAGATTTTTTCCAACTCTAACTAAAAAGGATTTTAAACTACCTTTTTTATAATTATAAATCTTTGGATTTTCCAATAATTTAATATAAACATCACTTATGCAATCCTCAATATCTTCTGAAGAAGCAACTTTTTCTAAAATATTTCCTATTACAACCCACAATAGTTTATTATAATTGTCCATTATATAATCAAATATATCCTCATCTCTTTGTCGAAGCCTTTTTGCAATTTCTTTATCCTTCAATTTTCATCATCCCCTTTCAATCATATCTAAAATTAACTCCTCTATATACATAACGGTTGAAACATAGAAAACACTTAAAAATTATCAATATTTACTCTTTTACTTTGTTGATTGATGATTTTACGCATAAAAAAGCCCTAAAGCTAATTGCTCTAGAGCTAACATTGCATTAAATAATATCATTTATATATTGTGTAAATTTATATCTTAAATGAGGGGGAGTGCATTCAGGACTAAAACATATAAAAATCATATCATATTTAGTATTTAATACACTCATCAATCTAGTAGTATGACTATACGGAAATTTCCCCTCTAGACTTTCCATCTGTGAATCTTCTCTCCTTACCCAAACTATCTTTGTATTAGGCCTATTTTCTTTTATTACTCTCAACCAGTTACCAGAGTTATATTTTTCTCCCCTTATATAATAGTGATAATAGTCATGATGAAAATCAATATTCACTATCTCTATATTTATATTTTTAGGTATTTTTTCTAGTAAAGGATATATATCCTTATGACTTTCAGACATTGTAAAAATAGCATATTTACTATTTTTAAATAAATATTCTCTTAAAACTTCCACTTCATTTATTAAACCAATATCTTTTAACATAGGATAAACTTTATACTTTTCCTTCCATTCTTTATCTATTATATCTTTATTTCTTGCTTCAACTAAAGCTGGAAACATCTTATTTCTTACATTTGAAGACACATTAACAAAGTAATCAAAATCTATACTTAATACTTTAAACATATTAACCCTTCTTTTACTTTATATATAACATTTTATGCATCTATATTCCTATTCCTACACTTTATAATTCATAGAAATAGGATAACCTCTTTCTTTTATCAGTTTATTCTTAATAATTATAATATATCATATATTACCATTAAAGCCAATAATAACATGACTTTTATTCGCATAAATATAATCTATAAATTAAAAACAAACTATTTTATTTCATCTTTAATCCTTTAATATATAATCTGTCATCTTAGTTTCTTCCCATTCAATACCATTTGGAGATACATTTGAATATAAGATAATCCTATCATCTTTATCTATTACAACTTTTAAATCAAAGTTTGATTGTCTTGGTTCTAAATATTCATCATATAATTGTTTATAATTCTCGTGTCCTCTTTCTTTTAACTCTTTAATATATCCCACTGAATCAGGATCTTTATCATAATTTTTTTCGATTATTTTATATGAAAAAGTAGCTTCTACATTTCCATCTACTTTTCTTTCTTTATAGTTTGAAATTTGAAAATCCAAAAGTTCATAATATGGAGAAAAGGCAGCTATAGATTCAGCTTTCATGTATTCACTTATCTTATCATAAACCTTACCTTGGCTAACTTCCTTATCATAAATATTAACTGTCTTATTAGATCCATCCCACTTAAGCTTTTTATCATATTTTTCCGAAATTGTCCTTAATGGAACATAAATCCTTTCATTATAATTCAAACTATCTATTTCTTGCTTTTCCCCATTTATAAATATTTTAAATGGATTAAATACTACATCAATTGTAGTTTTAACTTTTGCTCCAATTGCTGTACTCATAAAAACACTTGTAACAATTACTCCTAATACAAAAGCTCTTAGAGTTCTTTTCCTTGTATTTTTCATCTTTCTTCCTCCTAAATAATTGCATAAATTCATGTATTAATTACTATTAACAGCTATAACAAACTATGGCTAGCTATTACACTTTCTTAAGTAGGTCAAATACTATTCTAACCTAATAGCCCCTTTAGTCAAAGGCTTTAAAAGCTTTAAATAAAGGGACTATTTTATAATAAAATTTCTTGCTTCTATTTTAATAAAACATCAAAATACTCTGGTCTCTCTTGAAATTCTTTTTTTGCAAAAGTACATAATGGCATAATTTTTACCTTGTTATTTCTTGCTTGTTCAACTAATTCAGCAACTAGTTTTATTCCAATCCCTTGTCCACCATAGTCATCTTCAACAAATGTATGATCTATAATCCAGAACTCTTTTGATTTGGAAAAGCTACTTTCTCCTATTTTTGTAGTTTCATCATAGGCTGCTGATCTATTATTTTCAGGTTCATATACAATCTTTATCATAGTATCCCTACTTTCTCATTATACATATCATTGTGATTACTATTTTAATAAATTATCTTTTCTTTTACAAAGTTATCATTTCTAAGATCAGCATAAGCTTCTTGTATTTCTTCTTTAGTATTCATAACTATTGGACCTGCCCATGCTATCTCTTCATTTAAGGCAATTGATTTAATGTATAATACTTGAGCATTTTCATCTGTACTTTTAATATCAACACTATCCCCATCTGTAAGTTTTACAGCTGTCTTCTC
The DNA here is from genome assembly GCA_964567475.1 of uncultured Tissierellaceae bacterium. Lineage (GTDB taxonomy): Bacteria > Bacillota > Clostridia > Tissierellales > Tissierellaceae > CAZMMV01. The sequence continues at coordinate 956 of CAZMMV010000008.1, read as the reverse complement.
TTTTATTAGGTCATCACCAACATATATGTCCCCAACAAGTGTAAATAACATTACAGATGCATCATTTTCAGTATTTATTGTAATGCTAGAATTTTTTTCAAGATGGATATCATAATAATCTAATGGTAAATGCTCTCCCTTATATCCTTCATGTCCTTCATAAGATCCTGCAAGAACTCTGATTTTAGCTCCATCTACTTGTACTTCTTCGATTTCATCTCTTTTTATGCTGTTATAACTCGGTTTACTCATTTTGTCTGTTGCTGGAAGGTTTAACCAAAGCTGAACCCCTAATAATCTATCTGCAGCCGGAACTTTTTCTTCATGCATAATTCCTGAACCTGAATTCATCCATTGAACCTCTCCGTCACCTATAGCATCTTCATTGCCCAAACTATCTTTGTGAACCATTTTACCCTTGTATAGATAACTTATGGTTTCAATTCCTCTATGGGGATGCATTGGAAATCCTGCTGTATAGTCGTCTGGATTTGTACTATCAAAAGAATCTAACATTAAAATAGGGTCAAATTCTTCAGTAGTTTCATGTCCTAATACCCTTACAAGGCTTACTCCTGCACCATCTTTTGTTCTAAAACCTCTTACTTGTTTTTTAACCGTTCTTTTCATTTTACTACCTCCACTCAATTATGTTTTGTAGTTTGCTTTTTATTGTATCTATTTAAGTTTTAAATAATTATCTCTAATAACTTTTATTTATATACTATTACCCTATCTTCTAAAGCTTTAAATTCTTTGTCTCCTGGAATTGATGTTGCTTTTCCAAATGGCATTTGTGCTCTCATTTCCCAACTATCTGGTATATTCCATTCCTTCTTTACTTCTTCTTCTATAAGCTCATTATAATGTTGAAGTGATGCACCATATCCTAGTAAATTTAGCGATGTCCAGATGTTAAATTGATGCATTCCACTTGATTCTTTTGACCATATTGG
>CAZMMV010000007.1:0-40390 GCA_964567475.1 uncultured Tissierellaceae bacterium | reverse complement strand
TAGAATTAAATCCAAAACTTGATAATGAAAATGAAATAACTATTAAAAATTGTCTCGATATATTAGACCATATATTTAAAAATTTATAATACAAGAAATAATTTAAAGCTATTAAGTAATAATAAAGCAATGAAAGATTCTAGAATCTTTCATTGCTTTATTATTTAATCATTTTTAATATAATTGAATCTATAGGATTATCTTCTTTACACAATAATCCTACATTTTTTATAGTATCTTCTATAGTTTCCCCTATTATACCTACACCTGCTTTAAGTACTACATTTTCCTTTGCAAGATAGGCAGCAACCACTGCCTCTGAAACTGATGCTGACAATTTTAATGAACAGCTTTCCTTTGCTCCATCACATATCATGCCTGTTAAATTTCCAAATAAGTTGTTACAAGCTCCACTGATTTCTTCATCATTGCCACCTAGTAGCCAAGATATGCCTGCACTGGCTCCTACTCCAGCTCCTATTGCACATCCACACATATATGATAGTTTTCCCGTAAATACTTTAACATACTTATTTACTGCATGTCCAAAGAATACTGCCCTGAATATTCTTTCTCTATCCATATTATGTTCTTCACCAATTACTACTATAGGTAAGATAACTCCTATTCCTTGATTTCCACTTCCACCACTTGTCATTATAGGGCAAACAGCTCCACTCATTCTCATATCTGCAGCTGCAGCAGTTAGCATTCTCGCCTTAGTAGGGCCATCCATAGTGATCATACCCTGGTCTTCTAATCTTTTAAATCCTAGGCCAAGACCTAACCCTACTTTTTTACTTAAACCATTTTTGGCTGCCTTCATATTCACTTTAATTCCTTCTTCTATAAATTCCAATTCTTCGATTGGAATAGCCTCCGTTATTTCTCTTAAGTTCTTTATTGTTAGTTTGTTTAAGAAGTCTACACTAGTTTTATTATCATCTAATATGCCCTTGTAAACTATTTTATCATTAAGCTTGACCCTATCTATATAATCATGATTGTGCTTTAAGACAAGCTCTACTTTATTATTCTTTCCCCTAGCAAATACTTCCACATATATATCTGGCGATTTTTCCAATGGTTTAAGATTTACCTTACTTTCATCTATAAACTTATGAGCCTTATGAATATCTTCTTTATTTACCCTTTTTAAAACCATCAATCCATCCTTACAATCTCCAGCTAAAGCACCTAAAGCTCCTGCTAAATCCAAACCACTTTCTCCAGTATTAGGAATAATAGCAAATTTACCATTTTTATAAATATTTTTACTCACATGTATTTGTAAATCTTCTATTTCTTCCCCTAAATATTTTTTAGCTACTGATGCTGCATATGCAACTGCAACAGGTTCTGTACAACCAATGGCAGGAATTGTTTCTTCCCTTACTAAATTTAATAAATCTTTCACCATATCTTTATTAACCATATTAACACCCCTATAGTATTAAATTACTCACTATATAGCTATACTTGCAAAAACTGTGCCAAAACAAAAGCAAGAGAAGTATGGCTACATTACAAGCCTTCCTCTTGCTTGACTATTAAAGTATCATTAATTTATTCGCAAAATTGCAAACAAATTCAGTTTTTTATATTTTTCAGTTAACTACAGGGCATGATATAGGAAGTAAGCGTCTTTCGCAAGATTGCAAAAAAATCCGCATTATTGCAAATTATATTTATTCAACTTTCTATATAAGGTAGAAAGATCAATTTTTAATATCTTACAGATTTCTTCTTTATTTTTCTTAGTACTTCCATATTTATTTATAAAATTTGTTAATACTTGTTTTTCATAACTTTCCATAAGATCTTTTAATGAATCTTCTTTCCTAGATTTATCTTTTTTAAATGAAAACTCTCTTATATTATCTGGCAAATCCCTATATCTAATTTCATCATCTTTTATTATATTAACTAGATATTCTATTACATTTTCTAATTCTCTTATGTTTCCTGGCCAATTATAGTTTTTTAAAGCCTCTTCCCCTCTTTTTGAAAAAGACTTTATAGGAACTTCTAATCTATTGCAATGTCTTTTTAAAAAGTATTTATTTAAGGGCTCTATATCATCTATTCTTTCTCTTAAAGGCGGAATATTTATGGGAATTACATTTAATCTATAATACAAATCTTGTCTAAATTTCTTGTTAGAAACCATGTCTTCTAGATCTCTATTAGTGGCTGCTATTAATCGAAATTTTAAAGAAATTAATTCTTTTCCCCCTACTCGTCTAAAGGATTTTTCCTGTAATGATCTTAATATTTTTGGTTGTAAATGTAAGGGTAAATCCCCTATTTCATCTAAAAACAAACTTCCTCCATGAGCTAATTCAAACTTTCCTATTTGTCCTCCCTTTTTAGCTCCTGTAAATGCTCCATCGTCGTATCCAAACAATTCACTTTCTAGTAAATTATCTGGTATGGAAGCACAATTAATTGCTATAAATGGTGCATTACTTTTACCACTATTATTATGAATAGCTCTGGCGAATAGTTCCTTTCCGGTCCCACTCTCTCCTCTAATCAAGACTGTTGAATCACTAGCAGCTACACTATTTGACAACTCTTTTACTGATAATAACTTGTGACTATTTCCTATTATGTGATCAAAATTAATATTTTTATTTCCTTCTATCAGTCTATAGGCATCCCTGATCATATTTGAGGTTTTATTTAATTCTATTATATTACTTACCTTTTTTCCTTCTACTATAACAGGAGTATTTTTCATCATAAAACTCTTCATTTTATCTCCCGCTTTAATCTTCTTCTCTACATAGTATTCATTTTGTAATTCTAAATCTATATTTGGAATAACCTTTCTTATTGATTCATTTACTAAATTCTTTCTTCCCCTTTTAAGATAAACCTCTACTTTAGAATTTATCATCTTAATTCTTCCTCTACTATCTATTAATATAACTCCACTGTCAATTTCGTTTATTATCATATTGGTCATCTTATCTTGTATAATCAATTTGGAAATGTTTTCTATATAACTTAGATTCTTAACTAATAAATACCCTAATTTATCTAAAAACAAGACTAGAGATTCATAATTTCTATATATATTATTCTTTTGTTCTTCTGTAAAGGCTATGACTCCTATTACTCCTAAAAGTTGGCCTTCATGTATAATCGGATATCCAATGGTTGCCATTTCCTTACAAGTTCCTTTTACACTACATTCCATACACTTTTGACTAACATTAGGATTGTCTATAAATTCTGGAGCCATTTTTTCAGCTATCATTTCAAAGGAACAATTTCTTGGTAGCTTTTTTCCTATTTCATCCTTGTATCTTCCTGTTGCCGCTACCCTATACATATCCTTATCTACTATGGTTACATCGACATCTAATACGGCCCTAATAGCCTCTGCTACTTCCATAGTAGACTCTTGTATCTTAAGTAGTTCCATTGATACACCTCCTTAAGTATATATAGAAAAAGAGAACCTATAAGTTCTCCCTTTTTACTAATTATTTATATGCTTATTTATATTTGGTGGAGGTAAGGGGACTCGAACCCCTGATCTCCTGGCTGCCAGCCAAGCGCGATCCCAACTTCGCCATACCCCCATAGTTCTTAGTATATCATATTATATCCACCATTTAATTTCAAGCATAATTCTAAAATAAGTATCAAAAATGGTGCCTGGCACCATTTTTGATACTTATTTCATTATTTAGTTATGATTTGTTGCTTTAAGTCCAAATATACTTCCTAGTATTCCTAATATAAAACTTATTAATATAACTACTATAATCACATTTGGTAAAAATATTTCCATTGATGGAAGTGGTATAAATAATAGGGAAGATTTTATTTGTCCATAAGCTAAATATAAAAATCCTGATGTTAGTATGGATGAAAATACTCCTCCTCCTAATGTTAAAAATAATCCTTCTAGTAAAAATGGTGCTCCTATAAAACTATTTGGAGCTCCTAGCAATTTCAAGGTATTAATTTGATTTCTATTGTTGTATATACCTTGTCTAATTATATGTGATACTACAAATACAGTGGATATACCTACAACAGTAACTATTAGTATACTTCCAATTGTAAGCATATTGGTAATACTTTTCAGCTTATCTATTATATTTTTATTGTCCCTTATATAACTTATATTATCTATCTTTTCTATACTAGTTAATATATTATTTGTTTCTTCTATATCAACTTTTACTTCTATAAAAGCTGTAAATGGATTAGATTCAAATAAACTCAATATATTGGCTTCACTACCCAATACTTCTACCATTCTTTCATAGGATTCATTTTCATCTATCAATGAAACATTTTTGATACCCCTTATGTCTTCTATGTTTTTTACTAGATTTTTAAATTGTATATTGTCTAAATCTTCATCGTAATAAATACTTATTTCTGCTTCACTCTGTAATATATGGATAACTTCCTGACTTATCCACCAAGCAGAAAAAATCAAAGAAAGAATAAATAAGATTAGCCCTATACTAAATATAGAAAAGATATTTGAAGCTTTATCTACCTTGAAAATTGTTTTAGCTTCTTTAAAAAAATATCTCATATTGTATACAATATCTTTCATTAAGCTTCACCTCTAACTTCAACTGAAACATTTCCATTATCAACCTTTACAAACTTTCCAACTTCTATATTCTCTAATAAATGTGTGGCATGTGTAGTAATAATTATTGCTGTATCTTCACTTTTAATAGATGCTAATAAGTCTAAAATATTGAGAGCATTATCCATATCTAAATTTCCTGTAGGCTCATCGGCTAATATAATAGCTGGCTTTCTAGCTATAGCTCTTGCTATAGCTACTCTTTGTGTTTCACCCCAAGATAAATTTTCTACTAAACTCTTTATTTTATGCTCTAAACCTACTTTAATCAATGCATTTTCTGCTTCCTTTTTTATCTCTTTGTTTGACATACCTAAAAACCTCATACCCATCATTACATTTTCTAAGGATGTTCTCCCTTGTATTAGTTTAAACTCTTGAAATACAGGACCTATCCTCTTCCTAAGTTTTCTAATTTTTTTACTTTCTGTCTTATCTATATTAAGGCCTAAAACATTGACTTGTCCAACTGTAGGATATTCCATTCCTATGAAAAGTTTTAAAAGGCTAGTTTTACCTGAACCACTAGGTCCAGTTATATATACTATATCTCCTGCTTCTATATTTAAATTTACATTTTTTAAGGCTACAGTTCCATTTTCATATATTAAAGATAAATTCTTAGTCTTTATCATTTTGTCACTCCATCTAAAATATTTTTATATTTATAAGCATTTCTAAGTATCCATTTTTTATTTCTATTGATTTCACTATAGCTTTACCAATTAATGGTTCTAAATCTAATACAAAATCTCCTTCTTCAAATAGCTCTTCTATTGTTCCCTTTTCCAAAGGCATGTCAAGGAAAGATCCTCCTTTTACCTGGAAATTCAATACTCTATTATTTTCTATATTAAAGTTACCTGATAAATATAGTTTCTTCTCTGCCACATTCATTTCCATTATATCCTTTTTAAATTTAAACGCCATTTGTGGAAGATTTTCTTGCTTCTTAACTATATTGTTAAAGGTTTTTTCAGATATTGTAGCTTTTATTCCATTTGCTGTAATCGATTGCTTTACTGCTTTTTTAGGAAAGTCACCTCTTTTAATAACCTTTGCAAACTCTATTGTAAACTCTCCTATTATATCTTTTAATTCATTCATTATAAGAGAAACATATCCCAATCTTTCTTCATATAGGTCCCTATCTTTAGCTAACGATGCTAAATATGCTTCCTTTTCACTTGCTAATTTATGCTTCTTTTCTATAGTTTTCCTAAGTGAATCTTGTTTTTCTTCTACTTGACTTAATTTTATATTTAATTTATTTTTTTCTTCTTCTAAGTTACCTTTGTCCTTTTCTATATTGTCCAAAAGTTCTTTAGAGTTTCTACTAAGATCTCTAAGTATATTTACTCTTCTTAAAAAGTCTTGCAAACTTTCCGATTCTAATATTATTTCCAAATAAGATCCTGCACCCATTCTTTGATAACTTTTTAATAGGGCTTCTAGGGCCATTAAGTTCTTTTCATATCCTTCTTCTGCATCAATAATTCTTTTTTCTAAGTCTTTTGTTCCATTTTTCATCTCTTCTATTTCTATATTTAGTCTTTGATTTTCCCTTTCTAACTCTTCCACTTCTTGAACTTGAGAAAATAAAGTCTCTAAAATATCCTTTTCTTCTTGAGATATGGAATTTAATTTTTCTTCTAACTCTGATTCTTCATCTCTTTCTGCAAGAGATTCTATAGCTGGAGACATAGTAGTAAATAATATTAATAGTATTAATATTAAAAGCATTCTTTTTCTATTCATCTTTTCACCTCTTTAATTAATCATAAAGATAATTATATCATATTATAAGATTATTATTTAAAAATATATTCTAGTGAATAAATAAAACACCTATAAATAGGTGTTTTATCTATATCTCATTTATGATTACTTATTTAAAAATCAGTATAACAAACAGGTTTTTGATTATTATAAAATGCTAAGTCCAAGTCATCTAAAAACTCTAAATGATCAATCTCTAAAAGCCCTAAATTATATAGTCCTTTTACAGATGTAGATCCTAAAAATAAGGATGAAAAATTGGATGTTTTAATTTTCATTGTTAGATCAAATTCTTTACAATCAAGATTTGCAACACCGTCTATAAAATTTACTATTATTTCATCTTCTTTTTTACTAATTTCATTCTCTATTAAAAATCTTACATTTATATTTACATTATTGTAATTTCTATGAGCTAATTGTTTAAATCCTGTCTTTATATCCAGTATCTTATACATAATCCCTACAGCTTGTGTATTACTTTCTATATTCCCATAGGGAATATAGTTCAATGAATCATTTAATGGATTATCAAATAAATAGTGAAAATCTTCATCCATTGTATTAAATATAACTAAATTCACCTGGTCATCTTGTTTTCTAAGAAATCCAAGGATTTTTTTAAGCACATCTGTATTTTCATAGACCAATTCTTTTACATAAATATTATTTACAGTATAGTTGCCTTCTTTAGCATTTTGAAATTTAAATACTATGTAGCCATTAATACTTCCGTTTTTATCATAGTTTCCTATAATTTTATTATATGGATCCTCTTTTAAATCTTTTATTTCAGCTTTAATTTTCATTATCATACCATGAGTCTTTTCAACTATTCTTTTGTGACAAGCTAATAAATTTTCAAAATCATCTTCAACATATCTTAAATCACTCTCACCATAATATGCTGGAATCCTGTCTGGAGATATTCTATATTGATTCATCTTTGTTCCTATACCATAACCCATTTTTTTATAAAAATCTGGTCTAAAAGGCAACAATGTTGCAATTGGAATATCTTTATCTCTATATAATTCTTCATAAAATTCTACCATAGCTTTAGCTGCCTTTTCTTTTTTATGCATTAAATGCACTCCTAAAAATCCAATGCCTGACACTGGCAAAACTTTGCCAAAGCAATTCATTTTAAAGTCAAAAAGACGCATAACAGCAATTAACTTTTCTTCCTCAAACATACCATAAAAAGTTACATCTGGATCATGTTTTATTATTTCTAGAGTTTGCCTTTTGTATTGAATTAATGCTTCCTTTTCTAAGTTTTTAAAACTAGGATATGCATTAAAAGCAATATCTGTATAATCATGTATATTATTTTCATTTAACTTAAGTATCTGTCTCATGATTTCCTCCTCAAACACTGTATTTTCTACTGAAAATCTATTACTAATTTTATTATAACACTTTAAAGATAAATTTCTACTAGTCCTTTTAATCTCCTTAGAAAAAATATATAAAAATACCTATATATAGAAAACATTTTTAAGTATTCCACATATAGGTATTATTTTTTCCTAATTCTATATTAATTTTTTATTATTTAAATTGAACAAGGACTATATCCACAATCTTGACACTCAGCACATCCACCACTATGCATTAATTTTCCTCCACACATTGGACAGATATCTGGATCTTCTAATATCTGCTCTGCTGCCAAGCTATCTATTTCATTTTTCAATTCATCTATTTTATCCAATCTGGTTTTCTTTGAGCTATCAGAAATTAATATTCCTGATCTTGCACAACCATCTCTATATATAGTTATTCCTTTTATTCCTTTTTTCCAAGCATATATATATAGTTCTTCTACTTCTTCAACTGTAAATTCATTTGGCACATTTACTGTTGATGAGATACTTGCATCTATATATTGTTGCCATGTAGATTGAACTTCTATTCTAGCTTTGTAATCTAAATTCGTAGTAGTTATAAAGAAATCTGGAAGTTCATCTTCTTTAGCCAAATTATTTTTATCCATATATTCCTTTACTATAGGTGTGAATACCTTATAGTAAGTGTCATGAAGATGTAGTGATTCAGATTTTCTAGTATAAGATACTTGGAATATAGGTTCAACTCCATTGCTACATCCTATCAATGTTGAAATACTTCCCGTTGGTGCTATAGTTAAAAGTTGACTATTTCTAAGTCCATATTCTTTTATCAATTCCAGTACTTCTTCAGTTGCATTTGAAAGAAGGTAGGGAGATTTCAATACTGCCTCTGCCTTGTAATCAGGAAATGGTCCATCTTCTTTAGCAAGTAATGCAGATTGTCTAAGAGCTGCATTAACCATGCTATGTCCTATTTTATGAATTAAATCTAAAGATTTCTGACTACCATATTTAACTTCCATTTTTATAAACATATCTGCAAGACCCATTATTCCAAGACCAATTTGTCTTAAGTCTCTAGACATCTTTCTTTGTTGCTCTAATGGGTGAAGATTCATATTTTCATCTAATATTTCATTTAGATAAATTACTCCATCTTTAACCATTTCCTCAAATTTAGCATAATCAAATTCTGCTTTCTCAGTAAATGGATTATTTACAAATTCAGATAAATTTATAGAAGATAAATTACAACTTCCAAAAGCTGGTAGTGTCTCTTCTGCACAAGGATTAACTCCTGCAAATTCAAAATCTTCATCTTCGCTCATTAAATTCCATGTATCTATACGATTTTTATATAGTATACCTGGCTCTGCCATATTCCAATTATTTAAAGCTAATTCATGAAATAATTCTCTAGCTCTTATTTTCTTTATTATCTCTTCTCCAGTAGACTCTACTTTAAAATATAATTCATATTCATCATCTTTTTCTACTGCTTTCATAAACTCATCATTTACATTTACAGATATATTTGCATAATTTACCTTTGATAAATCATTTTTTACATCTATAAAATCTCTTATATCTGGATGATCTACATCCATATTAAGCATCAAGGCGCCACGTCTCCCCTTCATACCTATAAGACCTGTTACCATGGAAAATAAATCCATAAAGCTAACTGCACCAGTTGTAGTATTAGCAGCATTATTTACTTTAGCACCCTTTGGTCTTAGTTTAGATAGTGTAAGTCCACATCCACCACCATAAGAATAGGTTCTAGCTAGATATTTTGCCGTATCAAATATTGCTTCAATATTATCCTCAACTTTTGGCATTACATAGCAATTTGAAAGTGTTATTTTTCTTCCTAATTTATCTAATCCACGTCCTGCTAATACACGTCCTGCAGGCATGAATTTTTTATCTTTAATTGCCTTTTTTATAGGATTGTTATCACTGCTTACTCTAGTTAAAAACTCATCAAAACTTTCCCCTTCATATCTATATTTCTTATTATAAATATCTCTTTGAAGATCATTCATTTCCCAGCCTTGTTCTCTTAATCTAGTTCTTTCATTTCTATAAAGTATATAAAGCTTAGCAACTTCTGGTCTTGTCATCATAAGTGCTATCTCAACAAAATCTTGAACCTTTTCAATATTAACTACTTCTAAATCCTTAAACTTTTCATGTGCCTTTTCTCCAATTTCCTTTGCAAGATTTTCATCAACACCTATATCTGATTCTTCCATTGCTTTTATAACAGCGTTTTCTATTTTGTCTTCTTCAAATGTAACTACATTACCATTTCTTTTTTCTACCTTTAACATTAATCTGCCTCCTTTGTTTATGTAAAGTCTTATACTATATATAGTATAGGACTTTACATATCATACCATATATGCCTAAAAATTAATAGTCAAATCTAGATTATATTATTAATTTTTTAATATATATATTGTAATAAAGGAGACAAGAGCCCAAGAATTCCACCTAATAAAGCTCCTAGTCTAGTTATTTGATTTAATTCTCTTCTAGCAATATCTAATATCAGCTTTTCTGTATAGTCAATTTCAAAACTATTCATTTTATCTTCAACAATCTTAGATATATTAAACATATCTATTATTTTTGGAAGTTCCATTTTTATAAATTCATGGAATATAATCTTTAATATATTATATATATTTGAAAAAGTATCATCATTAACTTTATTAAATATATCTCCAATAGTTTTCCTACCAAAATTATTTATAGCATTATCTAGTATTTGAGTTATTTTAATTTCTATATATTGTGAGGAGATTGCTTCCTCAATCTTATTACAAACAAGGTTCTTTATAATCCTTTTATTTTTAGTTTCATTTTCTTTTAACAATTTCAATAGTTCTTCTATTAAACTATCTATTTTTTCATCATTAAATATGTTATTTACTATATTATTTAATATAGCTTGTAAAGATACCCCATCTATAATGTCTCTTAAAGGATTAGCTAAACTTGAAAGATTACTTGATTTTAATTTTTGAATTAAAAACTTAATTATATCTATTATATCCTCATTTGTTTCTTTTTTCTCTATATATTTTTCTATTGATTCAAAAACTTTTTGAGAAATTAAATCTGGACTTATAAATGCCATTAATAACTTATTTGACCTATCAAATATTATATTAGATATGGTATCTTTAATTTTAGCATTTACTTCTTTATCTTTTAATATTGTCCTTATACTATCTCCTATTTCTTCTTGATGTTCATCTAAATAGTTGTCTATTAAATCAAACACTTCAATAGGTAGTATATTTTCTATAGTATTGGTACTATTAGAAGACTTATTTAAAAGATTTATAAATAAGTCTTCTAACTCATCTTCAATAAGATCTGAACTTACTATCTTCTTTACAAAAGATTTTATCTTTACTTCTATATCTTCATATAAATAAGAAAGATCCCATTTATCTAGATTTTCATCTATAAATAAGTTTAAAGTCTTTTTAAACTTATCATTTCTAATAAAATCTACTATATAACATGATAGATTATTACTTATTTTACTATTGGTCAACTTATATTTTTCTCCTAATTTTAATTCTATATAATCATCAATAGTTATTTCTTCTTCTTTTAAATCTTCTATCTTTTTACTTATACCAATCTTTATCTTTTTTTCATTTTCACTGTTCAATATAGATTCCATAATAGTATCTGTAGACAATAAATGAACTCCTACAGTATTTCCTATATTTTTTGCAATGTTTTTTCTTTCCTTTGGTATTAAACCTGGTGTAAATGGAAGAGTCATTCCAAATATCTTCTTTTCATAATGAGGTTTAAATAACATTTTTATAGCCAGCCAATTTGTTAGATAGCCTATTAAACTTCCAACTATTACAGGTATCAGTATTTTCATAAATTTCTCTTTCTCCTAGTCTTAAAGTATTTTATTCATAACTTATATTTTATCATAAAAAATGCCCCTAAGGGCATCTTTTACATTAACTGCCATATATTATTTGTAAACTCTACAGGATCTTCTATTGGAAGTCCTTCTATTAATAAAGCTTGATTATAAACAAGTTTAGTATATAATTCAAACTTTTCTTTATCATTGTCAAAAGAATCTTTAAGCTTATCATATACTTTATGATCCACATTTATCTCTAATATCTTTTCTGCTTTTATTCCTTGATTATCTGGCATAGCACTTAGTACTTTTTCCATTTCTATGGAAAGTTCTCCTTCTGCTGACAAGCAAACCGGATTGTTTTTAAGTCTTTTCGTAGGCTTAATACTCTTTACCTTGCCTTCCAAAATCTTCTTCATTTCTGAAAATAAATCCTTGTTTTCTTTTATTTCTGTTTCTATTTCTTCCTTGTTTTCAGTATTTTCTATACCTAAGTCTCCAGAAGATATAGATTTAAATTCTTTTTCATCATATTTAGCTAACATCTTTAAAGCAAATTCATCTACATCATCTGTTAGATAAAGTATTTCATAACCCTTATCTTTTAAAATTTCTGTTTGAGGCATTTTATCTATTCTATCTACAGACTCTCCTGTTCCATAATAAATATATTTTTGTTCTTCTCCCATAGCATCTACGTATTCTTTTAGTGTAACCATTTTCTTTTCTTTTGATGAATAAAATATAAGTAAATCTTCTAGCTTTTCTTTATTCATTCCATAATTACTATATACTCCATATTTAAGATTTCTACCAAAATTCTTGAAGAATTCTTCATATTTTTCTCTTTCATTTTCTAGTAAAGATTTTAATTCATCACTTATCTTTTCTTCTATTGTCTTTGCCATTAATTGAAGTTGTCTATCATGTTGCAATAGTTCTCTAGAAATATTCAAAGATAAATCTTCTGAATCTACTACTCCCTTTACAAAGCTAAAGTAATCTGGCAGCAAGTCTGGAGCTTTATCCATTATAAGAACTCCACTAGAATATAATTCTAGTCCCTTTTCATACTCTGTAGTATAAAAATCATATGGTGTTTGACTTGGTATATAAAGTATTGCATTATATCTAATTATACCATCAATACTTAAATGTATGGATTTTAAAGGTTTATCAAAGCCATATCTTTTTTCTTGATAAAAGTTTTCATAATCTTCTTCTGTTAATTCATTTTTATTCTTTCTCCAAATAGGAACCATACTATTTACTGTTTCTATTTCTTTATATTCTTCGTATTCTTCTTCCGTACCTTCTTTTAATCTAGATTTTGTAGTTTCCATTTTTATAGGATATCTTATAAAATCTGAATACTTTTTAATAATTCCTCTTAATCTATATTCATCTAAAAATTCATCATAGTTATCATCTTCTGTGTTTTCTTTTATTTCTAATATAATTTCTGTTCCTATATCTTCTTTGTCATACTCTTCTATTGTATAGCCTTCTGCTCCTCTAGACTCCCATTTATATGCCTTATCTTGTCCAAAGGTCTTACTGATAACAGTTAACTTGTCTGCTACCATAAAAGCCGAGTAGAATCCTACTCCAAACTGACCTATTATATCAAATCCATCTTTTATATCATTTTTATTTTTAAAATCAAATGATCCACTATTTGCTATAGTACCTAGGTTTTTCTCCAATTCATCTTTAGACATTCCTATTCCAGTATCTATTACCTTCAATATTCTATTATCTTCATCTGTCTCTATTTTTATATAATAATCTTCTTTATTAAATGTTATACTATCATCTGTTAAAGCCTTATAATAAACTTTATCTATTGCATCAGATGAATTTGAAATAAGTTCTCTTAAAAATATTTCTTTATGTGTATAAATTGAATTAATCATTAAATCTAATAGTCTTTTAGATTCTGCTTTAAATTCCTGTTTCACCATTTTTATCTATCCTTTCCCTTATATATGAATTTATTAGCACTCTCGATACAAGAGTGCTAATAAGGAAAATATATCATATTTATTTTTTTATGTCAATAGTAGAATATGAAAAGCTAGATAAAATTATCTAGCTTTTCATATTCTACTGCGTTTTATTTTTTTATTCTATAAAGATTTTTTTATTTTATCTCTATTTTTTCCATATATAAATATAATAAATATCAGGGTTAATATTGCTATCCCAATAGATACTTTGAATTCTGTTGTTCCTGGCTTATCAATATTTGCTCCTAAAAGAGTTGTAGATATCATAGTAGGAAGTTTTGCAATTATTGAAGCTACAATAAATACTTTATAATCCGTATTTAATGAACCTAATATTAAGCTACTTACGTCATTTGGTATAAATCCTAATATCTTTACTATAAAAATAAATCCCCACTGATTATCTGTTTTAAAATTATTTATTTTATTTACTTTAGGATATCTTATTATAAGTTTATCTAATAACTTTGTCCCAGAAAATCTTCCTATATAATAAGGTATGGTCATACAAACAAATAATCCAATAAGATTTAATATTATTGCCCAATACCAAGGGAATATAATACTTGAACTAATATATATAACTGTAAGAGGTAAAAACATTGAAATAGATTTTATAGCAAATATAGCAACTATTGCAATTCCAGCTAAAAGATAATTTGATGGTGTGAAATTTAAAATATCTTTTACGCCTATTTTATTATAGTTAAATGCAAAGAATATAAATAATACAACTGCAATAACTAATGGAAGATATCTAAGAGTTTCTATAAACTTTTCCTTATTTCCTTTTTTCAAAGCTAGCACTCCTACATCTTATTTTATACAGTGGTTTCTTCCATATTCTATTGGCAACACTTGACCATTCTTCAGATGCATCTTTACACTTTTTACATAAATCATGGACATCTTCTGGCTTTTCCAAATCTGTTGATTTCGACCTAGAAGAGTCTACCATCTCTGCCAATCTTCCATAATTATCTAATAAAGGACATGGGCGAAGGTGATTTTGATTAAATGGTTGATTGTTTTTATATTGCATAAACAATGGTCTTTGAAATGCTTCAACTAATGTATGATCATATACATTTGAATCTGAGTAATGTATAAATGCACATGGCTCTATATCTCCATTGGCATTAATGTGTAAATATCTACGTCCTCCAGCTATACATCCATCTACATATTCTCCATCATTCCAAAAATCCATAGTAAATATTGATTTAGTTTTTCTAAATTCTCTTATCTGATTATACATATATTCCCTTTGTTCTGCAGTTGCCATAAGCTCAGGAACTGCATCTACTCCCACAGGCATATATGTGAAAAACCAAGCAAACTTTGCTCCCTTATCAATCATATCATCAAAATATTTTTCACTACCTATTACTTCTGTATTTTTACTTGTATAACAGCAAGATATACCAAAAGGTAACTTTTTATTCTTTAATATATCCATAGCTCTTACTATAGCTTTATAAGTTCCTTTCCCACGTCTGAAATCAGTCTCTTCTTCAAAGCCTTCTACGCTTATTGCTGGAACAAAGTTTTTAACTCTTAACATTTCTTCTGCGAAATCTTCATCTATCAAGCTACCATTTGTAAATGCTAAAAATACACAATCACTATGTTTTTCACATAATTTAATGATATCCCCTTTTCTCATCAAGGGTTCTCCTCCAGAGTATATATACATATAAGTTCCAAGTTCCTTGCCCTGTTCTATTATGTTATCTAAGGTTTCATAAGACATAGATAATTTATCTCCATAATCTGCTGCCCAGCATCCAGTACATTTAAGATTACAAGCAGAAGTAGGATCCATAAGTATAGCCCAAGGAACATTACAATTATATTTTTCTCTTGATTTTTCTTCTTTTTGTAAACCTATCATAGCTGAATTTATTAAAAAGTTTTCAAACAATGTTTTCCTTACATCTTCATCTATATCAGTATAAAGGCTTTCTACAAGTTTATACCAATTGCTATCCTTGTCTTTGATCAACTTTCTTACACCATCAGCCTTAGATGATACGTGTCCTGCTTTATCAATTTTTTCTACCCAATCTATTAATTTAGGAATGTTTTCATCTGGATTAGAATCTAAATAATTAAGAACCTTTTTTAATCCAAATACTTGAAATTGTTCTATAATGTTATTATTAATCACAATAATACCGTTACTAAAAATTTATAAAACTCTATTTCAAATTTTATAATATTACTTAATTTAGTAAAACGGCTTTCACCTTCCTTTCCTATTTCATATTTTTTGATACTTTGGCTTCCAATCTGTGTTTCCTTTTCTCTAATTACTTTACTTTTTAATCCTATTTGCATTTATATGCCCATTTTTATAACTATATATAACTGGTTCACTAAATATTTAAGATTTATAATATTTAAAAATTTATTATTTAAATATTATCCCCCAATAATTATATTATAAAACAATCCCCTTATTCCTTCACTGGACAAAACAAACTTATGTCCTAATTTTGCCCAAATACTTGCTTTTGTAACATTATTACACAATAATAATAATTGTGACTTTACACTTCTATATATATGTTTTATTATTTTATTGATGAATAAAAGGAGTGAATCTAGATGATAAACAATCAAATAAATATTAAAATAATTGAAACTGCAATTAATAAGGGTATTAGAGATATGAAAGATGACCCCAAAAGAGGGATTCGTAATTTAGTAGATCTAGCTAGTCACTTCGCTAGTAGCTCCTTTCAAAGAAATACCTTGAAATTAATGCAAAATATGTTATCTAATTTAAATAGCCCCTATTATGATATGGTTTCATATTTAGTTAGTAATGTAGATCACGATATTATTAAAACTTTTGGAATAAATATAGGATACAATAGTTGGACTTGTGGTGCAAAAAAAATCAGAAATAATAAAAAGGATTACGATTGTAACATTCCATGGACAATTATTTTTAATCTTACAAAAGAAAAAGAAGATAAATTAACTAATAATAATATACTGGAAATTATTAAAGGTGGAAAATATTTAGGCATATATACTTATATGTTATTTTTGGAAAATCTAGACGGATTTGAAGATATATTAAAAGAAAATAGTGATTGTGCTTTTATCTTATATCTGCCTTTTAATAGTCTTACAGAAGAAAAGATAAAAAAAATAAACTCATACAATAATACTGCATTCTCAATACTATATGAAAAATCTATGGATACTATCAATTTTAAAAATACAATAGAATTGCTACATAAAAATAAGTCCTTGTTTGGACTTTATAGTTATTATAATGATGATAATATAAATGATATTTTAAATGATGAATGGGTTCATAAAATTGTAAGTGCCAAATCTTCATTTGGTATTCTGATAGAATCTAAAAACTGTAATAAAAAAAATGCATCTCTTGTTAAAGATTATGTTTCTAATTCAAAAACAAATCAAGAACATTATGCATTTTTAATAAACTTATATGAAGATATTTCTAAAATAAATAAAAATATCTCTGTAAATTCTTTTATATTTACTATTATGGGAAGCAGATAATTATATATAATTTATTCTTCTATTTCTTCTACTACTTTGAGAGCAATACCCTCAATAGCAGTCTTTATAAAATCAACAAATTTTTCAGGAGAAAGTTCCTTATCTTCAATTAACCATCTAGTTATTGCAACACGTGTGGCATCTGCAAAATAAGTAGAGAAAAATTCCTTATCTTTATGTTTTTCAAATATATTACCAAAATTTATTAGCATAAAAGGCTCTAATACTTCTATAAAGTATTCTGAAAATGAATTTTGTCCAGTTACTTTTAAAGCATTACAATAAAAATCTTTATTTTCATATAAATATCCACAAATACTTTCTAATAAATCCCATATATCAGAAGAAGAAGTTTTTTGTATCACAGATACAAATTCAGTATAAAAAATCCAATTTACTAAATCATACTTATCTTTAAAATGATAATAAAAGCTTTTTCTACTCATTGTACAACTTTTTGTAATATCTCTTATAGTGATTTTAGACATAGGTTTTTTTCTCATAAGTTCCTTCATAGCATCTCCCAATGCTAACTTTGTTATTTGAGAATTTGACATAAAACCCCACCTTTTATATAGATAATTCAAAAATTGATAAAATGTTTATTTATATAAATATTTCTGGCTCTTTTCTTTCCTTTAATCCATCTTCTAATTCTACTTTATGTCTTAAATAATCCTCATCATCAAAATATTTAGAATCAGTTGGACATTTTTTTATACATGCACAGCATTTTATACATATTCCATTTAATAAGCTTACATTTTCATAATCAATTGAGCCTACTGGACACACCTCTGCACATATCTTACAATCTATGCAATCATTCTTTGTCTTAGGCTGTACTTTCCTTATGTCAACTGGACTATTCTCTCCGTCCTTTGGCATATAATATTTTCTATAAGGCCTATTCCCTTTTATATTTAATTTTTCATCTGACTTCTTATCCTTTATATTCAAATAAATATCCTCTGCAAATCTTCTAGCAATAGATAGATCATCATTATCAGGTCTATCCTTAGCTAAAGTCTTAGAAAAGCTATGCTCTCCTATGAAACTAGCAGCTCCCACTACTTTAAATCCATTTGATATTAAGATGTCATTTAATTCTATAAGAGCATCATCATAATTTCTATTTCCATATAATACTATAGCTATAACTCTAGTATCTCTTCCTTTTATCATATTTAGATATTTTAGCAATATATTAGGAACTCTTCCTGCATATACAGGAAGGCCTATTAAGAGTATATCTTCTTTGTTGAATAAGACTCCTTCTTTTCTTTGCTTTGGTAATGTAAAATCAATAGTTACTCCTTTTTCAATATCCGGTTTATCTAAAAGCTTGTCCCTAATTTCCTCTACTACTTTTTTAGTTGTTGAAGTTGGACTAAAATACATAGTATTTAACTTTTTCATATATTCACCTCTTTTAAATTATTATTAAATATATTTTTTAAAAAACAATATGACTTCTTCCATCATATTTGTAGTTACATAATGATTTAATCCTGGATATTCAATAAAATTTATTTTATCTCTTTCTTTGTACATAGGAGTTATAGATTTATAAAATAATCTCTGACTCAATATAGATACTGACTCATCAGCATCTCCATGTAACAATAATATTGGTCTATCTTTAAGTAAATCTAAATTTTTCATCGGATCCATCTTTTCTACTTTATTCTCTATTTCTTTTAATTTATCTGTCATAGTTATATTAATATCATCTTTAACCATCTTGTTAGTGTTTTCCCAAGCCATGGTACCATTCAACACTGCCAAAGCTTTAATATAATCATTATAAGTATATATACCAGAAGCTATAATACCTCCCATAGAATTTCCTATAATCCCTATTTTATCTTTATTTACATTATGTTTAGTTACTAATCCTTTAAGTAAAATAGGCCATTCATCAATACTGTTAAGTGCAGTAATCCAAAGTTCATCTCCCTTATCACTACCATAGTCATTAAAGGGATTTCTTTCTCCATGATTTATGGAATCAGGTAAAACAACCCTATATCCTATTGATGATAAGATAAAGCCTCTTATTCTTTGAGTTTCCTTACTTGAACTCCATCCATGATATAAAACTATTGTACTCAAATCTTTGTCTGCTTCTTTAGGTGTTAATATAATTACAGGTATATCTTCAATATAAGTTTTTTCTTCTTTTATGTTTAAAAAACTAAAATCACTCATTTTATCAGCTCCTTATCTTTATATAATATCATAATTAAAATATACTTTCACACTTATATCCTATATATAATAAGATTCTTTTCTATTTTTAAATTAGTGAATTTATATTTCTTTCTTATCCACTCTAAGGCCTTTTTATGATAAAAAAATACATGTGTTATATCATTTTTATAACTCCATGACTTAAAATCTATATCTTCACTATAAATATCAGTCATAATATATAATCGACCATCTGATTTTAAAATAGATTTAAGTAGTTTGAACTCCTCTCTAGGATTATGAAAATGCTCTATTACTTCACAGGAAACAATATAATCATATTTTTCTTCTAATCTTCTAGGATAATCTGCAAAAAAAGGATCATATATTTGTATATTATATCCTTTATCTTTTAGGAGCTTAGCTATTACAGGTCCTGTACCTGCACCAAAATCTAATCCTTTATGGTCTTTTCTATAATCCTTAAGTACTTCTTTGACTATTGGAGAAACAAATTTTTGATATCCAGGATTTTCAACATCATTATTATGTTTTTCATATCTCTTTTTTTCTTTTTCTATATTTATATAATCTTTAGGATCTAAAAATATGGAGCTACATCCATTACATTTATAATATTGATTATCTCTCCACATTTCAAACTTTTCTGCATCATTTCCACATAGTATGCAATTCATTTTTTTGAATATCACTCCCTATCATTATATATGTTATCACAATCCAAAAATAAACAACAATTCTACTAATCTTATATAAGAATTCTTACAATATATGTCATTATCAACTCCACTTACATTTCCAATATAAACATGATCAAAATACTTTTTACATATACTCCTTTGAATTTTAATAAAAATCATAGGCTAAATTACAAGCAAAACTTCCAACACAAAATACATTAGATCCAGGATAAAAATGGTATAATGGCTTCTTTCATCTTCATTCTCACTTGTCTTATATTTACCCTAAATAAAGATAAACCCACATTTCTAAATGTGAGTTTATCTTTATTTCATATTTTAAGGAATTCATCTTATTCCATTTCATATAATATACTTTCTTTTAATGCATTTATCTTGCCCTTTCCTAAAAGATATTCTATTATCTTCATAACAAAATCCACAGCTATTGCTGGTCCTCTTGCAGTTATTATGTTTCCATCTCTTGTTACTTTATCTTTACAATAATTACATCCTTCTAATTGATCTTCAAAACCTGGATATGATGTTACTCTTTTACCACTTATTATTCCAGCTTCTTGAAGCACAATAGGTCCTGCACATATTGCAGCTACTAATTTCTTTTCTTTATCGAATTTTTTTACAAGTTCAATTACATTACTATTATCCTTTAAATTAGTAGCGCCAGGCATTCCACCTGGTATTATTAAACCATTGTATATTTGTGGATGCTTTACATCTGATAACAATTTATCTGCAGTAACAATTATATCATGAGCACCTTTTACCAATTTATCTTCTGTGATCGATACAGTATCCACCTTTATATCCGTTCTCCTAAGATAATCTACTACTGTTAGTGCTTCAACTTCTTCAAATCCTTCTGCTAAAAATACTAAAATTTTCATAAATATACCCTCCATTTTTAAAAATTTATCTCTTATATGCTCTTATACCCATAATAGCTATTTTATATCTAAAATGGCTATTATAAGCCCTTCATTTAAATGATAAACAGAAGTACTTAAGATTTAGTTACAAAATAGTTACAAAACCCTTTCTTATTTGTGACTTTTGTTATATAATGAAAATAATTGTATTAAATAGTTAATAATAAAGGAGATGTATATATGCATATTTCTAAATCTTTAAGAAAATCACTCATGATACTTCCAATTGCTGGAACTATATTATTTACTTCTGTGAGTGTACAAGCTGAACTAGGTGATTCAGTATTAAAAGCAGGAATTGTTCATGAAGATGTTAAAGTTTTAAAAGAAGCTTTAATAGATTTAAACTTTTTAAACATGGATGAAGCTAATACAAGCTTTGATGAAACTACAGTTCAAGCTGTTAAAGATTTTCAAAATTTCTACGGTTTAAAAGAAGATGGATTATTTGGACCTGAAACATTTAAAACTTTTCAACATGTTTCAAAGATTGCTCCATTAAAATATGAAAGAACATTAACAGGCAATGTTCAAGGACAAGATGTTAAAGAATTACAAGAACGACTTAAAGTAATGGGTTTCTTGGATCCAGCTGAGATTGATAGTAATTATGGACCAAAAACTAAAGAAGCAGTTTCTCTTTTTCAAGAAGTGTACAAGCTTAAAGTAGATGGTATAGCTGGTGAAGCTACTATTGAAGCAATAAATAAAGCTTTAAATGGAAATAAGAGAACTCGAAGACCAGCAGCTAGTAGAGCTAGCATGAGTAGTAAGAGTATAGATAATGATATTATAACTACAGCAAAACAGTACATAGGAACACCTTACCAATATGGTGGTACCACTCCTAGTGGGTTTGACTGTTCAGGATTTGCTCAATTTGTATATAAGAATAATGGAATCGATGTTCCTAGGTCTACTTCTGGACAAGCTAATGTTGGTACTCAAATAAACAAGGATGATTTACAAGTTGGCGATTTAATAATATTTAGCAATACATATAAATCAGGCCCTAGTCATGCAGGTATATATATTGGAAACAATAACTTTATACATTCTAGTACTTCTAGGGGAGTAACAATATCTGGTATAAATGATAGTTACTATAGAAGTCGTTTTTCATATGGAAGAAGAGTTTATTAAATATCTTTAATACTAACAATAAAAAACTTCTAAGACAATTGTCTTAGAAGTTTTTTTATATCTTTTTAACATCCTATTTATAATTTCCTATCTAATATTATGAAAGATCTATTACAGTATCAGGATCATCTTCAATTTTATATGTCTTAATGTTTAAGTAGGCATATAAAATAACTATTATAGGGGTTAAAATATTAAAAAATGAATACCTACCATATTGCCAAGCTGATACTCCAAGAACACTATACATAAAAGCACCACATGTATTCCAAGGTATCAATGCAGATGTAACACTACCGCCTGATTCCAAAGCATTTGACAAAGTTTTAGGATGAAGCCCTCGCTCTTTATACTCATTAGCATACATTTTACCAGGTACAACTATAGAAATATATTGTTCTGGCATAGTTGCATTACTAAATATACCTGTAGCTATTGTAGCTGCTACTAATGTACCAGTTCTCTTGATTTTCTTTACAATTGATTTTACAATTACTTCTAATTGTCCACTTTTCTCCATGATTCCACCAAACATCATAGCGATAATAGTAAGTGAAATTGAATACATCATGTCCATTAATCCTCCAGCAGTTAATAGTTCATCTATCATTTCAATTCCAGTTTCTGAAACAAATCCACCATATGATGCTGATAATATACTACCTAAATCTGCACCTTGAGTAAATACTCCCAATATACCACCAATTAAAATACCTATAGTAATTCCTGGTATTGCCGGCATCTTAAAAGCTATTGATACTACAACAGCAATAGGTGGCAATAATAGTATTGGAGATATATTAAATGAACTAGATATTCCTTCTCTAATTGAATTAATAGCTGAAAGATCACCAGTTCCAGATATGAATTTAAATCCCATTACTAAAAATATTGCTAAAGTAATACCATAAGCAACCATAGTACTAGGAATCATACCTTTAATATGTGTAAATACATCTGTACCAGCTACTGCTGGTGCTAAATTTGTCGTATCAGATAGAGGAGATAACTTATCCCCAAAATAAGCTCCTGATATAATGGCTCCTGCTGCAATTTCAGGTGGTATACCTAATCCTCTTGCAATTCCCATTAAGGCAATCCCTATAGTACCTGCTGTTCCCCAGCTAGTACCTGTTGCCAGTGATGTTATAGAACAAATAAGTACTGTTGCTACTAAAAATATACTAGGTTTTAATATACCTAACCCATAATAAATCATACTTGGCACTACACCTGATAATAACCATACACCAATTAATACACCAATGATGGATAGAATAATTATTGCCTGTAAGGCCTGATAAATACCATCAAACATTGATTTTTCAATTTCAGTCCAATCAAATCCTAACCTTACTGCCATAACTGCAGCAATTAATGTACCGATTAACATTGGAATATGTGGGTCAGCTTCATAAAATAAAATACCAACCCCCATTACAACAATTAATAATCCAAACGTTAAAAGTGCTTCCCATAAATGCGGTTTACGTACTTGTTTCTTGCTTTCCAAAACATAACCTCCTTATGATTTTGTAGATATTTCATAATTAATCGAAATATCCCTATATTCTGTATTATACAACAATTATTTCTACTCTTCAAGAACAAAATCAAATATCAAAATATTATTAATAACTTTAATATTTATTTTATATAATAATTCATTTAATCTTAAAATAAATTTGACAAAAACAAAGTTAAACAGTACAATGGTTTAAATCGATATTTAGCTATGAAGAGGATTAGTAATTAGAAAAATTCTAATAGGAAGAAGGAACCACTGACTGAAAGTTCTTTTAAGATTATTTCTTTTGAACCCAACCTCTGAGCTACAAGTGATTAAATTTGTCCGTCTCGCCAACGTTATAGGTTTTAAGTGGATCAAGTTATACATTAGCTTGATCAATTTGGGTGGTACCACGTTTGCCTTCGTCCCTTTTCTGGGAAGGAAGGTTTTTTTGTTTTTAAAGAACTATATAATATATACGGAGGTTTTAAAATGAAAGTAAATGATATTAAAAAAATAGACTCAAATGTTATGGTAAAAAAGGTAGAAAAAGATAAGTATGTTCCCGAAGATTTTTATTCAACTACAAATTATATAACTGAAATCTTCTATGAAAACAATTGGATTCAAGTAAAAGAACAAAGAATGGACGCAATAATTGTATTGAATAATAAGAAAGCTACATGTAAAAAGTTAAGAGATATCAAAGCTGGAGATCTTATAGTATGCGGCAAAAGGGGCATCAGAATTAAGAAAGATATAACAAAATCACAAGATTCATTTAATTTTATGAATAGCAATATATCTTCAGAAAGAAGAAACATTCTTCTTATACAAAATTTAGCCAATGAACTTTTTTATAATAAAAAGAAATTAACTGTAGTTGCAGGTCCTGTAGTAGTTCATACAGGTGGCGATTATTATCTTTCACAACTTATTAAAAAAGGCTATATCGAAAGCTTGTTAGCTGGTAATGCTCTTGCAGTACATGATATAGAAAAATCCTTATTTAATACTTCTTTGGGAATATGTTCCAATACAGGTAATGGGGTTACTGATGGATACATGAATCATATAAGAGCTATAAATCAAGTTATGAAATATGGTTCTATTAAAGATGCAGTTAAATCAAAAGCTATTTCTTCAGGAATTATGTATGAATGTGTTCAAAATGATATTCCATTTGCTTTAGCAGGAAGTTTAAGAGATGATGGACCTCTACCAGATACAATAACTGACATGATTGAAGCTCAAGAAGCTTATAACAAGCATTTACAATCAGCAGATATCGTACTAGTGCTTGGCTCTATGCTTCATGGAATTGCTAGTGGAAACATGCTACCAGCAAAAACTAAAATGATATGTGTAGATATTAATTCTGCTGTGGTAACTAAACTATCTGACAGAGGTAGTAGTCAAACTGTAGGGATAATTACTGATGTTGGATTATTCCTTAATCTATTAGTTTATGAATTGGCAAATTTAAAATCTAATCTATCTACAAAATTAGCAGAATCTAATTAAATATATAAAAAGGACTTCTATAGAATTAATTAATTCTATAGAAGTCTTTTAACTTTCTATGCAAATATACCTTTATATCCTGCAAATAACACTATTATTGCAAATATCATTCTATATACTGCAAATATCCTCATTGGTCTTTTCTTTAAGTAAGAAATAAATTTATTGATAACAGCTAAGGCCACTATAAAAGATACA
The DNA here is from genome assembly GCA_964567475.1 of uncultured Tissierellaceae bacterium. Lineage (GTDB taxonomy): Bacteria > Bacillota > Clostridia > Tissierellales > Tissierellaceae > CAZMMV01. The sequence continues at coordinate 14,942 of CAZMMV010000007.1, read as the reverse complement.
ACAAATCCTACAATAAGAGATATTATTTCTGAAGAAGTAATACTTCCTAGTCCACCTATTTTTAATATTTTTAAAAAACTCATTCCTACCATAACAGGAATTGCTAGAAAAAATGAAAATTCAGCAGCTGCAACAGTTGAAAGCCCGGACACCCATCCACCTATAATTGTAGAAGCGGAACGTGACATTCCTGGTATTATGGCTAAACACTGAAATAATCCAATTATAATTGCTTGCTTTGCTGTAACATTTAAATCACTAGTCTTAACTTTACCAGTTCTAAATTTATTTTCTGCATATATCATAGCTATACCACCTAAAAAAAGTGTAATAGATATTGATGTAGTATTAAATAAATATTTATCAGCTATATCGTCTAATAATATTCCAAAAACTCCCCCAGGAATACAAGCTATAAATACCATAAACCAAAATTTAAATCCTGATCTCTCATATCCAACCTTTCTGGGTGAAAAATTTATAAGAGTTTCCTTTATTTTATCCCAATAAAGTATAACTACAGCAAGTATAGCTCCTAGTTGTATTACATATGTATACATTTCAACATAACTAGATGTTTCTCCTTGAAATTTTAATAAATTTTGAAATATAACTAAATGGCCTGTTGATGATACAGGTAAAAACTCTGTTAAACCTTCCACTATTCCTAAAATTAAAGATTTCATTGCTAAAATAATTGTTTCCATTAAATTGGAACACCTCCTTAAATATAATACCTTTCATTATATCACAAGATTATATAAAATAATAATACTATAATGATATTGTTAAAGATTGATTTTTAGAATATTAAATTCTATTAATACTTCTTTTCTTAATAATTATTTTTATACAAGAAAAAGAGTCTTAACAAATTAATGTTAAAACTCTTTCTTATTTAAGTGAATAACATGATCTATAATTTTAAATCCTAAGTTTTCATATATTTTTCCTGCTTCTAAATTATCATATTGCAGATATAAATCCTTACCTTCATTAATTAAGCTTTTAGATAATCTTTTTAAGCATTCTGTGGCTAAACCTTTAGCTCTATAATCTTTTCTAGTTGCTATGCCTACAATTACGGCTGCATCACTTGTCTCAAAATCAGTTTGAATGACAGATACAATTTCTCCATTTTCCTCTATACAAATACCCCGTCCTCGTTTAGTATTTAATTTTTCTTCCATTATTTCCTTAGAAGCAAAACTTGAAAAAGTGTCTTTATATAATTCTACTATTTCAACCAAATCTTCTACTGATATTTTTCTTGTTTTATATTTAGAATTAATTAATTCTATTTTAGAGTTTTTATTTAGTTTGGATATACAAGCTCCATCTTTAGCAAATTGAAATAATCCCCTATCTATAAAATTATTACAGTATGACTTCGGACCTATTAATCCAGTATATTCTAATGTGGAAATTAAATCGACAAAGCCATTTAAATCAAATTGATCTAAAGCAAAAAATTGTAATATACCACTTTTCCTCTTGAATAGAATAGCCTTAAGCTCATCTTCTACGTATTCACCATAAATTCTATCATATACTTGCCTCTTATCTTTTAATCCTAACAGTATAAAATAGTTTCTAGCAATGTCCTTTTCTACAAATTGGAAAACTAAATCATGGTCTTTTGGAAATATTTCTCTAATCATAGACTGATACCCCCATTATAAAATATTATAATACGATAAACTTAGGATTTTATTATAATTATTTTACTATATCATATTTATTCCAAATTTCCTATTTTTATCTTTTCTAACATTTTCATTTAATCACTCCTATAAATTATATATCCTTACTAAAACCTTACCCAGTTCTTCTCATTATAATTCAAATATTATTTTCATACTATTGTTCCTATCTAATTCTTTATTTGATTATTTATATATATAATTAAATTTTAATCCTAACTTCCAATATCACTTTTGTTGATACCTAGAAAATTTGTACCTATTACTCCACCTACGATAAATATTGACCCTATTATATGATAATAATAAATATCTTCTTTTAAAAAATATCTTTCGAATCCTTATAATCCATGAAGACGTTAAAATAATTTTTCAAATTATAATTTATATTCTATACTTGAAATTGTGTACCTGTTTCACTGCCATCCATCAATTTATAAATAATATCACTTTTTTTACCATTTGCTATTATTAGTGGTATACCATATTTATTTACTATTTTAGCTGCTTTTATTTTGGTTTCTATTCCACCTGTACCAAATGAACTATTTTTTCCTATGCATATACTCTTTTCAAACTCTTCTATATTTTCAACTTCACACACTAACTTTGCATCTTTATATTCCTTAGGACTTTTATCATATATTCCGTCTATATCGCTTAACAATATCAGTAAATCTGCATTCCATAAAACAGCTGTATTGGCAGCTAATATATCATTGTCGCCTATTTTTATTTCATCTACACATACTGTATCATTTTCATTTATAATAGGAACTACTCCTTCATCTAATAAAGTGAAAAGTGTATTTCTAATATTTAATATTCTGTGACTATCTTCTATATCTCCCCTAGTAAGTAGGATTTGCCCTATATGGAGATTATGATTTATAAATATTCTCCTATATGAATCCATTAACTCTACCTGGCCTATAGAACATAGTGCCTGTTTATAACTTATATCTTCTTTTCTTGCCCATTTACCAATAGTACTGACTCCAGCAATTCTAGCACCAGAAGATACAATTATTACATGTTTTCCCATATCCATTAAATCCCTTATTTGTAGGGCTAAGTTTTCAATGAATTCTTTATTTACAGTGCCATCTTCACTTGTTATGCTACTACTTCCTATTTTTATCATTATTTTTTTACTTCTTTTTATTATATTCTCCATTGTTAACCTACTTTCTAATTTGTCCATTTCCAGATACTAAATATTTGTTGCTTACAAGCTGTTCTAATCCTATAGGTCCTCTTGCATGAATTTTCTGAGTACTTATTCCCATTTCTGCTCCAAATCCAAATGCTCCACCATCTGTAAATCTAGTTGAAGCATTTACATATACAGCTGCTGCATCAATCTTTCTTTGAAATAAATTTGCATTTGTAAAATTTTCTGTAATTATTGATTCTGAATGCTTTGTTCCATAGTTACTTATATGTTCTATTGCTTCTTCTATATCTTTTACTACTTTTATCGAAAGAATATAATCTAGATACTCAGTTTTAAAGTCTTCCTCTGTAGCATCAGTTATATCTATTATGTTTGTAGTTAAATCGCACCCTCTAAGTTCTACTTTTTTATTTAAAGCATTATAAAGTTTAGGTAAGAAATCTTTTGCTACACTTTCATGAACTAAAACTGTTTCACAAGCATTACAAACTCCAGGTCTTTGAACCTTTGCATTTGTTATAATGTCTAATGCTGATTTCAAATTACCGCTTTCATCTACAAATATATGACAGTTTCCAACTCCCGTTTCTATAGTAGGAATTGTAGAGTTTTTAACAACAAAATCTATTAGTCCACTACCACCTCTTGGAATAACAAGATCCACATACTTATTTAAATGAAGCATTTCATTTACATATTTACGGTCTTCTTTTTCTACAAATTGAACCACATCAGGTGAAATTCCACTTAAGCTTAGTCCATCTTTTATAGCTTTTACTAAAGCCTTATTTGAATTAATTGCACTAGAACTTCCTCTTAACATTATACAATTTCCACTTTTTAGAGCTAAAGTAAATGCATCTACTGTTACATTTGGTCTTGATTCATATATTATTCCAATTACCCCCAATGGAACATTCATATTTGTAATAGTTAAATCATTTGGAAGGGTCCATAGCTTTTTGCTACTCCAAATAGGGTCTTTTAATTTTATAACAGTGTGGATACTTTTAATTATATCATCTATCTTATCCACATCAAGTCTTAATCTATCCACTAAACTTTCTTTCATCTTATTTTCATAAGCAATTTCTATATCTTTTAAATTTTCTTCTAATATATGGTCTTTCATTTTTTCTATACTTTCAGCTACTCTTATAAGAGATTCATTTTTTTTATCTGTTGAAGCTACTGAAAGTTCTTTTTCAGCTTCTTTAAGAAGTTTGCCTAATGTTTCCATATACTTCATAATAATCACTCACTCCTAACTTTTTAAAATCTATTATATCATTTTATTATGTCTAGGACAATTCTCTCCATTAGTAAACCATTTACAAGGAGTACATCCTAAACATGTAAGTATTTCTTCTCCATCTTTTAAATGCTTAGTAAAGTTATAATCAGCTAGCTGCGCCCTTCCTATAGCAGCAAAATCTAAATATTCTTCTTCTATAAGTCTTTTTATTTGTTCTTTTTCTTTTATTTGATTTACACCTATTACAGGAATATTTACATTTTCTTTTATCTTCTTTCCACCATAAACTATCCAGTTTCCAGGGAATCCTTCTTCTACATCTTCCTCTATACGAGTATTATCAAATCCTGTAGAAACACTTAAATAATCAAATCCTAACTTTTCAAAATACTTAGCTCTTTTTATGCTCTCCTCAAGACTATTTTCATTGGATCCCATTCTAATACCTACAATAAAATCTTTTCCTACTTTATACCTTACACAATTATATATTTCTCTTGCTATCCTATTTCTATTTTCAAAAGTTTTTCCATATCTATCTCTTCTCTTGTTTACTTTCTCTGAGAAAAACTGTGTAAGTAAATATCCATGAGCACCATGAATTTCTACACCATCAAATCCTGCCTTTTTAGCTCTTACTGCTCCACTTACAAAAGATCTAACTATATCACCTATTTCAACTATTGTCAGTTCTCTAGCTTTAACATTCTTACTTTCATATTCCGAAGAGGAAACTAAGTCTTCTGTAACTCCTTTTAATCCAGCATGATGTAACTGTATAAATGCCTTTGCGCCGGTATTATGTATTGTATTAGCTAGCTTTGTCAATCCTTCTATATGACTGTCGTCCCATATTCCTAGTTGATCCATAGAAAGCCTTCCCCTAGGATCTACAGCAGTTGCCTCTACTATTATTAAACCAATACCATTTTCTCCTATCTTTCTATAATGCTCCAAACTTTTATCTGATACAGTTCCATCCTCTTTACCAAACTTAAAACATACCATAGGCGGAAGGACTAAAGAGTTTTTTATATTTAAATTACCTATTTTTTTGCTTTCAAATACCTTTTTCATTTGTTTATCATCCTTTCAAATTTAATTAATATTTATCTATATTATATATTAATTATACTATTATACTATATAATATGATTTATTTTATTTATTAATATATGTCTGATAATTCAAACCTTATCATTTCAACTTTATCCATATAAGAGTCTTGTTCTTTAATAGTTTCTACATTATCTACAGTTCTTATAGGTAACTCTACTGTAAAAGTACTACCTTGATTTGGAACACTTTCTACACTTATATTCCCTTGGTGAAGTTCAACCAATGATTTTACCAATGCCAATCCTATGCCTGTACCTCTTGATACTGGATTTAAAGATGTATTAATCTGTATAAATTTTTCAAAGATATTATTTAAATTCTCTTTTTCTATTCCTATACCATTATCCTTTACAGATATCTCCACAGTACTATCCTTTTTAAGCAATTTTATTATTATAATTCCATTATCCTTAGAAAACTTTATTGCATTAGAGATAAGGTTAATCAAAATTCTCTCAAACTTATAAAGATCAAATGCCATTATCAATTCTTCAACTTCTGTATCAAATATAATTTGAATCCCACCGGCTTTAGTATATTCTCCAACTGAATCAACAATAGACTTTGTGATCTTTACAATATTATTATTTGATAAATTTAATTGACAAAAACCGGATTCCATTTTTGAAAAATCTAAAATGTTACTTATAAGTTTTGCAAGTCTATAACAATTTTTTATTATTATCTCATTATTATATATAATTTTATCTTTATTGCTTTCTATAGAAGCTTTTTGTAAATATACATTTAGTAACTGTGAAGCACTAAATATTATATTTAATGGAGTTTTTAATTCATGAGAAGTATTTATAAATACTTCATCCTGAACCTTAAGTGCATTAGCCATTTCTTCATTATATAGTCCTTCATCAGTTATATCTATGCCAATAGCAATAATCTTTTCAATTTTACCTTTTATACCAAATACTGGTTGAAATATGGTCTTCATATATTTGCTTTCTTTTTCTTCACCAAACTTTTGTTTATCAATATATGGAGTCTTTTCTTTTATAGCTTGTCTAATATGACCTATTAATTCTTCTTTGTTTTTATAAAATGCAAAGAAATCCTTTCCTATTAATTCTAGTACTGAGTTTATATATGGTCTAGACTTTTTAATAGACTCAAATCCTGCTTCATTGATATATTTTATTCTAAAATCCTCACATGATAATACTGCATAATTTAAATAAACATGTTGAATATTATCTTTAAATGCATAGTATTCTTCTATTTTAAGTCTATCTTCTATATCCCTATAAACGAGAACTCCTCCGTCTATATTTCCCAATTCATCATAAATAGGTGCTCCACTACACTCATGATAAATAGTCATTAATGGACTTGTTGTTACTAATATATAATTTGTAAATCTCTCACCTCTTAATACTTTCTCGATAGGTGTATCTTCAAATGAAAGTCGTTTTGCATTAATATCATAATATTTAAATAACCCAAACGTTCGTTTGTTACCTATGCACATATTATCTATATTATATTCTAATTTTTTATCCAAACCAATTTTATTTATATATGTATATTGCCCCTTATTATTTACTTTAATTATTGTATCGGAAGTATTGTTTAATATCTCTTCCATTTCTATTCTTTCTCTTTCATGTATCTTTCTTTCAATGACTTTTTTAGTTACATTATAAAAAAAACATATTAAATACCTTTTATTTGAATCATCAAATATTACCCTCACACTTATATCCCAATAACTTATTCCATTATTTAAGGTTTGAAATTTTACTTCTTTTTTATAAAAAGATTTTCCCTTTTTTAAAATATCTAAAATATATCTTGGAAATGAAGGAACTTTACCTATAACATCATCAATATCAATACCCATTAAACTCAAATTATTTAAATAGTTTTTATTAGCTTTTAAATATATGCATTCTGGATAACTATATACGGCTATGGACTCATCATCATTTACATCAATATTATCATAATTGCATAGTAGGGTTTCTAAAGATAGATTTAAATTTTCTTCAATATAATACACTTTTACGCCTTCTTGAGTTAATTCTTTACAAGTAATTTTAACATTTTTAGGCCAGTCTTTCTTAGTAAATATATACAAATCAGACATATCTTGAATATCCTGAATATATGTCTGAAAATCCATTCTTAAAATCACACTTAAATCCGTAAGAGATTTGCCTACAATGTCGTCATATTTATAGCCTGTTAATTTTAAAAATTGATCATTAACTTCATAAACAATCTCATTTTTACTATATACAGATGCCTTTTTAATAGATTTAACCAAGTGTATTTCCAAAATTTATCACCTCAATCATTTATTGTTAGTGAATAATATTCTTACTATCATTAGTATAACACTTAATTACTCCTATTTAAAATAGATATGATAAAAAAAGGCATCAGAATTAAATTCTGATGCCTTTTTTTATCTTTAAACTTCTCTAGCTCTGTGACAAGCTACAAAATGATCCTTTTCTATTTCTTCTATAACAGGCGTTATATCTCTACATTTATCCATAGCATATGGACACCTGTCTGCAAATCTACAACCTTCTCCAAAGTTTACAGGACTTGGTACATCACCCTCTAAGGTTATCCTATGTCTATTTCTTTGAATTTCAGGATTTGGAATAGGTATTGCAGATAATAGTGCCTTAGTATATGGATGAATTGGATTGTTGTAAAGTTCTTCTGAATCCGCTACTTCCATCATATGTCCCAAATACATAACTCCAACTCTATCTGAAATATATCTAACCATGGATAAATCATGAGCTATAAATAAGTAAGTAAGTCCTAATTCCTCTTGTAATTTTTTTAATAAATTAACTACCTGAGCTTGTATAGAAACATCTAGTGCTGATATAGGTTCGTCACAAACAATAAATTGAGGATTTAATGCAAGAGCTCTTGCAATTCCAATTCTCTGACGTTGACCTCCAGAAAACTCATGAGGAAAACGCAAAGCATGTTCATCACTTAATCCTACAAGCCTTAGTAGTTCCATGACTCTATTTCTAAGTTCCTTATGGTTTTTATATATATTATGAATTTCCAAAGGCTCAGATACAATTTCCTCTACAGTCATTCTTGGGTTTAATGATGCATAAGGGTCCTGGAATATCATTTGAAAATTCTTACGAACATCTTGCATTTCACTACGAGATAATTCATAAACATTTTTACCATTAAATATTAATTCCCCATCTGTTGGTTCATAAAGTCTAATTATAGTTCTGCCAGCTGTAGTTTTACCACATCCAGATTCTCCTACTAAACCAAATGTCTCTCCTGGATATATATCAAAACTAATACCATCCACTGCCTTTAAAGTTCCTGAAGCAACTTCAAAATATTTTTTTATATTTCTTGCTGAAATTAAAGGTTCAACCACTATACTTCACTCCCTTCTACATTATCTTTAGCCATTGAATGATTTAACCAGCAACAACTATAATGAGAATTTGTGTGATATTCTCGTTCTGGCATATGATCTTTACATATGATCATAGCTTTATCACATCTGTCAAAAAACGGACAACCTTTTGGTGGTATATATAGATCTGGAGGAGTTCCTTCAATTGAGTGTAATGCCTCAGATCTATCCATGTCTAAACGTGGAACACTACCTAATAACTTCACAGTATAAGGATGTCTTGGATTTTCAAATATTTCATCCACTGTACCTTCTTCTAATAATTGTCCAGCATACATAACTATAACTCTATCGCTCATATCAGCAACAACACCTAAGTCATGAGTAATTAGAATAATAGATGTACCTAATTTATTTTGAATATCTTTCATAAGATCTAATATTTGAGCTTGAACAGTTACGTCTAAAGCTGTAGTAGGTTCATCAGCTATTAAAAGATTTGGATTAGATACCATTGCAAGAGCAATCATAACTCTTTGGCGCATACCACCTGAAAACTCATGCGGATATTGATTGATTCTTTTATCAGGTTGTGGCACAGATACTAATTCCAACATTCTTATAGCTTCTTTTTCTGCTTCAGCAGAACTTAATTTTTTATGTTTTACCAATCCTTCAACTATTTGCTTTCCTACTTTCATAGTAGGGTTCAACGAAGTCATAGGATCTTGAAATATCATAGATATTTGATTACCACGAATTTTTTGCATTTCTTTTTCACTTTTTTCTACTATATCTTCACCATTAAATAAAATTTGACCATTCTTATAAAAGGCAGGAGGCATAGGAAGAAGTTGCATTATAGAACCTGCCGTTACACTTTTTCCACAGCCTGACTCTCCTACTATGGCAACAGTTTCTTGTTTGTTTACATGAAAATTAATGCCTCTTACTGCTTCTACCTCTCCAAAAAAAGTTTTGAAAGATACAGCTAAATCTTTTACAACTAATAATTTTTCCATTTTCCCACCTCTTTCTATTTACGTAATCTTGGGTCTAAAGCATCCCTTAAACCATCACCTAATACATTAAAAGAAAACATTATTAAAGTTATTAGTATTGATGGTATCAATATTTGATAAAATATTCCTATAGGCATAACAGCTAATCCATCATTCGCTAATGTTCCAAGACTTGGCTTAGGTGCCTGTAATCCCAATCCTATAAAACCTAGTGTTGCCTCTGCAAATATAGCCCTAGGTATTGTAAGGGTAACATTTACTAAAATAGGTCCTAAAGTATTTGGTACAATATGTTTTTTTAATATCCATCTGTCGGAAGCCCCTAAAGACTCAGAAGCCAATGAATATTCGGCTTCCTTAAGTTGAAGTACTTGACCCCTAACTAAGTTTGCCATAGGAACCCATCCAGTTATAGTCATAGCAATAATTAAAACAAACATAGATGTACCTGACCCAGCTTGTGAAAATACTACTGATAAGAGCACAACAACAAGCATATATGGAATACTATAAATTACCTCTGCTATACGCATCATAACAGCATCTACACGTCTAGAAGCCATGCCAGCAACTCCTCCATATATAACTCCCATTCCAAAATCAATAAATGCAGCTATTACACCTATTATTAAGGAATATCTAGTTCCTAACCATGCCCTAGAAAATAGGTCCCTACCTAACTCATCTGTACCAAACCAATAATCACTACTAAAACTTTCATTTATTCTTTTTAAGTCTTGCTCATAATATTTAAATGGACTTATTTTAGTTCCTATAATTGACATAATTCCCATGATTATAAGAAGTACAAGTCCTATCATAGCTAACTTATTCAACTTTAATCTACGCCACACATCGGCCCAATATTTTATACTAGGACGTTTCATGCCCTCTGCGTTACGCATTTCTTGAGGGGCTGGTTCAAACATCTCTTTAGTATATAGTTTGTTTTCACTCATTATCAATGCCCCTCCTTATTAAGTCTTATCCTTGGATCAATTAACATATATGCTATATCAACCAAGAATAACATAGCAATCAAAATAATTGCATAAAATACAGTTACTCCCATTATCAAAGTATAATCTCTGTTATATATTGAATTGGTAAAAAACATACCAAGACCAGGTATACCAAAAATCTTCTCAATTACAAAACTACCTACTAGCAGGTTTGAAATAGTAGTTCCTAATATAGAAATAATAGGTAATATTGCATTTCTAACAGCATGTTTAATAATAACTGCAAATCTTGTTATCCCTTTGGATTTAGCAGTCTTAATATAATCCTGTCCTATTACCTCTAACATACTAGATCTCATAAGTCTTGACATCTGAGCAAGTGGCATCAACGCTAAAGCAAATGAAGGTAATATGGTATGTCTCCATTCTCCCCAGCCACCTATAGGTATCCAACCTACCTTTCTAGCAACAAATTGAATCAAAAAAGATCCCATTATAAAACTAGGTACTGATACACCAATAATAGAAATAATCATAGAAATATAATCCGGAAATTTATTTTGATATAATGCCGCAGTTGCACCTAATGCAGGACCAAATATTAAAGCAATTATAAGAGCTTGACCACCTAATTGCGCGGATACCGGAAACCCCCTCGCTATCATTTCATTTACTGTTTCAGTATTTGACTTCATTGATTCTCCAAAATTTCCTACTGAAATATTCTTTAAATATACTAAGTATTGTTCACTAAGTGGTTTATCTAAACCATATTTTTTTAATAAGTTTTGATAAATCTTCTCAGGTATTCTTTTGTTTTCGTTAGCAAAAGGATTACCAGGAACAGAATGCATTAATACAAATGTAATGCTTATAATTACCCATATAGTAAGTATGGACATTATAAGTCTTTTTGTAAGATATTTACCCATATTATTTCTCCTTTCTACTGAATATTAAATAAAAATCAAGTGGCTAACATTAGCCACTTGATTTTTGTAAAAAATATAAACCTAGCCTCTAATCTTATTTTATTTATAAAACTTTAATCTATTCTTCTATATCCGCATAAGTTATTGATGGATATCTTACAGGAATTTTAACTATACCTGTAACATTTGATTTTATAACATATGGTTGAGTATAGAAATATAATGGAATAACGGGACTGTCTTCCATAAACATTTTCTCTGCTTCTCTCATGTTTTCCATACGTACTTCTTGATCAATCGTAGATTTTACCTTTTTCAATAACTTATCATATTCTGGATTATTGTAATTAACATCATTAAATGGACTATCACTTGCCCAAATATCTAAGAATGTCATAGGATCCATAAAGTCTCCTATCCAACCAGCTCTAGATATTTCATAATCTCCTGATTTTTCTCTATCAAGTTTTACTTGGAACTCTACATTTTCTAGACCTATTTCAATTCCTAATGTAGTCCTCCACATTTCTTGAGCAGCCTGAGCTATCTTTTTATGAGATTCAGAAGTATTATAAAGAAGAACAAAGTTACTATTATTAAATTCTTCTAAAGTCATTCCTTCTTCAGCTAAACCTTCATCTAATAATGCTTTAGCATTTTCTTTATTGTAATCAATTAGATTACCTACACCTTCTCTAAATTCTTTACTTGTTTCATCAAGCAAACCATAAGAAACTACACCTTCAGCTGGAAATTGTCCACCTTTAGTTATGTCTTTTACTATAGTTTCACGATCAATTGCCATTGATATTGCTCTTCTTACTTTTGCATTGTTAAATGGCTTAGTTTCTGGATTTATATTGTAATAATAAGTACCAACTTGAGCACCTATTTCCAGTTGAGGATCATCTTTTTCTTGAAGTTGAGAAACTACTGATGTAGGAATATCTACTAAAAGATGATATTCTCCCCCTTCATATTTTTGCCATGCTGTGTTTTGATCTTCTATAATATCTAAATCAATTCCATCTAATTTAATCTTATCAGCATTATAATATGATTCATTTTTACTCATAATAATCTTAGAGTTATGATCCCAAGTAACTAATTCAAATGGTCCATTTGAAACATGTGTTTCTGGTTTTTTTGCCCAATCTGGATTATCTTCTACTACCTTTTTATTTACTGGAAGATAACTATAAAATGCTGTTAATTCTAAGAAATATGCTGTAGGAGATTCTAGTGTTACTTCTAAAGTTTTCTCATCTATAGCTTTAACTGCTACATCATCTCTAGATGCCTCACCAGTGTTGTAAGCCTCTCCACCTCTAACGTAATAAAGTATATTGGCGTAATCAGCAGCCATATCCGGGTCTAAAATCCTTTTCCATGCAAATTCAAAATCTTCAGCTATTACTGGATCTCCATTTGTCCACTTAATATCATCACGAAGAGTAAATGTATAAGTCAAATCGTCATCTGATATTTCATAGTCTTCAGCCATACCAAAAGTCAATTCTCCCTTTTCATCAAATGTCATAAGTCCTTCAAAAATATTTTCTAGAACCCATGACTCATGCGTTCCTTCAGCTAATGCAGGGTCTAAGGATCCTGGTTCACTACTATTATTTGTTTTTAGAATTTTTCCATTTTCTTTATCTGATGAACATCCTGTAAAAACAACTGCTACAACTAACAAAACACTTACAAGAACTAAATATTTCTTATTCATTAAATCTTCCCCCTTTTAAATTTATACTATTTAGTTATTTTTACTAGTATATCATAATTAAAGCTTATTTTCAATAACTTCTGTTTCATAAATCATTTTTTTGAAGATTCCCTCTATAGCATAATATGCGTTTATCTGTTTTTAATAACATCTTGCTAAATTCACTTAATTATTATATTATTTAGTAAGAAGAATTATTTATTAAATCATTTATAATTGAGGTGAAATTTTGAAAGAACTATTAGAATTATTTACTATATTTTTTAAGATGGGTAGTTTTACCTTTGGTGGCGGCTATGCCATGCTTCCTATTATTCAAGAAGAAATTGTAAATAAAAGAAATTGGGCAACAGATGAAGAAATTCTTGACTATTATGCCATAGGCCAATCTACCCCAGGAATAATTGCAGTAAATACAGCTACTTTTATAGGATACAATCAAAAAGGAGTTATTGGTGGAATTGTTGCTACCTTAGGAATCGTAAGTCCATCCATCCTTATAATTACAACTATCGCAAGCTTTTTTAAAAATTTTCAAGACTATGCTGTAATTCAACACACCCTTGGAGGAATCAGAGTTGTTGTATCTGCACTAATACTTAACACAGTTTTAAAAATGTATAAAGATTCGGTAAAGGATTGGCTAGGAATACTTCTATTTATAATTTCTTTTCTTTTACTTGTGTTTTTAAATATTACACCAATAATCGTTATAATTATTTCAGCAATAGCAGGTATAATTAGATTTAAAAGTATAAAAATGTAAGGAGCTAAAATAATATGATTTATATAAATTTGTTTTTAATATTTTTTAAAATAGGATTATTCTCTATAGGTGGTGGCTTAGCTACACTTCCATTTTTACAAGAATTAGCAAATAATTATAACTGGATTAGCTCTGAAGAATTGATAGATATGATAGCCATATCTGAATCAACACCAGGTCCTATAGGAATAAATACAGCTACTTTTGTAGGATATAAAGCAGCAGGAATTTTCGGTGGAATAGTTACGACTTTAGGTATAGTGACTCCGTCTATTATTATTATTATTATAATTGCACATTATTTTAAAAGATTTAATGAAAAGCCACTTGTCCAAGGAGCATTTTTAGGCATAAGGCCTGCAGTTACAGGATTGATAGCAAGTGTTTGCTTTGAAGTAATAAGAATTTCTATATTAAATTTTGAAAGATTCAATATAAGTAAAAATATACTCCATTTAATTAACGTTAAAGAAACAGCTCTTTTTATAATTATAATGTATTTAATTCATAAATATAAAAAACACCCAATATTATATTTAGCTGGTGGCGCTACAGTTGGAATTATATTTAAATTTTAAATATAAGGTAAATCAAATCAATCAACATGAATTTAATAATATTTTTAGATAGCAAAGTAAAAAAGGTCTAGTATCGGTATAAACAATTACCAATACTAGCCTTTTTTACTCTCCACTATGCTTACTTTTCCAATCTCTATATTCTTCTCTTAACAAAGAATAAACAATTTGATCAAGATAACCTCTTTCAGATTTATAATTTTGCCTCAATAGACCGTCTCTATGAAGATCAAGACTCTCATATAATTTAATACCTATCTCATTGTCAGGATATACATCTAACCACAGTCTATTTGTATCCATTTCTTCAAATGCATATTGAA
>CAZMMV010000006.1:0-40990 GCA_964567475.1 uncultured Tissierellaceae bacterium | reverse complement strand
AGATTTAAAAACAGCAGTAGAAATAGGAGAATTAGTTCCTATTCGGTGTATAAGAGTTAAGACAAATGTTGATATATTAGATGTAAGGATAAACGGTATCAAATACAATTCTAGAGATTTAGAATCTAAATTATTTGTAGCTGAAAGAAATAAAGTAATACTAGATACATATTTAAATTTTGTAAAAGATAAAAAGACAGTTATATTTTGTGCATCTGTAAAGCATGCCAATGATATAGCGGACCTATTTAAAGTTAACGATATAAATGCAGAAGCAGTTTCTGGAAGTATAGATAATAAAAAACGTAAAGACACACTAAAAAATTATGAACAGGGTAATATAGATGCACTTTATATGCAACAATTAGGTAGAGGAATGAGATTGTCAGAAAAAAAGGATTATCTTATGGTTTTTGATTTTATTGATAATTCGAATATATTTAATGCACCTTATTCATTGCACCGAATGTTCAACATAAAAGAGTATAGGCCAGGAGAGTATGTACTAGCACCACATGAAAAGCGAAAGCTAGAAAAGGATTTAATATTTAGGGGAGAAAAACCTTCCGTATATTTAGATTTTCCTGTAGATATAAGAGATTATGAAATAATTGATCTTTTTAACTGGCAAGAAGAGGTAAAGGATATGATATCCTTGCTAGAGCTTGTAAGAATGGTAGATGTACAATCTGAGACTGTAGAAAGATATGTAAGGGAAGAAAAGATAATACCAGATTTAGAAATACCTATGGGCAAAACTAGAACTTTTAAATATTTCACAGAAGATAATATTTATAAGTATGTTAAAGAATTTGGATGGGATCTTATAACGACAGTCAATATGAAAGACAAGTTTATGAGTTTTATAGAAAGAATGGATATGAGCTATTCATATAAACCAGTGCTACTCAAAGGTATATTTGATCATATAGATGAAAATGGTCGAGTAAGACTAGAAGATTTGGTAGATTACTTTATAGATTATTATGAAACTAGAAGAGAAAATGGTCAAGTAGTAGAAAAAAAGAGATGCCTTTATTTACGAGATTATACTAGAAAAGAAGTAGAAAGAAATATATTATCAAATCCTTTTAAAAGATTTGAAGATATGAATTTCATGAAAAAATCTAGAGATGTAGAATATGTAGAGCTTAGTAGGTATATTATAAGAAAGATAGATAAAGATGAAATAGATTGGATAATTAAACATAGTGATGAGAAACTTAAGGAGTATTTTGAAGAATAATAATATATTTATTTAACCTTAAAATAGTATACTATATCATGTATACTATTTTTTATACTTGATTAAAATATATATCTGTTATAATTAGATAGTAGATTTTAAGTGGAAAATAAGAGAGAATTAACTTTACTTTATTATAAGTTTATTAGGAGTTGTAGATATGAAGAAGGTAATTATTGCAGAGAAACCATCTGTAGGAAAAAACATAGCTGATGCATTAGGTGTCAAATCTAGAAGAGATGGATATATTGAAGGTCAAGATTATATAGTTACATGGGCTTTTGGTCATCTATTACAGTTATATGATGCAAAGGATTATGATGAGAATATGAGAGGCTGGAGGATGGATAAGTTTCCATTTATTCCAGAGAAATTTCAATATAAGATTAAAACTGATAATTTTAATAAAAATATTGTAGATAAAGGGGCTGAAAAACAGCTTAATATAATAAGGAATCTTATTGATAGAGATGATGTTGATGGGATAATATCAGCAACAGATTATGATCGTGAGGGACAGGTTATAGGTGATGAATTATTTATATATTTTGATGAGGAAAAGCCAGTACATAGAATTTTATTAAATGAGTGGACAGAAGATGAAGTTAAGAAGGGTATGGCTAATTTAAAATCTAATTCTGAAATGAAGCCTCTTCAAGATGCAGGTATAGGGAGACAATGGGCGGATTGGATTATAGGTATAAATTTAACCTCTGTGGCAACTTTAAGATATGGTAGAGGGGATAAAAAGATATTAAATATAGGTAGGGTTCTTTTACCTACATTAAAAATTATTTATGATAGAGACAAGGAAATAGAAAACTTTGAGTCCTCAACTTATTATAAATTGATTGGAAATTTCAAGACAAAGGACAATATAGAATTTGAAGGGCTTTATTATGAAAATGATAATGAAAAGTTTGATGATAAAAAAATATTAGATAGTATAAGAAAATCTTTAAAAGATAAAGATGGGCAAATAATAGAGAAACAAGTTGAAAAGAAAAGGGACTATGCTCCTTTATTATTTAATTTATCAAATTTACAAGGGTATGTAACTAGTAAGTATAAGGGATGGACATCTGATAAGGTTTTGAAGGTGGCTCAATCTCTTTATGAAAAGAAGTTTATTACTTATCCAAGAACTGGAAGTCTTGCCTTGGAAGAAAGTTTAAAAGAAAAGACAGAGAAGGTTTTAAATTTATTAAAAAAGGGACTAGCCTATGAAAAGGATATTAAATTTAGTCATAGTAAAAGAATATTTAACAATAAAAAGGTGGAAAGCCATAGTGCTATAGTTCCGACTTATATGAGGCCAAATAATCTAAGTAAAGATGAAATGATTGTATATAATGCTATTAAGGATAGATTTATAATGCAGTTTTTACCTATAGCAGAGTATGAAGAAACTAAATTAACTACTAAAATAAATGAAGATTCTATAAAGGGTGTATTTATATCTAGAGGAAAGGTGCAAACTATCCAAGGTTGGCGTGTGGTTGAGAAGACAGAAACTAAGGATACAATTTTACCAATGGTATTAGAAAAAGATATAGTATCTGTGATTGATAGCAAGGTAAATGCTGTTACTAAAAGACCACCTAAGCATCATATTGAAAAGACTCTTCTAAGAGTTATGGAGACCTGTGGTAAGGGATTTAAGGAAGATGATGAGGAAGAAGACACAGATGAAATGATGGAGTCTATTCTTAGCGGGTTTTCTATAGGGACTCCTGCTACCAGAGCAGAGACTATTAAAAAATTAAAAGATGTAGGTTATATCGAAGCTAAGGGAAAAAATCTGCTTTGTACTGATCTTGGCAAAACTATAGTTGAAATTTTTCCTTGCAAGGAGTTGCTGGATTTAGAATATACTGGTAGACTAGAGAAGACTTTATTTGATATAGAAAAGGGTAAGATCAAAAAGGAAGATTTTATAGATATGGTTAAGGAGTTTACTGTAAATGCTGTTAATGATATAAAGAATGATCTTTCTATCTTAAGTAGTTTTAAGGTTGAGTTAAAGGAAGGTATGGAGAGTATAGGAAAATGTCCTACTTGTGGTAATGATGTAGTAGAGAATGAAAAGGCTTTTGGGTGTATTAATTGGAAAAATGGTTGCAAGTTTACTGTTTGGAAAGATGATAAATATATTACTTCTTTTGGTAAGACAGTTTCTAAAGAAATGCTTGAGTTACTTTTAGCTAATGGTAAGGTTGGATTTAGAAATCTTAAAAGTAAGAAGGGAACAATATTCTCTGCTTATTTTAAATATGTTTTTAATGAGAAGACAGGATATTATAGTTGGGAGTTAGAATTTATATAGTAGTTAGATTTATTAAGATTAAAAGGAGGATGACAAATGAAAAGGATAAAAAGAATATTATCTTTATTTTTAACATTTATACTGAGTTTTTCTTTGATAGCTTGTTCTGATATTGATTTAGACCTTGTAGATGCTAATGATTTTGTTGATATAGAGGAAGATTCAAGTGATAAGGTCATAGATAGAATAGATGAAGATGGCTCATATACTAGTAAAGAGGATGTTGCATTATATATTCATACTTATGAGAAGTTGCCAGAGAATTTTATTACTAAGAGACAAGCTGGTGAGTTAGGTTGGAAATCTAGTGAAGGAAATTTATGGGATGTAACTGATAAAATGAGTATAGGTGGAGACAAGTTTGGTAATAGGGAAAAGTTGTTGCCAGTAAAGCAAGGAAGACAATATTATGAATGTGATATAAATTATGAAGGTAAATATAGGGGAGCTGAGAGGCTTGTATTTTCAGATGATGGTTTGATATATTATACGTCGGATCATTATAATTCTTTTGAGTTATTATATGGAGAGGAATAATTATGAAAGAGCTAATAATTGATGGGAAAAACATTCACAATAAAGAAATCTTTTATATGTATATAAGACGGCAACTAGATTCTTGTGAATATTATGGTGATAATTTAGATGCTTTATGGGACGTATTGAGTACTTATGATAAGCATATTACTATAAGATTTATAAACAAGGAATTGTTAATAGAAAATCTGGCTGATTATGGCCAATCTATAATCAATGTATTTCAAGACGGAGCAGAGGAAAATCATAATATAAGTTTAGAAATTAGTGATTAGACAATAAAGAAAATAAAAATAGGAAGATCTTAAGGGGCATTTTCTAACCCTTAAGATGTTCCTATTTTTTATTAGATTTTTAAAGTATCTCCTGTATTGTTGTTTATAAAGTTTCCTTCTAATTGTTGACTAAGCATTGTAAGTCCTTGTTTACCAGTACAGTGGCAAGCTCCTACTAGTTTTATATTTTTTTCTTTTATATATTCTATGGTTTTATTTATCTTTTCATCATCTTCCTTAATTAGATGGGTTCCACCTATTAGGGCATATATATCCATATTTGTTCTTTGGATGATGGTGTCTAGTATATTTACTATACCTACATGAGAACAACCTACTATGACAAATAATCCTTTATCTGTTTTTATTCCCATAGATATTTCATCTAGAAAGATATCTTTTTTATATTTTCCATTTTCTTTTAAATACATGTCTTGATTTGTGTTTTCAAATTCCTTTTTTTTATTAAAATTAGTAAATATAGATAAGTTTTCTGTTATATTTATTACATCTTGATTGATATATTCTGTTGGTATTTTCTTTTCTTTTAGGAAACTTTCATCAAAGGGATTTCCTATATATTCATAATTATCTTCACTTATTAAGCTATATTTTTTATTGAAAAATCCATTTCCAATATATAGTTTAATATTGGGATTTATTTCTTTTACTAGTCTTTCAAATCCACCGCTGTGATCATAATGTCCATGGCTAATGATTACATAGTCTAATTTTTTTAGATCAATGTTCAATTCTTTTGCATTGTCTATAAAGTTTCCACTTTGCCCTGTGTCAAATAAAATATGTTTGCCATCTACTTCTACATACACTGACAGTCCATGCTCTGTGTGGAGATTTTCATCTTCTCCAGCTTGGTTTTCAATTAATGTAGTTATTTTCATCTAGCTCACCCCTTATATAATTATTACCATTATTTATAGTTTATACTCTTGAATTTTTAATAGCAATAAAAGGCAAGTAAAATCATATTATTTATTTTACAAAACCTCCTTAAAAGTTCTTACTACTTACATACCCTGTAGGGGTATACTGAAACGAATAAGTTTCTTGACAAATGGTGTACTACTATGTATAATACACTTAATACACTTCTGAGAAAGGAGGAAATGCATGTTTAATATAAATATAATGAGTGACCAACCTATTTATGAACAGATTATAAAAAATATAAAAGAGTTATCTTTGAAAAAGGTACTAAAACCCAATGATAAATTGCCCTCTGTGAGAAATATGGCTAGTATGCTTTCAGTTAATCCTAACACTGTAAGTAAGGCATATCAAGAGTTAGAAAGGCAAGAAATTATAATAACAGTAAGGGGAAGAGGAACATTTATGAATCCAGATACAGATATTTCTGTAGATAAGGATAGAGTTAATTATGCTGTAGAAAGATTAAAGGATATATGTATAGAATTGGCCCATTTAGGATGGGATAAGGAAAAGATTATAGAAGAAATAGAAAATATAAATGCTGATATTAGAAAAGGAGGTAAAAAATGATAAAAATAAGGGGAGTAAATAAAAAATTCAATGATTTTCTTGCCTTGGAAGATATTAATATAGATATAAAAAAGGGAACTATTCATGGGATAATAGGAGAAAATGGTGCAGGAAAGACAACCTTATTACAAATGTTGGCTGGTGTATATTCAGTGGATGAAGGAGAAATTCTTATAGATGGAAAGAGTATTTATGAAAATAATGAAGTAAAGCAAACTATAGGATATGTTGCTGATAGAAATCAATATTTTAAAAATTATAAAGTAAGTGAAATGAGGGATTTTTATGATGGAATCTATAAGTCCTTTTCTAAGGGAAAATTTCATGAATATAATAAGGTATTTAAGTTAGATATTGATAAAAAAATAAAACAATTATCTAAGGGAATGCAAATGAGATTAGCTCTTATGTTGAATTTGTCTATTAGTCCAGATCTATTGATATTAGATGAACCTACATCAGGTCTTGATGCTATTGTAAAGAAGGAATTACTAGATATACTAATTGATGAAATTAATGAGAGAAATACAACAATAGTTATAAGTTCTCATCATATAGGAGAATTAGAAAAAATTTGTGATGAAGTAACTATTTTAAATAAAGGAAAAGTTAAGTATGCATCTAATATAGATGAGATAAAGAAAGATGTAAAAAAGCTGCAAGTTGTGTTTAATGATGATGTAGGTGAAAAACTTAATATGCTAGATAATATTATAAATATAGAAAAAATAGGAAGTGTCTACTATATAGTTACAGATAAATATGGTGAAAAGATAGTAAATGATTTAAATAATATAGGTGCACAGTTTATAGAAAATGTAGGAATTACATTGGAAGAGATATTTATATATACTAATAGAAGCTTAGAGGGGAGTGAAATAGATGAATAAGTCTATATTAAAACATGAATTTAAATCTAGTAGATGGATATTGCTTTTTTCTGTTATATTAAGTTTGTTTAGTGGAGTAATATTTAATATAAGATTAAATGAAACATATGAAAGAATGCTGAGAGTAGGGTTAAGACCTAATCAGGCAGTGATTCATGATTCTTTAATAGCAGTCCTTCCTTTGTTTTTAATATTATTTACTGTATTGTCTATAATACAAGTATTTATGCAGTTTAGAAGTGAAAAGGGGCAGGAAGTTGGCAGGTTTTTAAAATCATTGCCGGTGTCAAGTAAATCATTTTTTAAAGTAAAATTAATAACTGGAATATTAAATATAACTATAGGATTTATTATTCTATTTATAGCTTTGTTGCTAGTAAGGCAGGCAAATATGTTTTGGATAAGGGATATATATAAGATAAGTGCATATAGTCACATATTTATGAAATTAGATGGTATTAGCTTTATATTATCGTATTTAGGCTTAACTTATTTTATAGTTCTTAGTTTCTATACTTTTATATTTATGATTCAATATACATTTACAAATATAGTTGGAGCTATAGTTACAGGAATATTAACATGGTTAGCACCATTCTTTATATTAAATTCATTGGTATATACTATTAGAAAATTTGGATATATAAATTTTTATAATTCAGAATTTATAAATAAGATAAGTAATTTTTCTATTAATCTCTTGCCTTGGTCATATATAATTGACCATGAAATTTTTAATATAGGGAATAGAGTATTTGTAGAAAATAGAGGCTATATTAGCATTATATCAAATATGGGTCTTAAATATGGAATTACTATGGTCTTAACACTAGTAAATATATTAATAGCTTATATATTTGTTAGAAATTCTAAAATAGAAGATGAAGAAAAAATAATAACATTTAAGATATCAAGGATAATATTCAAGCTGGGTGTTACAATTTGTACCCCACTGTTAATTTCTACAATAATTATTATGATAATGGGAATAAATCCTAACAATATTTTATTTACAATTATATTATTCTTAAGTTTATGCTTGGGATACTTTGTAAGTAATAAAATAACTAAAGTAGGTAATAGATAGGAGAGAAAAAATGAAAAAGATAATAGTACTAATAATGGCTTGTTTGATGTTGACATCATGTACTAATACAGGAGTTATAAGTCATGATTTGGAGCTAATGAAAGATGACCTTGTAACTGTTGATTATTCTGAAAGAAAACCTCTTTATATAAATGATGAAATAAAAGAAACTATTGATGAAATAAATAATTTAAAAGAAAAATATAAAGGCTCGCTAGACCATAATGAATTTCCACTATATATAAATATATATGAAGATGATAATTTTGGTAATATACAGGATTCATTTTTCATAAACAATATGGAATATGGATATACTAAGGAATCTTTTAAAGATGTAGTGGAGATATTGGATAAAAAAGAAGCTATAGGATTAAAAGATTATGTAACGAAGGCATATGATAAAAACATAGGTCCAGAAGATTATTTTATTAAAAAGATAGGAAAATCAGTTGTTTATGTGACCAATAGAAATAGATATAAAAATAATAGTATAACAATTAGAACAAAGCTTTCAGATATAAAAGATGAGGACTATAGAAGAACTTTTGAAGGTATATCTAGGGATAAATATATTTTAGATAATGTATATACAGAAGGAAAGTTATATGGATTAGATCCTAATCCACTAGATAGAGATTTAATAAGTTTTGTAAATGATGAATTATTTATGGATAATGATCTTTCTAAATTTATTAAAGTAAGATATGAGATATTACTGAAAGACAAAAATATAGACAAAGTTAATATATTGTTATCTAGAAAAAGAGATGAAAAATTAAAGAAAGAAGATATAGAGGTATTTATCAATTTATTAAATGCTTTAGACTTAAAGGAAGAAGATAAAGGAGAGTTTTTAAAGGCATATAGAAATGTATTTAAAGAAAGGATAGATGGGGGCAAACTAGATATAGATGGATATAGTGTATATGTAAAAAATAATAAAGAAAATAATTATATAGGTGAGAAGAAAGAAAACCTTTATATATCAATTGAAAAGGAATAAGAATATTAGGTAGCCTTGGTTCTATATTGCATAGGATCAAGGCTGTTTTTCTTTTATTGATTAATCAATGGACTTTAAAATATATCAAGGATATAATAAAGATGACAATCTTGTGAGGATATGTAGGAGGTAGGCAAATGGACAAGGGTTATATTCATGTATATACTGGTAATGGTAAGGGGAAAACTACAGCTGCACTAGGCCTAGCTGTAAGGGGAGTTTCTGCAGGGAAAAAGGTATTTTTTGCTCAGTTTATAAAGGGTATGGCTTATAGTGAACTTAAAAGTCAAGATTTTATGCTAAACTTCAAAATTCAACAGTTTGGAAAGAATTGTTTTATTTATAATGATCCAACTGAAGAGGATGTTAAATTAGCTAGAAATGGATTAGAGTCATGTAAAGAAATATTAAAAAGTGGAGAATATGATATTGTAGTTTTAGATGAATTAAATATTGCTGTATATTATAAACTATTTACCGTGGAGGAGGTTATAGAAACTATAAAAAGTAGAGCTTCCCATGTGGAAGTTATAATAACTGGTAGGTATGCAGATGATAAACTTATAGAAATAGCAGATTTAGTTACGGATATGAAGGAAGTAAAACATTATTATATGCAAGGAATAGAATCAAGGAGAGGGATAGACTGTTAATTTTAAGACAAAGATATTGTGAGAGGAGAGATTGTTTTGAAAAATAGTTATGAGAAACTTTATATTAAAATTCTTGTTGCCTTAACTTATATTGGCATGATAAGTGTAAATGCCTTGGCTAATATTTTACCTATTAATGGCAGGACTACGGGAGAAATTTCAGATTACTATGCGAATTTATTTGCACCTGCAGGATATACTTTTATAATATGGGGATTTATTTATTTGTTATTAGGACTTTTTACTTTATATCAAATAGGACTTTTTAGAAACAAGAGTGTTCAGAGGAGAGATGGTTTATTAAATAAGGTTGGATTTTATTTTGCTGTTTCATCTATAGCAAATATATTTTGGATTTTAGCTTGGCATTATGATTATATAGGATTATCTGTTTTGATAATGCTTGTGATTCTTTTTTCCTTGATTTCTATTAATAAACTTACAAAGAAAACGGAATTAACATTGAAAGAAAAATTCTTTATAAGATTTCCATTTAGTGTTTATTTTGGATGGATTACAATTGCAACTATAGCTAATATAATTACTTGGTTAGTAAGTATTCACTGGAATGGTTTTGGGATATCTGAAGTTATTTGGACTGTTATTATATTATTTGTGGGAATTTTAATTGGAGTGTTAAATATATTTCGATATAGAAATATTTATTATGGCTTAGTAATTATATGGGCCTATGTTGGCATATTACAAAAACACATATCACAAGCTGGATTTGCAGGACAATATCCAGTAATTATTGGGACTGTAGGGGCCTGTATTGCTATTTGTGCAGTTACTATGATTTATTTTGCTATTGATTGTAGAAGATCATCTATATGGTAATAAGATAGATTTGATATGTTACAATGTTTTGATTGGAGATGATTTATTGGAAAAGGTATTTAAGGAAAAGAAGGAAAGTTATCATAATTTATATAAATCTTTAGAAAAGGACTATAGCATAGTTAGTAATATTAGACTATTACTTATGGTTTTAGTTATTTACTTAGGATATAAAATTTATAAAGATTCCAATAGTATATATAAAGTATTAGAGCTATTGGCAGTTATTTTGTTTTTATGTCTAATAAACTATCATTCTAAAATAAAAGATAAAAAACTAAAGGTTAAGGTTTTAGAGGATATAAATAGTAATTATTTATCAAGGATAGACGGAACTTGGATTGATTTTGAAGATATAGGAGAGGAATTTATAAATCCTAAGCATAATTATTCCAATGATTTAGATATAGTTGGTAAGAATTCTATATTTCAATTTTTAAATATTACTAATACACATACTGGAAGAAGATTGTTTGCTAAAGATCTTTTAAATCTAGATAAAGATAAGGAAAAAATATATTCTAGACAAGAGGCTATTAAAGAATTAAAGGATAAGTTAGATTTAGTTCAGGAAATAGAATGTATTACTCTTAAAAATAAAAAAGATTTAAAGTCTCCAGAGACTTTAATAGAATATGCAGAATCAAAGGATAATATATTTAAAAATAAAAATACAAAGAATATGATTAGATTTTTACCTATATTTGTTTTAGCTATAAATATATTTGCTGTTGTTACTAAAAATCAGCCTATGATATATTTAGGATTAGGGGTTTTAATAGTTCAGATTATAATATGGTTAACTGGTATTTTTAAAAACAATGAAGTCTTGGGAACTGTTAATTATCTGAAATACAATTTAAAGGTTTATTTAGAAGTATTGAAACTTTTAGAGGGTGAAGATTTTTCTAGTGAAGAACTAAAAAGGATCAAGGGAATTATGTTTTCTAAAGGACAGTCTTCTATAGATGCTATAAAAGAATTGGATACAATAACAGAAGTAATAAATATTGCCTCTGAAGGGATTGTGAATTTGATTCTTAATGCAGTTTTTTTATGGGATTATCAGTGTATATTTTTACTTGAATCATGGAAATCTAAATATGGAAATGGAGTAAAGGACTGGATTGAAGGAATAGGAGAAATAGAAAGTTTAATGAGCTTTTCTGTTTTAAATAATATAAATAATCATTTGGTATTTCCAGAAATAGTAGAGGGAAATCCTAAAGTAGTTGCTGAAGAGCTAGGTCATCCTTTGATCAATGCTAATGATAGGGTGAATAATGATGTAAAATTAGAGGATGAGATATTTATTATAACTGGTTCTAATATGTCTGGTAAGACAACTTTTTTAAGGACCGTAGGTATAAATCTTGTCTTGGCTTACAATGGAGCTAGTGTTTGTGCTAAGTCTATGGAAATAAGTTTACTAGATATATTGACTTCTATGAGAATTGTAGATGATTTAAAAGCTGGTATTTCTACATTTTATGCAGAGATAATTCGTATAAAAAAGATTATTGATAGTGCAGAAAGAGATAGCGATATGATCTTTTTAATAGATGAAATATTT
Organism: uncultured Tissierellaceae bacterium; assembly: GCA_964567475.1. Lineage (GTDB taxonomy): Bacteria > Bacillota > Clostridia > Tissierellales > Tissierellaceae > CAZMMV01. The sequence goes on along the minus strand of CAZMMV010000006.1, from coordinate 29,036 downwards.
ACTGGTACTAATTCAGTAGATAGGATATTAGGTGCAAAAAATGTAATAGCTAACTTAAATAGAAAAAATGTTATGGGTATGATAACGACTCATGATTTAGAACTTTGTAGTTTAGATATAAATCAAAGAATAAGAAACTTTTATTTCCAAGATAAATATGATGGAAAGAGTATTACATTTGACTATAAGATAAGAAGTGGAAAATCTACTTCTACTAATGCAAAAAACTTAATGAATTTGGCAGGGATAAAAATAGTAGAAGATAAATAAGAAAGAATCACCCTAGGGTGATTCTTTCTTATTTATTAAATTCTTTATTAATTTAAGTTATTATGAAGTTTTTCTATAATTTTATCATTAATCATATTATTATTAGATTGGATCCAGCTTAAGAAGTCTTTAACTATATAAGAAAAACCTGTGAATTCATACTTCTTAGATGTTTGCTTAAATTCTTCTAATATCTCTTTTTTTATAACTTTAGTATCTGGATCAAAGTTAGGATCTTTATCATCACCAAGAAAATAAAGGTCAATATATTCTTTGTATATATTGTGAACTTTATCTAATAGTTCAGAATAAGGATATACCATATCAAAACTTTCAGCTAACAATATTCTTTCTATTAATTTATCCTGTGATATTACTAGTTTTCCATCTTTAGTAGAAGCTTCATTGCTATTAAAAGCTAAAATACTTAGATAGTCTATATATTCGTTTAATATATTTTCACTAAATAGATCTATAAATTTACTGTAATCAATTAAGTAGTAGTATAAGCATTCCTCTGTATTGAGTTTAAATCCTAAGTTAATATTATTTATTAAGTTTTTTTTGATATCTTGATTATCTTTCAAAACCTTTTCACGATTTAAATATTCAAGGCTATTTAAGTTATCAATATTAATTGAATGAGTTCCAGATACACAATTGATATTTTGTTCTTTTTCATATATTGAGAACAAATTATTTATTTTCAATCCTCTTGTTAAAGCTAGATTTTCCATTTTATCTATATAATCTTTAATTAATATAGTATTATCATATTTTGATAGTTGATTTTTATTGTCTATCATAAAATTCAAGAAGTTTGGAAAATCATTATCAATTAAAGATTGTGCTTGATTGAAGATTTCCTTGTTAGAAGGCTCTGTAGAATAGTCCTTTTTCTCAACTTTTACTAAATCTACTGAATCTTCACCATTCCACTGATACCATAAAGTCATTTTATCAGAACCTTTGATAGTTGTATTTTCTGTTTCAGGATCAATTGAAATTACGCTAAAATTTAAGATGCCATCATTGTTAATATCTTTTATTTCGTTTTCGTTATATAAAGATATTAAGGGAACCTTTTTATTATTTATTATCTGCTTAAGTTTTCCGTTTTCCAGTATAAATCCATAAGTTACTCCGGAATGTGTTCCTATATTGTTATTTAATAATAATCCTCTTTGCTTTTCGGATATATTTCCTATTTTCATTTCATAATTAGAAATATCAAAGCCCATATTAATAGTATCTAATAATATATACTTACTTTCATTGAAACCATAAACTTCTAGGCTACCTTCATCTTTTACATCATTAGGGTTTTTTTCATTGAAAATAACCAGTTCAGGTATATTGTCATCGTTTAGATTACCTAAGGTGTAATTATCAGGTAGTGTAGAATCTTTGTTTGTTAATTGATTTATTAGTTTTTCCATATATTCTATATAAATCTTGTCTTTAAGAAAATTATAATTTTCTCCTTTGGATATTATAATTTCATAAATAGAGTCTTCTAAATTTAGTGTTGTAGGCATTGCCTTTTGACTGATACAAGCTATAATAAAAAGACTTAATACTAAAATTATAATTAATGCTTTTGAAGGTTTATTCATAGTTTAAAAGCTCCTTTCTAAAGAATATTATACATTGAAGACAGTAGCTTTGGGTAACAAAGAAGTTACAAAAATTGTAAGATAGTTACAAAAAGTTTTTATTTCGTGTTTTAGGGTAAATATAATTTGTAAGAGGATTCTAAACAAATAATGGTGAAGTTGTTGTACTTCCAAAGTCTAGGATGCCTTCAGATACGGGTTTAGCTTCAATTTACAGATATTAATAAAAAACTAAAAGACATCTTGACAAGTATATGACATACTGTTAAGATTTAAGGGTAATGAATATAGAGCTCATATAAATCTCATAATAGGGTTGAGATGTATCTACTAAATGACCAAAAATCATTTTTCTATGAGCGAAAGTGTACCTAGGGTTCCGAAGATTAATTCTTGCTGGTCCAAGCGGTACAGATACTGTTTCAGTATTACACCGAAGGGATAAAAGCCCAGCCGGGTAGGTTTCGCTTAGCCTACCTGGCTGGGCTATTTAATTTTTTGAGGAGGGTTTAATTTGGAATTTAAAAGAATTTTCATTGAAAAGAAGGAAGAATTTAATACTGAGGGACAGTTGCTTTTAAAAGATTTTAGAGACTTTTTAGGCATACAATCCTTAAAAAAGGTAAGAATTGTAAACTTATACGATTTAATAGGTGTTAATGAAGCAGAAAAGGACTTAATAGTAAATAAAATTTTATTTGAAAAGAATTTAGACCATAAGTATGAAGAAAGAACTTTTATAAAAGAAAATGAGAAGTGCTTTAGGGTAGAGATGCTAAAGGGACAATATAATCAAAGAGAAGATTCTACTGAAAAGTTGATTAAAGTGTTAACAAATCGAGAAGATATAAAGGTTTTAAATTCAAAGATAATAATATTAGAAAATATAAATGAAGATGAATTAGAAAAGATAAAGAATTATTATATAAATCCTATAGAAATGAAGGAAGTTGATGTAGATAGTTTTAATTTTGTAAGTGAAGAAGAAAAGATAGAAGATGTAGAAATTATAGAAGGTTTTATCAATATGAATGAAAAAGATTTAGCATCTTTTAAATCTTTATATGGTATTGGGATGGATATGGAAGATTTGCAGTATTGTCAAGGTTATTTTAAAGATAGTGAGGATAGAAATCCAAGTATTACAGAGCTAAAACTAATAGATACATATTGGTCAGATCACTGTAGACATACTACTTTTATGACAGAGATAACAGCTATATCTATAGAAGAAGGAAAATATGAAGAGTTATTTCAAGGAGCATTGAATGAATATATAGAATCAAGAAAATATGTTTATGAAGATCGTGATAAAGTAATATCTTTAATGGACTTAGGAACTATAAATAGCAAGGAAATAGCTAAAAAAGGTTTATTAGATGATAAGGAAGTATCTGAAGAGGTAAATGCAGCAAGTATAGAGATAGATGTTGATATAGATGGCAAAAATGAAAAATGGCTTCTTATGTTTAAAAATGAAACACATAATCATCCTACAGAAATGGAACCTTTTGGTGGAGCTGCTACTTGTTTAGGTGGAGCTATAAGAGATCCTTTATCTGGTAGGGCTTATGTATATCAAGCAATGAGAATTACAGGATCTGGAGATCCAAGAACGAAATATGAAAAAACTTTAGTTGGAAAACTTCCACAGAGAAAGATAACTCAAACAGCTAGAGATGGATATAGTTCTTATGGCTATGAAATAGGAGCTGCTACAGGATATGTAAAAGAAATATATGATCCAGGTTATCTTGCTAAGAGAATGGAACTAGGTGCACTTGTTGCAGCTGCTCCAAAGGAAGCTGTTTATAGGGGAAGCGCGGAGCCAGGAGATGTAGTGGTACTTGTTGGAGGCAGAACAGGAAGAGATGGACTAGGTGGAGCTGTAGGCTCATCTCAAGGACATAGTCAAGAATCCTTAGAAACTTCTCACGCAGAAGTACAAAAAGGCAATCCTGCTATGGAAAGAAAGATAGTTCGTTTATTTAGAAACAAGGAAGTTTCTAAAATGATAAAGATATGTAATGATTTTGGTGCAGGTGGGGTTTCAGTAGCTATAGGTGAATTAGCAGATGGTTTATCTATTAATCTGGACAAAGTTCCATTGAAATATCCAGGATTAGATGGTAGTGAAATTGCATTATCAGAATCTCAAGAGAGAATGGCTGTAGTTATAGATAAAAATGATTTAGATAAATTTATGAAATTTGCTAGAGAAGAAGATGTAGAAAGTACAGTAGTTGCAAATGTAACAGAAGAAAAGGCTTTAAAAATTAATTGGAGAGGTAAGGAGATAGTAAATATAAAGAGAGATTTCTTAGATACTAATGGTATAAGAAAGAAAAGCAAGATAAATGTTGTACAACCAGAAGAAAACTCTTATTTTGAAAATGATCCCTTACACATAGAAGGTAAAGATATTAAGCTAGATTTTATAAACAATATGAAAGATTTAAATACATCTAGTCAAAAAGGTTTAATAGAGGGATTTGATCATACAGTTGGTTCAGGAAGTATACTTATGCCTCTAGGTGGAGAATATAAACTTACACCAGCTGAAGGTATGGTAGCGAAGATACCAGTTTTAGATGGAGAGACAAGTACTTGTTCTTTAATGACTTATGGTTATGATCCTAAGATATCAAAATGGAGTCCTTTCCATGGTGGATATTATGCTGTTATTCATTCTATAGCTAAGATAGTAGCTATGGGTGGAAGTCATGAAAAAATTAGACTTACTTTTCAAGAGTATTTTGAAAGACTAGAAAAAGATGAAAGTAAATGGGGAAAACCATTTTCTGCTTTACTTGGTGCTTATATGGTACAAAAAAATATGGACGCTCCAAGTATAGGTGGTAAGGATAGTATGAGTGGTACTTTTGAAGATATAGATGTACCTCCTACATTGGTAAGTTTTGCAATAACTACTGATAAGGTTGAAAATATAATATCTCCAGAGTTTAAAAATGTTGCTTCAAAAGTAGCATTAGTTAAATTAGATGTAGATAATGATGGAATGATTGATTTTAATCAATTAAAAGAAAGTTATAAATGGATCAAGCAGTTAGTGAATAAGGGCGAAATAATTTCAGCTTCTACAGTTGAATTTGGTGGTATGGCAAGATCTATTGCTGAGATGTCCATGGGAAATAAAATAGGATTTAAATTTACAAATATGGATAGTGAAATATTATTTAAACCACTATATGGTTCTATAGTAGTAGAATTAAAAGGTGATGGAGTAAAAGCTATAGAAGAGATGGACAATGTAATAGAGATTGGAACTACAATAGAGGAAGAAGATATAGAAATTCATGGAGAAGTTATCAAGTTAGATAGCTTGATGGATGGATATAAGGAAACTTTAAATGATGTATTCCCTATTAATGAAGGAAGCGTAGATCATGAAGATATAAGCTATACTAAGGGAAATAAAATAAGTAGAAAATCAAAGATTGTTAAACCAAAAGTTTTAATACCAATATTTACAGGTACTCACGGAGAGTATGATATGGGTAAAGTGTTTGAGGATAATGGTGGAGATGTTGAATACTTTATATTTAAATCTCTTTCATTGAAAGATATGAAGGAATCATATAAAGAATTAGGAGAAAGAATTAAAAATTCACAAATATTAGCTTTTCCAAATGGTTCTTTGATAGGTGATGAGCCTGAGACTGGTGGCAAGTTAATGGATTTAATTCTGAGAAATCCTAGTGTAGCCGAAGCTATAAACAATCATTTATATAAAAAGGATGGACTTATATTAGGAGTAGGAGCAGGTTTCCTAGGACTTATGAAATTAGGTCTTATAGAAACTGGAGAGATAAAAGATGTAAATGAAAATTCTGCAGGTATTATTTATAATAAAGATGGTGGCTTCCTTTCAAAACAAGTTGATATAAGAGTGAGCTCTAACTTATCACCTTGGTTCAATGAAATGAATGTAGGGAATGTGTATACTTCACCACTTGCTACTAAGGAAGGTAGAGTAATAGGTAAGAATTTAGAAAAACTAATAGCCAATGGACAAATATCTACTCAATTTATAAATAATCCAACAGGCTCAACTTATGGTATAGAGTCTATGACTAGTCCAGATGGTAGAATACTTGGCACAATAGCTTCTATAGATAGAAGTGGAGATGGATTATATAAAAATAGCAGTATAAAAGGAAAAAACAAGATTATTCTTTCAGGAATTAAATATTTTGACTAGGGGTGCAGATATGAAGGTTAGCATAGTAATGGGAAGTATATCAGACAAGGAAATAAGTGATAAAGTAATCGAAATTTTAGATAAATTTGGAGTTGATTATGACAAACATGTTATATCAGCTCATAGAACACCTTATAAAGCAATTGATTTTGCTGAAAAAGCAGAGGAAGATGGTATAGAAATAATTATAGCCATAGCTGGAAAAGCAGCACATTTAGCAGGGGTATTAGCAGGTGTTACCCCTCTTCCTGTAATAGGAATCCCTGCTAAATCATCTACTATGGATGGTTTAGATTCACTACTTTCAGTTGTACAAATGCCAAAGGGAGTACCGGTGGCAACTGTTGCTATTAACGGTGGAGAAAATGGAGGACTATTAGCAGTTCAAATGCTTTCTATTAAATATCCAGAACTAAGGAAAAAATTTAAAGACTATAAAAAAGAAATAGCTAAAGCTGTAGAAGAAATGGATAAGCAGTTAAAATTAAGATAGAAGGAGACTAGGCTATGAGCGGAATTGTAGGTATTTACAGTAAAAAAAGAAAAGATGTTTCTAAGATAATATATTATGGATTATATGCCTTGCAACATAGGGGACAAGTAAGTACGGGTATTGCAGTAAATAATAATGGTCTGGTTGATTATTTTAAAGACTTAGGATTAGTTCATGAGGCTTTTCCAAAGGAAACTATAGAAAGACTTAGAGGTAATATAGGTGTAGGGCATGTTAGATATGCAACTGTTGGAGAGGCTACAGTTGCTAATGCTCAGCCTTTAGTTGTAGGATATAAAAGAGGTGCCTTAGCTTTGGTTCATGAAGGTTCAATAGTTAATTTTAAAGAGTTAAGAAGTGATTTAGAGGATAATGGAACTATATTTCAATCTGAATTAGATACAGAGGTAATAGCTAATTTAATAGCTAGACATCATAAGGATGACTTAGAGGATGCAATAGTTAAAACTTTAGGAGATATAGTAGGAACTTATGGACTTATTGTAATGACAACTGAAAAAATAATAGGTGCAAGAGATCCCTATGGTGTAAAAGCTCTTTGTTTAGGTAAACTAGGTGATGATTATATACTGGCTTCAGAGACTTGTGCTTTTGACACTATTGGTGCAGAGTATATAAGAGATATAGAACCAGGAGAAATAGTAGTTATAGATGAAGATGGTATAAAATCTATAAAACAAGAAAGCAAGAAAAGAAGACCATGTTTATTTGAAATAATATACTTTGCAAGACCAGATAGTAAACTAGAAGGAAAAAGTATTTATTTAGCTAGAATAAAAGCAGGTAAGCAACTTGCAATAGAAGCGGGAGTAGATGCCGATATAGTAATAGGGGCGCCAGATTCTGGTACAATACCTGCTATAGGATATGCAGAACAGTCAAAGATTCCTTATCAAGAGGGACTTATAAAAAATAGATATGTAGGTAGAACATTTATACAGCCAACTCAAGAACTTAGGGAACAAGGTGTAAGAATTAAGCTTAATGTGCTTAAGGAAAATGTAGAAGGTAAAAGAGTAATATTAGTAGATGACTCTATAATTAGAGGAACTACAATAAAAAGAACAGTAGAAATGTTAAAAAATGCAGGAGCCAAAGAAATACATGTAAGAATATCTTCCCCAGCAGTTAAGTATTCATGCCATTTGGGAATGGATACACCAAATAGAGAAAATCTAATAGGTGCCCATAAAACAGAAGAAGAAATAAGGGACCTAATAGGAGCAGATTCACTTAAATATTTATCTCTAGAAGGATTGCTTAAGGCATCAGGTGGAGATGAGTTTTGTACAGGATGTATCAATGGAGATTATCCTATTGACAAATAATATAACAATAAAGGAGTAGATTGTTTTGAGTTTAACTTATAAGGATTCAGGAGTAGACAAGGAAGCAGGATATAAGCAGGTAAGTCTTATCAAAGATATGATTAAAAAGACACATGTTCCAGGTGTTTTATCAGATATTGGTGGTTTTGCAGGTTTGTTTCAATTAGATGCTAAATCTTATGAAGAACCAGTTTTAGTATCAGGAACAGATGGAGTAGGTACAAAACTTAAATTAGCTTTTATGATGGATATTCACAATACTATAGGAGAAGATTGTGTAGCCATGTGTGCTAATGATATTCTTTGTCAAGGGGCTAAGCCATTGTTTTTCTTGGATTATATAGGAACAGGCAAACTTTTACCTGAGAAGATGGCAAGTATTGTAGAAGGAGTTTCCAATGGATGTATAAAGGCTGGATGTGGATTAATTGGTGGAGAAACTGCTGAAATGCCAGGATTTTATAGTGATGGAGAATATGATCTAGCAGGTTTTTGTGTTGGTGTAGTGGATAAAAAGAATATAATAGATGGTTCAAGTATAAAAGAGGGAGACTATTTAGTGGGGCTTCCTTCAACTGGAGTTCATAGCAATGGATTTTCACTTGTAAGAAAGATTGTATTTGAAAAGGCTAACCTTAAAGTTGATGATTATGTAGAAGAGTTAAATAGCACTATAGGTGAAGAACTTTTAAAAGCAACTAGAATATATACAGACCCTGTATATGAATTAGTTGAAAAATTTAATATAAAAGGATTATGCCATATAACAGGTGGAGGATTTTATGAAAATATTCCTAGAATGTTACCTGAAGGTTTAGAAGTGCATATAGATACAAAGGATATAAATACTCCTACTATATTTAAACTTTTACAAAAATGGGGAAATATCAATATAGATGAAATGTATTCAACATTCAACATGGGAATAGGTATGGTTATGGCTTTAGATGAATCTGAGTTAGTTAAGGTAAAAGATTTTTTAAATGAAAAGCAAGAAGATTTTGTAGTTTTAGGAAAAGTAGAAAGTGGAGATAAGGGAGTAGTTTTATGTCATCAGTAAATATCGGAGTTTTGATTTCTGGTGGTGGAACTAATTTACAGTCTATAATCGATAATATTGAAAATGGCAATATTAAGGGAGATATAAAATTAATCCTTTCTAATAGACAAGATGCATATGGCTTAACTAGGGGTAAAAAGGCAGGAATAGAAACACTTTTTTTAGATAGAAGCTTATTTTCAAGTGATGAAGAATATAATGCTAAAATAATAAAAGAATTTAAATCTAGAGATATAGATTTAGTTGTGCTTGCAGGTTATTTAAAAGTATTATCTAAGAATTTTATAGAGGAATTTAATATGAAAATAATAAATATACATCCTTCCTTAATTCCAAGTTTTTGTGGTAAGGGCTTTTATGGTAAGAGGGTACATAAGGCTGTATTGGATAGTGGTGTAAAAGTAACAGGAGCTACAGTTCATTTTGTAGATGAGGGAACAGATACAGGGCCTATTATACTGCAAGATGTGGTCCAAGTAGCAGATGAAGATAATGTAGATACATTGCAAGCTAAGGTACTTAAGGTGGAACATAGGCTTTTAGTTAAAGCTGTTAAATTATATTGTGAAGATAAAATACAAGTTCAGGGAAGAAAAACAATTATGAGGTGAAGATATGAAAAGGGCATTGATTAGCGTTTATGATAAAACTGGTATAGTAGAATTTTCAAAAGAACTAAAAGATTTAGGTTGGGAAATAGTTTCTACAGGAGGGACTTTTAGAACTTTAGAAGGTGCAGGTATAGAATGTATAGAGGTAGACGATGTAACTAAATTCCCTGAAATATTGGATGGAAGGGTAAAGACTTTGAATCCATATATACATGGTGGATTATTATATAAAAGAGATGATGAGTCTCATGTAAAGACTGTGAAAGATATGAAAATCAAAGCTATTGATATAGTGGTAAATAATCTATATCCTTTTGAAGAAACAATAAAAAAACCTGGTGTGACAGATGAGGAAATTATAGAAAATATAGATATTGGTGGACCTTCTATGATTAGGGCTGCTGCTAAAAACTATAAGGATGTAACTGTAATAGTAGATCCAGAGGATTATAAAAAGGTATTAAGTGAATTAAAGAAAGATAATAAGACTTCTTTAGAAACAAGACAGTATTTAGCTAGAAAGGTATTTAATTATACATCTTATTATGATACTTTGATTTCAAATTACTTTAACCATATAGAAGATGTAGATTTTCCAGATACCTTAACTTTAGCCTATAAATCTAAGAAGGGATTAAGATATGGAGAAAATCCACATCAAGGAGCAAGCTTTTATGAAGAAGCTTTAAAAGGAGAAGGAACTCTTTCAAGTGCAATACAACTTCATGGCAAGGAATTATCTTTTAACAATATTAACGATGCTAATGGTGCATTGGAAGCATTAAAGGACTTTGAAGAGCCAGCTGTTGTAGGAGTAAAGCATGCTAATCCATGTGGAGTAGGTACAGGTAAAAACTTGTTAGAGGCTTATAATAAGGCTTATGAATGTGACACTATTTCTATATTTGGTGGAATAATAGCTGCAAATAGGGAAGTGGATGCAGACGTTGCAGAAAGGATTAATTCAATTTTTATAGAGATTGTAATGGCACCTTCTTATACAGATGAAGCTATAGAGATTTTAACTAGGAAGAAAAATATTAGAGTATTAAAGATAGAAAATATCCATAATAAAGAATACAAAGAAAAAAATATAAAAAAAGTATTAGGTGGTTTATTAATTCAGGACAGAGATATTCCTTTATTAGATGGAGAAATTGAAGTAGCTACTGATAGAAAACCTAGTGATAAGGAATTGATAGACTTAATGTTTGCATGGAAGGTAGCTAAACATATAAAATCTAATGGTGTTGTTCTTGCAAAAGATGGAGGAACTATAGGAATAGGCTTAGGAGAAGTAAATAGAGTTTGGGCTGTAGATAATGCTATTAGTAGAGCAGGAGATAAAATTTCTGGTAGTGTAATGGCTTCAGATGGATTCTTCCCATTTAAGGATTCTATTGAAATATTGGGAAAAGCAGGTGTAAAGGCAGTAATTCAGCCAGGTGGTTCTATAAGAGATAAGGAAGTAATAGAAGAAGCTAATAAAAATGGCATAGCTATGGTATTTACAGGCATGAGGCATTTTAAACATTAATACCAGGAGGTTGGAAAATGAAAATATTAGTTATTGGTAGTGGAGGAAGAGAGCATGCATTATGTTGGCAAATATCTAAAAGCAAAAAGGTTAAAGAGATTTATTGTGCCCCTGGTAATGGTGGAACTGCTCAAGTTGGACAAAATATAGATATAGAAGTTGATGATATAGAAGGATTAATTCAATTTGTAAAAAAGGAAGATATTGATTTAACTGTAGTAGGCCCAGAATTACCCTTAGTAATGGGAATAGTAGATAGATTTCAAGAAGAGGGATTAAAGATATTTGGTGTCAATAAGGAATGTGCTCAGTTAGAGGCTAGTAAAGATTTTTCTAAGAAATTTATGGAGAAATATAATATACCTACTGCTAGATATGAGACTTTTACTGAATTAAATCAGGCTTTAGAAGGAATAGAGAGTTTTAATTATCCTTTAGTTATAAAGGCAGATGGGCTCTGTGCAGGTAAGGGTGTTATCATATGTGAAAACCAAGGAGAAGCTAATGAGGCATTAAAAGATATTTTAGCTAATAAATGCTTTGGAAATCAGGGAGATAAAGTAGTTGTAGAAGAGTTTTTAGATGGTGTAGAAACTTCTTTATTATGTGTAATTACTAAAGATAAGATAATTCCTATGGAATCTGCTAAGGATTTTAAAAAGATTTTTGAAGGGGATAAAGGTCCTAACACTGGTGGAGTAGGATGTTATTCACCTAGTCCATACTATACTGAAGATATAAAAGAAAAGCTAGAAAATGAAATACTTACTAAGATAAGATCTGGATTAGATAAGGAAAATTTAGATTTCAGGGGCATTTTATTTATTGGTTTAATGATTGTTGATGGGGATCCAAAGGTACTAGAATTCAATGTAAGATTTGGGGACCCAGAGACTGAAGTTTTAATGCCTAGATTTAAGAGTGATATAGTAAGTATGTTTGAAAAAACAATAGATGCTAGCTTGAAAGAAAAAGATTTAGAATGGGATAAAAATCACTGCACTACTGTAGTACTTACATCTGGAGGCTATCCATCTAATTATGATAAGGGATTTGAAATATCAGGTATTGACAAATTAGATGAAGATATCATACTTTTTCACAATGGAAGTAAAATAGAAAATGATAAATTAGTAACTAATGGAGGTAGGGTGTTGTCAATAACATCTTTAGGAAGTAGTATAGAGGATACAAGAAAAAGTATTTATGCAAACATAAGTAAGTTAAAATTTAATGGTGTATACTATAGAAAAGACATATAAAGTAGGAGAAATCCTACTTTATTTTTTTAAAATGACTTTAAAATTTACACTTTTCTGTTATACTACTATAGAGTGCTTAATATTATAAGAATAAAAAATAAATTTACTTAAAAATGTGGAATAAGAATGTTTTTAGGGTATAGTTATAATGTTATGTATATAGTTGTGATTATATATGTAATCTTATATATAATATATTTATTTATTGTACAATAAATTATATTTGTAAAATCAAAGAAGGGGGTAACAGTGTGAAGACAGATGTTCAAATTGCTCAAGAAGGAAAGATGGAACCAATTATTAAAGTGGCAGAGAAACTAGGTATTAATGAGGATCAATTAGTACAATATGGTAAATACAAAGCAAAGATTTCCCTAGATGTATTAGAAAAGTTGAAAGACAAAAAAGATGGGAAGCTAGTTTTAGTTACAGCCATTAATCCAACTCCAGCAGGGGAAGGTAAGACTACAGTTAATATAGGTCTTTCTATGGCATTGAATAAAATAGGTAAATCTGCCATAACTACTATCAGAGAACCGTCCTTAGGACCAAGTTTTGGAATTAAAGGTGGAGCAGCAGGTGGAGGCTATTCTCAGGTATTGCCTATGGAAGATATAAATCTTCATTTTACTGGAGACTTTCATGCTATAACTACGGCTCATAACTTGATTTCTGCATTATTAGATAATCACATTCAACAAGGAAATGATCTAGGAATTGATCCAAGAAGAATTGTATGGAAAAGAGTACTTGATATGAATGATAGAGCCCTAAGAAATATAGTAGTAGGACTTGGTGGTAAACCTAATGGAATGCCTAGGGAAGATGGTTTTGACATAACCGTTGCTTCTGAGATAATGGCAATATTCTGTTTATCAAAAGACCTTGAAGATTTTAAAGAAAGAGTAGGAAAAATAATTGTAGCGTATAATTTTAGTGGTGATCCAATATTTGCTAAAGATTTAAAAGCTGAAGGTTCAGTAGCTTTACTTATGAAAGATGCTATGGATCCAAACCTTGTTCAAACTTTAGAAAATACACCAGCACTTATTCATGGAGGACCTTTTGCAAATATAGCTCATGGATGTAACTCTATGTTAGCTACACAGTTAGGTTTGAAACTTGCTGAATATACTATAACAGAAGCAGGATTTGGAGCTGACCTTGGTGCAGAAAAGTTCTTTGATATTAAAGCTAGATTTGGAGGATTAAAGCCAAATGCAACGGTTATAGTAGCAACTATTAAAGCATTGAAATATAATGGTGGAGTTAAGAAAGACCAATTAGCTACTGAAAACTTAGAAGCGTTAGCATCAGGATTTAAAAACTTAGAAAAACATATAGAAAATATTAATAAATATGGTGTGCCAGCAGTGGTAGCTATAAATAAATTCCCAACTGATACAAAGGCTGAGTTAGACTATGTTCTTAATGAATGTGAGAAATTAGGTGCTGAAGCAGTACTTACAGAAGTATGGGGTAAAGGTGGAGATGGTGGAAAAACATTAGCTAAGGCAGTAGTTAATGCTTGTGAAAATAAAGAAGCTAATTTTAAACCACTATATGATGTAAATGATTCAATTGTAGAAAAAATCGAAACTATTGCAAAGGAAATATATGGTGCTGATGGAGTAGACTTTACTAAGAAATGTCAAAAGGAAATAGCTAATATTGAAAAAATGGGATTTGACAAAATGCCAATTTGTATGGCTAAGACTCAGTATTCCTTATCTGATGATCCAACATTACTTGGAAGACCAACTGGATTTAGGATTACTGTTAGAGAAGTCAAAGTATCCAGAGGAGCAGGTTTCTTAGTGGCATTAACAGGCGATGTAATGACAATGCCAGGACTACCTAAAGTTCCAGCAGCAAATAAGATAGATATATTGCCAAGTGGAGAAATTATAGGATTATTCTAAAATAAATGGCTGGATTTCCAGCCATTTATTTTCATGTTTTACCTGAATGCTTTAAAACACTTTAAATACTTTAAAATGCAAAACAATTTACGCTGAAAGGATGAAAAAATTTGAATTACAACTCAAGGATAAAATCTGATAGGGTGGATAAATTTATTGAAGCTATTTTACTTTTAGAAACTGAAGAAGAAGCATATAGGTTTTTTGAAGATGTGTGTACAATAAATGAAATACATTCTATATCCCAAAGATTGGATGTAGCGAAACTACTGAAAACTAATAAAACTTACAATGAAATAGAAGGGGAAACTGGAGCTAGTACTGCAACTATTAGTAGAATTAATAGATCATTAAATTATGGTGCTGGTGGATATGATTTAATATTTAAGAAACTAGGTATTATTAAATAAGATAATATAAAGATAAACTAAAAACAATATTCATTTATATGAGTATTGTTTTTTAATTGTGAGCATTGTTTTTTTGATTGTAATTATATTAATTGGAATTATATTTGTTTTAATATATAATAAAAAGAAGAAACTATGTTTAGAAAGGTGGGTATGAATGGATTATCTAGAAGGATTAAATGATGGACAGAGAGAAGCAGTACTCTATAATAAAGGGCCTTTACTTATTATGGCTGGAGCTGGCTCTGGAAAGACTAGAGTAGTAACTCATAAAATAGCATATTTAATCGAAGAAAAGGGAGTTTTCCCGGGAAATATTTTGGCAATAACATTTACCAATAAATCTGCTAATGAAATGAAAGAAAGAGTTGCAAAGTTACTGTCTAGGGATGTTGAAAATATGTGGATGGGAACTTTCCATTCTATATGTGTTAGGATATTAAGGAGAAATATAGACAAAATAGGATATAACAGAAGTTTTACTATATATGATAGGGATGACCAAATAACTTTAGTAAGAGAATGCATAAAGGACAGAAATTTAAATAAAGATACTTATAAATATGCCTCAGTACTTGCACAAATAAGTAAATTAAAAGATAATATGACAGATCCTGATAAGTTTATAAATTCAAATTATGGTGATTTTTACTTAAGAAATATAGGTGAATTGTATGCTTTATATCAAGAAAAGTTAAAACAATATAATGCTTTGGATTTTGATGATTTGTTGATCAAAACTGTTGAAGTTTTTAAGAAATATAGTGAGGTTTTAGCTTATTATCAAGAAAGATTTAAACATATTTTTATAGATGAATATCAGGATACAAATAAAATACAATATGAATTAATAAGACTATTATCAGGGAAACATAACAATATATGTGTAGTAGGAGATGGAGATCAATCAATTTATGGGTGGAGAGGAGCTGATGTTAGCAATATTCTTGACTTTGAGAAAGATTTCAAAGATGCTAAGACCATACTGCTTGAGCAAAATTACCGATCCACACAAAATATACTTAATTTAGCTAATAAGGTTATAAAAAACAATAATGAAAGACGAGCTAAGAACTTATGGACAGATAATAAGGAAGGTGAACCTATCTTCTTTAATGAGTTGACAGATCAAGAAGATGAGGCATTATTTGTGACTAGGAAAATTGATGACTTGCTAGGTGAGGATTATAAGTTATCTGATTTTGCTATACTTTATAGAACTAATGCTCAATCTCGTGCTTTTGAAGAAGTTTTAATTAGGAAAAATATTCCTTATAAAATAGTAGGTGGACTTAAGTTTTATGATAGAAAAGAAATAAAGGATATAGTTGGATATTTAAGAGTATTAGAAAATCCAATAGATAATATTTCACTTAAAAGAATTATAAATGTTCCTAAGAGAGGCATAGGAAATACTACTATAGGTAAACTAGAAGAAATGGCCATGGAGAGAGAGTTATCTATTTATGAATTGTTATTGGATCTAGATAGTATAGATTTGAGTGCTAGGGCTAAAAATAGCTTAAAAGAATTTACTGATATGATGAAAAGCTTAAGGGATAAAAAAGAAAAAATGACTATAAAGAGTTTTATAGAAGAAGTAATAGAAACTACTGGATATATAAAAGATTTAGAAAAAATCGATACTATTGAATCTCAAACTAAAATAGAAAATATTAAAGAGTTTATATCAGTAGCTATAGATTTTGAGGCACGAATAGGAGAAGATAATTTTGAAGAGTTTTTAGCACAAATTGCGCTTTTATCAGATGTGGATAAAACTGAAGACTCTACCAATATAGTTACTTTAATGACTGTTCATAGTGCCAAAGGTTTAGAGTTTCCTGTTGTATTTATGGTAGGAATGGAAGATGGATTATTTCCTATGGGTAGAGCTATAGATGATGAGTCTGAATTAGAAGAGGAAAGAAGACTTTGCTATGTTGCTTTAACTAGGGCAGAAAAACAGCTATTTATTACTAGTGCAAAGATAAGGACTATTTATGGTAATATAAATTATACTATTCCTTCAAGATTTATAAGGGAAATGGGAGATTCAATAGAAAAAAATAAAAATGAAGATAAAGAAAATCTTTTACAAGTAAAAGATTTTACAAGCAAGAAAGACATTATAAAAACAAAGCAAAAGCCTAATCCATTTGCATTTAAGCCCCAACCAAAGCCTGTAAGAAATTCAGGGTTGGAAGTGAGTATAGGAGACAAGGTGAGTCACAAGAAGTTTGGTATAGGTACTGTAGTTCAATTAAAGGATAGAGATAATGATAAGGAAGTTGTGATTGCATTTGATGATGCAGGATTGAAAAGGTTATTACTTTCAATTGCTCCAATAGAAGTAGTGAGGTGATGTTTGTGGATGAGAAGAAGCGAATAGATGAACTTATAGATATGATAGAAGAATTAAATTATTATTATTATACATTAGATAAATCTAAGCTAAGTGATAAGGAATATGATCATCTTTATGATGAGCTAGTTAAGTTAGAAGAAAAAACTGGATTAGTATATTCCCATTCTCCGACCCAAAGAGTAGGAGGAGATTTAATAGACAAGTTTGAAAAGCATACTCATTTGGGTAGATTATGGAGTTTGGATAAAAGTCAAAGTCAAGAGGAACTTATTAATTGGGATAATCGAGTTAAGAGATTGATAAGTGAGTATAATTTATCAAATGAAGATAAACTTCCAGATCCTGAATATATATTGGAATATAAATTTGATGGTTTGACTATAAACTTGACTTATAAAGATGGTATATTAGTTCAAGCTGCAACTAGGGGTAATGGAACCATAGGAGAGGGAATACTAGCCCAGATAAGAACTATAAAGAATATTCCTTTTAAGATAGATTTTAAGGGAACCATAGAAGTCCAAGGAGAAGGTCTAATGCCTTTATCAGCTCTAGAGGAATATAATAAAACTGCCCTAGAGCCTCTTAAAAATGCTAGAAATGCTGCTGCAGGAGCTTTAAGAAATTTAAATCCTAAGACAACAGCAGAAAGAAATCTAGTAGTTTATTGCTACAATATAGGCTATATTGAAGGGAAAGAGTTCAATAGCCATGAGGAAATATTAGAATTTTTGAAAGAAAATCGATTAGCTGTTTTTGATTATGCAAAGCATTTTTATAGAATAGAAGATATAATAAAGGAAATAGAAGTTATAGGAGAGGAAAGAAAGAAATTAGATGTATTAACTGATGGATTAGTTATAAAAATAAATGATGTAAAGACTAGACAAGTACTAGGCTATACAAATCGATTTCCTAGGTGGGCTATAGCCTATAAATTTGAAGCTGAGGAGACTACTACTACTCTTTTAGATGTTATTTGGAATGTAGGTAGAACTTCTAAGGTTACTCCAAGTGCTATACTGGAGCCTGTAGAAATAGGAGGTGTAACTGTTAGAAGGGCTACTTTAAATAACTATGATGATATTGAAAGAAAGGGAGTAAGGTTAAATTCTAGAGTATTAATTAGAAGATCCAATGATGTCATACCGGAGATACTAGGAACTGTGGATAGTGACCAAGATACTTTTGAAATAGAAAAGCCAAGTCATTGTCCTGCTTGTGCTAGTGAATTAGTACAAAATGGAGTTCATATATTTTGTCCAAATTCATTATCTTGTAAACCCCAATTAGTGTCCAGAATAGTACATTTTGCCAGTAGAGATGCCATGAATATAGAGGGATTGAGTGAAAAGACCGCAGAGAAATTACTTGAGAATTTAGATATAAGAGATTTACCAGAAATTTATGAAATAAAATATGAGGATTTAATTAATTTAGAAGGATTTAAAGAGAAAAAGTCTAAAAACTTGCTAAATGCTATAGAAAAATCTAAGGAAGTATCTCTAGCTTCCTTTATATATGCACTAGGAATAAATAATGTAGGTATAAAGACTGCAAATGATTTAGCGAATTATTTCAAGTCATTAGATAGGATTAAAAGTGCAAGTTATGATGAGCTAATAGAAGCTGGAGAAATAGGAGAAATCATAGCAAATGGAATATTAGAATTTTTTCATGATGAAAGAATATTAGAATCTTTGGATAAATTATTATCTGAAGGAGTTAGTCCCTATTTTGAAGAAGTTCATACAGAAAAATCTATTTTTACAGATAAAGTTGTGGTAATAACAGGAGCTATAGAAGGACTTAATAGAAAAGAAATTAAAGCTATTGTAGAAGAAATGGGCGGAAGGGTAACAGGTTCAGTAAGCAAGAATACAGATTACGTAATAGTAGGAGAAAGCCCAGGATCTAAGTATGATAAGGCATTAGAATTAGGTATTGAGATAATTAATGGACAAAGGCTAATGGATATTAGCTCTAATTTTACAAATGAAATAGATAATTAAGAAGGAGGGGGAAATATGGTAAATAAGGAAAATGTAGAATACATGGCAGATTTAGCAAAGTTGAAATTTGCAGATGGGGAATTAGATAGTTTTACAGAAAATCTTAATAAAGTAATAAATTATCTTGAAATCTTAAATGAGGTTAATATAGATAATGTAGAGGATACTTATGAAGTAAATGAGCATTTTCAAAAACTTAGGGAGGATGAAGCTAAGGAAGGTTTAACAAGGGAAGAAGTTCTTAAAAACTCTATAGAAGATCAATATGGATATTTTAAAATACTTAAGATAGTAGAATAGGAAGAGGTGAAAATATGGATATAGTAAAATTATCAGCATTTGAAATGAAAAAGAAATTACATGAAAAAGAAATATCAAGTAGAGAATTAGTTGAGTCTCATTTTGATATAATAGAAAATAGGGGTAAAGATATAAATGCATTTATATCTTTAAATAAGGAAGAGGCTTTAAAAGCAGCAGATAGAGTTGATAAAAAGATTAAAAATGGAGAAAAAATAGGATTGTTAGCAGGTATACCTATAGGAATTAAGGATAATATTTTAACTAAGGATTTAAGGACTACTTGTGGATCTAAAATGTTAGAAAACTTTATACCACCTTATGATGCTACTGTAATTAATAGAATTTATGAAGCAGATGGAATTATAATAGGAAAGACAAATATGGATGAGTTTGCAATGGGTTCTTCTACAGAAACATCTTATTTTGGAGATACAAAAAACCCTATAGATACTGAAAGAGTACCAGGAGGTTCATCTGGTGGATCAGCTGCTGCAGTTAGTGGAGGACAAGTAGCTTTGGCTTTAGGTACAGATACAGGAGGTTCAGTAAGACAACCTGCAAGTTTTACAGGCATAGTAGGTATAAAGCCTAGCTATGGGATAGTTTCTAGATATGGAGTAGTATCTATGGCAGATACTCTAGATCAAGTAGGTGTATTTGCTAGAGATGTAAAGGATGCTGTTCTTATGTTATCTTCTATTACTGGATATGATAGCAAGGATTCTACATCATTTAATAATCCAGAGGGTACTATTCCCTTTTTAAGTTTTTCAAAGGAAATAGATAATAATTATTTAAAGGGAATGAAAATAGCTGTACCAAAAGAATTATTTCACAATAATATGGATAAGGGAATAAAAGAAGAAATAGAAAAGGCAATTAAGGTATTTGAATTTTTAGGTGCAAGAGTAGAAGAAATATCCTTGCCACATATAAAATATAGTTTGGCAGCTTATTGTGCTATATCTGCATCAGAAGTTAGTTCTAATATGGCTAGATTTGATGGTATAAGATATGGATATAGAGCTAAAGAATATGAAACTTTAGATGAGCTTTATAAAAATTCCAGAACAGAAGGATTTGGAGAAGAAGTTAAAAGAAGAGTAATATTAGGAACTTATTTACTTAGTTCATCTAATGCAGAAGATTACTATAAAAAAGCATTAAAAGTTAGAACTTTAATAAAAGAAGATTTTAATAAAGTTTTTAAAGAATATGATGTAATTCTATCTCCTACAACTCCTACATTGCCATTCAAACTTGGGGAAAAGACAGAAGATTCTTTAGATATGTATATGTCAGATTTATATACATCCCCTGTAAACTTAGCAGGACTTTGTGCTATGAGTATTCCTTGCGGATATGTAGATGGACTTCCTGTTGGCCTTCAAATAATAGGAAACAAATTTAAAGAAGTCAATATAATAAAGGCAGGATTAGGCTATGAGGGAGGTAAAAAAGTTGAGTTATAAAACTATAATTGGATTAGAAATACACAATGAACTTTTAACCAATACAAAAATATTTTGTAGTTGTAAAAATGAATTTGGTGGAGAACCGAATACTCATTGCTGCCCAGTATGTATAGGGCTTCCAGGAGCTCTTCCAACATTGAATAAAAAGGTAGTAGAATATGCTATAAAAGCTGGAATTGCATTTAACTGTGATATAAGAAATAATACTAGAATGGATAGAAAAAATTATTATTACGCAGATTTAGTTAAGGGATATCAAATATCCCAGGATGAATTACCTATCTGTCAAGGTGGATATATAGAAATAGAATCAGAAGAAGGACCTAAAAAGGTTCGTTTAGAAAGAATTCATATCGAAGAAGATACAGGAAAACTAACTCATACAGATAGTGGTGATACATTAATAGATTATAATAGATCAGGTGTGCCACTAATAGAAATAGTAACTGAGCCTGATATAAATACACCGGAAGAGGCTAAGCTTTTTTTAGAAAAGTTAAGAGAAACATTAAAATATATAGGAGTATCTGATGGTAAAATGGAAGAGGGTACTTTGAGATGTGATGTAAATATAAATGTTGTAGATGAAGAAACAGGAGAAAAAACTAATATTACCGAAATAAAAAATCTAAATTCTTTTAGGTCTGCAGTTAAATCAGTTGAATATGAGGAAAAAAGACATATTTCTCTTTTAAAAGAAGGAAAAAATACAGTTAAGGATACTAGGAGATGGGATGAAGTAAAAGGTGAAACCATTTCTATGAGAGAAAAAGGTGGAGTTTCAGATTATAGATATGCAGCAGATGGTGATATAGCTCCAATCAAGATAGAGGAAGAGTGGATCCAAGAAATAAAAATGAATCTTCCAGAACTACCTCATTATAAAAAGGAAAGATTTATAAATGAATATAAACTTTCACCTTATGATGCAGGAGTTCTTACGGCTTCTAGAGACTTGGCTTTATTCTTTGAAGAAACTATTAAACATAATAATGATATCAATCTTGTAAGTAATTGGATTATGGGAGATGTTTTAAGAAGATTAAATGAAGAAGAAATAGAAATACAAGATTCATCTATTAAATCAAAGGATTTATCAGATTTAATAAATTTGGTTAAATCAGGAAAGATTAATAATAATACAGGTAAAAAGGTATTGAGAGAGATGTTTGATTCTGGAAAAGATCCAAATACTATAGTTAAAGAAAAAGGATTAATTCAGATAAGTGATGAAGGTGCATTAAAAGAAATAGTATCAAAGGTATTAGATGAAAATGAACAATCTATTATAGATTATAAAAATGGAAAAGATAGGGCTATAGGATTCTTGGTAGGACAAGTAATGAAGGCATCTAGAGGAAAAGCAAATCCTCAAATGGTAAATAAAATGATTGTAGATTTAATTCAGGAAAGATAAAAAATTAAAAGATAAAGAAACTGATTCCTATTTTAAGGAATCAGTTTCTTTATTTTCTTTTTTTTGGGTAAAATAAGGACAATCTTTTGTAGGAGTACTGGATGGTGGTCTAGCATCCTTTAAATTACATAAACCATCTTTTTCATAAACACATTTTTCAGAGCAATTAATCATCAATCAAAAAACCTCCTTATTAAATTAGTTAATCTAAATATTGAATGCTAGTAAGTATGTTTCCCAAGATAAAAATAAATATTATTAAAGGTATTTTAAAGTGTATCTAAGAGTGTAAAAAGTGTCTACATATGATACAATATATTTGACAATTATATTGTAATTAAAGGAGTGGGAAAATGGAAATAGGGAAATTACCTAATGATTTATTGGAAGAAATAGTTTTGAAAAATATAAAAAACAAGAGAAAAGAAGTATTGGCTAGATCGGGAGTTGGAGAAGATACCGCTGTTTTAGATTTTCAGGAGGATTTATTTGTAGTAAGTACAGATCCCATTACTGGAGCTACTAAGGGCATAGGTAGTCTTGCAGTTCATATATCATGCAATGATGTAGCCACAGCAGGAGCAGAGCCAGTAGCGGTTCTGATTACCATATTAGCACCTCCTAGTACTACAAAAGAAGATATTGAAAATATAATGAAAGAAGCAGGTGAAACTTCTAAGAAAATAAATGTTGAAATAGTAGGAGGACATACAGAAATTACAGATGCAGTAAATAGAGTTGTAATAAATACTACAGTTATTGGTAAACAATCTAATAAGAAACTACCAAAGATTAGTGAAATCAAAGTAGGAGATAAGCTTCTTATTACAAAATATGCTGGAATAGAAGGAACTTCTATAATTGCAAAAGAATTAGAAGATAAGTTAATTAAAAAATTAGGAAAAGATAAAATCCGTATAGCTCAAGATATGGATAGTATGATTAGTGTAGTTGAAGAAGGTAGAATAGCCAGTGAAGTGGGAGTGAAGTATATGCATGATATAACTGAGGGTGGAGTTTATGGTGCAGTATGGGAAGCTTCTAAGGCTATAGATAAGGGCGTAAAAGTATGGAAAGATTCTATTCCTTTTAAGGATATTACTAGGGAAATAGGGGATCTTTTAGATATAGATATATATAGATTAATATCTAGTGGATCAATGTTAATTATTGGAGAAGGGGAAAAAGTTTCTAAAATTCAAGAAAAATTAAAGGATATAAATATAGATTCTACAGTGATAGGAGAAGTAATAAAAGAAGGCCTTATTTTAGAAGAAGATGGTAAAGTAAATACTATAGATCCTCCAGGAAGTGATGAGTTATATAGTGCATTATCTTTAGAAAAGTAATGTTACATTATCATGACAATCCCTTTAATTCGTTGACATAATAATAGATAAAATGATATAACTAAATTAGGTAGATTATAACTTAAGATAAATGGTATAAGGGGGAAAAACATGAAGAGGTATTTAGGTTTAGCTTTAGTAGTGTTCCTATTATTTACATCAGTAGGACATGCTGCTAGCTATGGGAAGATTCAAGTAAGTATGCACAACAATAGAATAGATGTTACACAGGTACCCATTATTATGGATGGGGAAAAAGTAAACACAGATAGTCCCTCCTTTGTTCATGATGATAGAACGTTGGTACCAATTCGTTTTGTAGAAAAAACTTATGGTGCAAAAGTAGAGTGGGAAGAAAAAACTCAAAGTGTTATAGTGAAGTATAAAGGTGATGAGGTAGTACTAACTATAGATAGTTCAACAGCTAAAATAAATGGGAATAAGAGAATATTAGATAAGGGTTCTATTCCTAGATTGGTGACTTTTGAAGGTAATGATACTAGAACTATGGTCCCCTTATCATTTTTAGCCGAGGCATTAGGATTTGAAGTAGGATGGGACGATGAAAATAGAGTACCTTACATAAATTCAAAGGGGAAAGATTCTGAGAAACCTACAAATCCGCAAGCACAAGCAAACTCAACTATTATAAAAAATATTGGTGTATCTAAAGGAAGTACGGATAAAAATAAGATAATAGTAGAAAGTAATAAAGAACTTAAATATGAAACAGCACTTATAGAAGAAGATTTAACTTTTATTATTGATATAAATGATGCATGGATTTCTCAAAAGAATACAGGTAATGCATCGGGAGATTTGAAAATAAATGATAGTTCTATTAAACAAGTAAGATATTCTCAATTTTCAGCTAATCCAGATGTTACTAGGATAGCTATTGATTTAAAAGATAAAAAAATTCCTAATATAATTCCACAATCTGATGGAACAGGTCTTATGATTTCATTTGAAGGGGAAAGTATAGGAGCCATAACTAAAGAAACAGTTGATGGTAAAGAGGCTATTGTATTGCATGGTGCAAATACTAAAAACATGAATATGATAAAATTAAAAAATCCTGAAAGATTTGTTATTGACTTTTTAGACACTACTTTAGAAGGTAAAACATATGCTAATTATGACTATAATTTAGGATTTATTAAAGGAGTTAGGGTATCTCAATTTGGAGCTGATAATAATTACAATGCATCAGATCAAATTGTTAGAGTGGTACTAGATGTGAAGGATGGAGTAAGTGATCCTAATGTAAAAATACAGGATCACAATAACAAAGTGATTATTTTTCCAGAAAAAAATTATTGGGAAAATATATCTTATGAAAAACTAGGAAATGAGAGACATCTTATTATAAAAGAGCTTAATGAAACTTATTATAGCCTAGAATATGATAACTTAACTAAGACTCTAAAAGTTAAAATTCCTACAGAAGATGTAGAGTTAAATGATGGGTTGATGGTTATAAAAGATGATCTTTTAGATGGAATTAAAGTAGATAAGGGTAATGCTGAAACACTTATTTCACTTCAATTTAAAAAGAGTGTTGAGTATACTAAGATTTCAAAAGATAAAGATAATAAAGTACATTTAATTATAAAGAAGATTAATAATATAAAACCTAAGGATAGATTGATAGTAATAGATCCAGGACATGGTGGTAAGGATCCGGGAGCAAGTTCTATAACTGGTAAGAAGGAAAAGGATTTTGTACTTGCTGCATCTAAAAAATTAGATCAAAAGTTAAGTGCTTTAGGATATAATACTTTAATGACCAGAGAAAAAGATGAATTTATAGGACTTTATGAAAGACCTGCAATAGCTAATAAATTAAATGCAGATATATTTGTTAGTATGCATGCTAATGCATTTGGCAACAATCCAGCTGTATCAGGGATTGAAGTTTTGTATTGTCCAATTGAGAGTTCTAAAAACAAAGGAAAAGACCAACAAATATTAGCTAAAGCTGTACTTGATGAATTAATAAAAACTACTGGTGCAAAAAGCAGAGGAATTATTAAAAGACCTAAGCTAGTAGTTTTAAGGGAAACAAAAATGCCGGCAATTTTAGTGGAAGCAGGATTTTTGACTAATGCAGCCGAGGAAAAGCTACTGTTTACAGAAGAATATCAAAATAAAATAGTTGATTCAATAGTAAGAGGTATAGAATATTACTTTGAAATGGATTAAGATAATAAGCAAGGGAGACCTTGCTTATTATTTTAATTAAAGGAGAGATAAATTATGGCGTTATTGTTGGGTTATGCATTTATATTTTTAGCAAGGGTAGTAGATGTATCCTTAGGTACTTTTAGAACTTTAATGGTGGTTCAAGGTAGAAAGCTACAGGCTGCCTTAATAGGTTTTTGTGAAGTAACTATTTATGTAGTAGTTTTAGGAAAGGTAGTTAATGACCTTAGTAATCCAATGAGTCTACTTAGCTATTCGTTGGGATATGCTTGTGGAAATTACGTAGGAATTGCAATAGAGAATAAGATTGGCTTAGGAAATTTAGCTACTCAGATTATTTTAATGGATGGAGATAATAAGGAGTTAATAAGAAAATTAAGGGAAAATAAATTTGGTGTAACTGTTATACAAGGTGAAGGCAGAGAAGGAAGAAGGGATATTCTTAATGTTGTTATAAAGAGGAAAAGCTTAGAATCATTAAGAAAGATAGTATATCAATATGATGAAAAGGCCTTTATTACTGTTAATAATATAAACCCTATCAGTGGAGGATATTTTACACCAATTAAAAAATAGGATAAATTAATCATAGTATGACAACTCTTCTAATATAATGTAATAGTAGAATTTAGGGGGGTTTATGATGATAAATAAGAGAATAATATTATTTGGACTAATAATAGTCTTAGGATTAACAGTATTGACTGTTGGGAGAAATTTTATTAGTAACAGAGTAGCAAGTGATGATGATAAAATTGAAGTTGTACGTTCAGATGAAAATGTAATTAATGTTACAGAGGAAGATGAAGAGGGTATGAGAAAAACTGTTATGTATTTTAAAAACAATGAAGGCTATTTAGTTCCTGTAATGAGAAGAATTCCATGGGAAGAAGGTATAGCAAAGGCAACGCTTAACAATATGATTGATAGTCCTGAGTTAAGAGATACTCTTAATGATACTGGACTTTTACCAATTATACCAGCCGGTACAGAAATAACAGGGATGACAATTGATGAGGACACAGGTATATGTAAGATAGATTTTTCAGATAACTTTTTAAATAATGAATCAGAATCTGATGAAGAATCTCTTATAAAAGGTGTAGTGTATACTTTGACAGAGTTTCCTGCAATTGAAAAGGTTAAGATCAATGTAGGTGGAGAAGAAATACAAACTTTAGCTCATGGTACAGATTTAAGTTGTGTTTTAGAGAGAAAAGATATTAATTTATTAGGTAAATCAGAGGAAGGAAAATCTAAGGTTTTAGTATATTATAAAGGAGATACAGACAATGACTATGAATATTTTGTCCCTATGACAATTCCTACTCTTGCACCTGAAGCTAATGTATATTCAGCTTTGGATATATTGTTTGAAGGGCCTCCTGAGGGCTTAGGATTGTCTTCTGATATGCCCAAGGATACTACACTTCATGGAGTAGAAGTAAAGAATGGCACTGCTTATGTGGATATATCCTATGATGTATATGAAGAAGATACTGAGGAAGTTAGTTTTAGTAATCTTATTAAGAATATAGGACTTACTTTAAGTCAATTTGAAGAAATTGAAACTGTAGAGTTACTTATTGATGGCGAAACTATAAATACTACGGTACCAGCCTTTGCAAATGAATATTAGAAAAGATTAAGGCGAGCTTTGCTCGCCTAGATTATGACCCTGAATAAATAAGGGTCATTTATATTTTAAAATATTTATTTAAAATTGTAGATAAAATACAATTTATTTGGTAAAATAGACTTTGTAGTAGTTTAAGAAAAAAGGAGTAAAATTAGTATGAGAAGAAAAATAGTAATATCAACGGGAAATCAGAATAAGCTAGGAGAAATAAAAGATATTTTAGGAGATTTACCTTTTGAAGTATTATCCAAAGATCAAATAGGATTAAAAGATATAAAAGTAGTAGAAGATGGAGATACTTTAGAAGAGAATAGTATTAAAAAAGCAAAAGCCTTGGCTAAGGAGATAAACTATATAGTCATAGCAGACGATTCTGGCCTGTTTGTGGATGCCTTAGAGGGTAAGCCGGGAGTCTACTCATCTAGATATTGTGGAGAAGAAGGAAACGACTATAGGAACAATGAAAAGCTTTTAAAAGAATTAGATGGTGTTCCTTTAGAAAAAAGAACTGCTAAATTTAAAACGGTTATTGCTTTAATAAAAGAAGATAAGGAAATAATTACAATAAATGGAGAATGTAAGGGCAAGATAGCTTTGAATAAAAGTGGCTATGGTGGGTTTGGATATGATCCCTTGTTTATTCCAGATGGATTCCATAAAAGTTTTGCTGAGCTTGGAGAAGAAATAAAAAACAAGATATCCCATAGGGGAAAAGCCTTAAAAAAATTAAAAGAATTATTATGTAAATTAACAAAGGATGAATAAGATGAAAATACTAATAGTATCTGATAGTCATGGATACATTAACAATGTAGTTGATTATATTGAAAACAATGAAAAACCAGATATGATATTTCATTTGGGGGATTATGTAAAAGATGGAATAGAAATATATAATAAATTTAATATACCTACTAAAATAGTTAGAGGTAATGGAGATTATATGGAAAAGGAATTTAAATATGAAGAAATTGTTCAGGTAAATGATAAAAAAATACTTTTAAGCCATGGACATAAGTATAATATAAATTTTTCCTTAGATAGACTTCTTTATAGAGGTAGACAATTAGAAGTAGATTATATTTTATTTGGCCATACTCACATAGCTTTTATAGATAAAATAAAAGATATAATTGTGATGAATCCAGGTAGTTCATCTAGGCCAAGAGGGCATGATAAGAAGAATACCATAGGTTTAATAAATATAGGAAATACAAGAGAAGAAAAGATAATCAAAATAAATTAAAAAAAGTTTTAAAAAAGTATTGACATTATATATGTAAGGTGATATAATTTTTAATTGTTGGCAGTAAAAGTTTTAGCAGAAAATTATGGTGGGTGTGGCCTAGTGGTTAGGGCGCCAGATTGTGGCTCTGGAGGTCGTGGGTTCAAATCCCATCATCCACCCCATAATTACTTTGACCAACAAAAGTTAATAAGTAAAATCCGATAAAGAAATTACATGATCCATTAGCTCAGTCGGTAGAGCACCTGACTTTTAATCAGGGTGTCCCGC